>JALOTE010000130.1 GCA_025458045.1 Rhizobiaceae bacterium
CCGCGCACCACGCGGGCGATCTCTTCCTCCAGCGTGCGGATGACGGGGCGTTCCGGCCGCGAATGATCATTGTGGTAGATCATCGGGCGCGTGCCGGACAGCGTTTCAGCCGCCGCCGCCATGCCGCCCTCGAACTGGTAGTAGTCGTCGGAATCAAGCAGGTCATGCTCTCGGTTGTCCTGGTTCTGGACAATCGCGTCGAGTTGGGAGAGCCGGGTCTCCAGCGCGCCGCGAGCAGCCCTGCCTTCGTCTCCCGCGCCATAGGCGTAACCGCCCCACACCAGATAGGCCTCTCCAAGATCGGCGCGCTCGCGCCAGCCGCCCTCGTCGATCAGCGCCTGCAAGCCCGCGCCATAAGCGCCGGGCTTTGACCCGAACACCCGCGCGCCCGCATCATGGCCGGGCGCGGCCTCGGCCTTCATGCGCGCGGCAACCGGGTTGTCTTCGGCCGGTTCGTCGAGCGCGCCCACGGCACGCGCCGCCCGGTCGATGAGCGCGATCTGATCCGGGAACGCATCCCGGAAGAAGCCGGAAATGCGCAAGGTGACATCCACGCGCGGCCGGCCGAGCGCCGCGACAGGCAGGATCTCAAAGCCGGTGACACGCCGTGTCGGCCCGTCCCAGACGGGTTTCACGCCCATCAGGGCCAGCGCCTGCGCGATGTCGTCGCCTCCGGTGCGCATGTTGGCGGTGCCCCACGCCGTCAGCCCGATGGCGCGCGGCCAGTCGCCATGCTCCTGCGCGTGACGGGCGATGAGGGCTTCCGCGCTTTTGCGGCCAAGGGTCCATGCGGTCTCAGTCGGGATGGCGCGCGTGTCGACGGAGTAGAAATTGCGTCCGGTCGGCAGCACATCCGGTCGCCCGCGCGTCGGCGCGCCGGATGGGCCGGGCGCGACAAAACGGCCGGACAACCCGCGCATCAGCCCGTCGATCTCGGCGCGGCCGCTGGCCGTGACCGCCGGTCTCAGCGTTGTCTCAATGGTGTCGAGCACCGCGCGTGTGGCGTGCCAATCGGCCGGGCATGGTGTTTCGCCCGAGACGAGCTTGGCGGCAAGCAACTCGATGCGCTCGACCGTGTCGCCCTGTGTGCGCCATGGATCAGCAGAAAGGGCGGCAAGGATCGCAGGTCTTGGGCCGGTCCACGGGCCGGACATGGTGCAGGTGAGGGGATCGAGTCGTGCTTTAAGCCCCCCCTCTGTCGGCTTCGCCGACATCTCCCCCTCAAGGGGGGAGATTGGAGCCGAGTTCCTCCACCGTTCAGAATCCGTCAGCCATTCAGAATGAATCGCCAATCTCCCCCCTTGAGGGGGAGATGTCCGCACTGCGGACAGAGGGGGGCGTTCGACCGAAACGCCAAACACATCCGCCGCGATCGCACGGATCAAGCTCGCATCGCCGCCTTCGCCCGCCCCGCGCGGGATGCGCGCCAACGCAACCAGCAGATCCGTGAGCAGGCGGCCTTCGGGTGCCACGCCGAAGACGTGCAGACCGTCGCGGATCTGCATCTCCTTCAAGTCGCAGAGATGCGCGTCGAGCTTCTCAAGCCGCGCCTCATCGGCTTCGCCGCCCTTGAATCCAAGGTCGGCATCGAGGCCGCTCACCGCCATCAACTCGCTGATCTGGCGCGAGAGTAGCTTCACCCGGCGTGGATCGCCGCCGCTGGCGGCGTAATACTCATCCACCAGTGCTTCGAGATCGCGCATCGGGCCGTGGCTTTCGGCACGCGTCAGGGGCGGCGTCAAATGGTCGATAATGACGGCGCTCGCGCGGCGTTTCGCCTGCGTCCCCTCGCCCGGATCATTGACGATGAACGGATAAAGATGCGGCACGGACCCGAGCGTGACCTCCGGCCAGCATGTTTCAGACAGCGCCAAGGCCTTGCCCGGCAGCCACTCCAGATTGCCATGCTTGCCCATATGGATCACGGCGTCGGCGTGAAACACGTGGCGCAGCCAGAGATAGGCCGCCAGATAATTGTGCGGCGGCGCAAGGTCTGGCGAATGGTAAGTCTCGGACGGGTTGATGTTGTAGCCGCGCGCCGGCTGCACCCCGACGATCACATTCCCGAAGCGCGTGAAGGGCAACGCGAACGCTTCATCCATCACGAATGGATCATCCTCCGCCGCGCCCCAGCGCGCGCCCACCTCATCCTGAATCTGAACGGGCAAGGCGGACAGCATCGCCTTGTAATGGTTGACGGAAAGCCGCTCGCGAACATGCCGCCCGCCAACACCTGCATTGGTGATGCCGGCACGAAGCATGTCCATCAGCGCGGCGCTTTGGGCGGGCGCGCCCGCAGCATGATAGCCCGCCTCTGCCATCGCCTTGAGCACCTCGACGGTTCCGGCAGGCGTATCGAGGCCGACACCATTGGCCAGCCGGCCATCCTTGTTCGGATAGTTTGCAAGCAGGATGGCGACACGCTTTTCACCGTTCGGTGTCCGCCGCAGGCGCGCCCATCTTGCCGCCAGCGCCGCAACAAAGCGGCACCGCCCTTCATCCGCCACATGGGTGACGATGTCGCATTCGACGGCTTCGTCAAAGCGCGCCGCCGCCTTGAAGGAAATTGCCCGGGTGAAAACCCGCCCGTCCACCTCCGGCAGCACGACATTCATCGCAAGGTCCTTGGCGGACAACCCTTGTGACGACGCCTGCCACGCGTCCCGCGCGGTTCCGGCCAGCGCCACCTGCAATATGGCGCAATCGGCACGATCAAGCACGGTTGACACATGCGCGCCACCGGGTGCCGACACGGAAAACGCCGTGGCATTCAGGATCACGTCCGGCGGCGCGGCGGAAAACACCTGGTCCAGCAATGCGGCCGCCACGGGGTCCCGCAGGCTCGGAACAAACATCGGGACCGGGCGGAGACCGTGCGTTTCGAGCGCTTCGCACAGCGCGGCTATCGCGGCGGTCTGGCCGGATTGCACCAGCGCGCGATAGAAAATGACCGGAGCTTTCGGGCGCGGATCGGCGGCGAGCCCTTCCAAGGAGCATCGCCACAGGCCCGCTTTCGGCAGCGGAGACGCGGGGCCGGGCCGTTCGCCGCGCCCGATCAACGCCGCGCAATGCTCCAGAAACAGACCGGCATTGGCTTCGCCGCCTTCCACAAGAAAAGCATGCAGCGCCGCACAATCATCAGGCGTGACGGTTGAAAAACCGGCCAGGCCAGCGTCCGGCTTGTCGTCTCCGGGCAGCGCGGCAAACAGGACGCCACGCTCGCGCGCCACTTGGCCAAGCGCGGCCAGCCCGTGCGGCCAATATCCCACCCCGCCAAGCACGCGCGCGACGATCAGTTTGGCATGGCGACCGGTCCGCTCGATCCATGCGTCAACCGACATCGGATGCGCAAGGCGCATGAGGTTGGCG
This sequence comes from Rhizobiaceae bacterium, assembly GCA_025458045.1. Classification (GTDB taxonomy): domain Bacteria; phylum Pseudomonadota; class Alphaproteobacteria; order Rhizobiales; family Rhizobiaceae; genus JALOTE01. Next base: position 3,370 of record JALOTE010000130.1, read on the forward strand.
AGACGGAGTGTCGGCTGGTCGGGGGCGGCACGTCGTGCCGCCGCAAGGGAGGCGATTTCAGTGTCGGCCGCCGTCAGCACGCAGATGTCGCCGCGCGTCTGGCCAAGATCGACGGCCGCGCCTGCCTCGGCAAGCGTTCCGCGCTGGGCGGCAAGCAGATGCATCAGGCCGCCGCAGCCAGAATGTCGGCACGGATGGCGGGTTCATCCATGTCGTGATGCTCGCCGATGACGACAAAGCGGCTGGCGCGGCTTTCGCCTGCCGCCCAGGGCCGGTCGAAATAGGAGACGATGCGCGTTCCGACAGCCTGCACGACGAGGCGCATCGGCTTGCCCGGCACATCGGCAAAGCCCTTGAAGCGCAAGATGTCATGCTTGGCGATCACGGCCTTCATGCGTTCCTCGAAGCGCTTCACATCGCTGATCGCGCCGGTCTCGGCGATGAAGCTCTCGAACTCGTCATGATCGTGGTCATGGTCCGCGCCTTCATGCTCCATCTCATGATGCGAACGGCGCAGATGGATCTGGTCCTCGGTGGCCGCATCGAGCCCGAGCAGCACGGCGTTGGGCACCGACGCATTGGCCGATTCCACCATTGACACCTTGCGGCTCATCCGTGCCGCGACATCGGCTTTCACCTGCGCCATGGCGGTTGCGTCCAGAAGATCGGCCTTGGCGAGGATGATGAGGTCGGCGGCGGTCAACTGGTCCTCGAACAATTCCTCGATCGGGTTGTCATGGTCCAGGCTCGCGTCGGCGGCGCGCTGCGCATCCACCGCCGTATGATCATCGGCAAAGCGTCCTTCCGATACGGCAGCCGCATCGACAACCGTCACCACGCCATCGACCGTGACGCGTGCTTTCACATCGGGCCAATTGAACGCGGCGACGAGCGGTTGCGGCAAGGCCAGACCCGACGTCTCGATGATGATGTGATCCGGCGCGTCCGGCCGGTTGATCAACTTCTCCATGGCGGGCAGAAAATCATCCGCGACCGTGCAGCAGATGCAGCCATTGTTCAGTTCGATCACATCCTCCTCGCGGCAGGCGTCGATGCCGCAGCCCTTGAGAATTCCGCCATCGACGCCAAGGTCGCCGAACTCGTTGATGATGAGCGCGAGGCGTTTTCCATTGGCGTTTTCCAGCATCGAGCGGATCAGCGTTGTCTTGCCGGAACCAAGAAAGCCGGTGATGACGGTTGCAGGAATCTTGGCGAGGTTCATCAGAGGGTTCCCTTGAGGACAAGCGGCAAGCCGGCCGCGATGAAATGAACATTTGTTGCTTTTTGGGCCAGCCGTTGATGCAGCCGTCCCGCATGGTCGCGGAACGCGCGCGCAAGCCGGTTGTCGGGCACGATGCCGAGGCCGACCTCGTTGGAAACGAGCATGACCGGCGCATCGGCCTTCGCCAGCGCCATCTCCAGAGCGGCAAACTCGGTTTCGATGTCTTGCTCCGCCAGCATCACATTGGTGAGCCACAGTGTGAGGCAATCCACCAGAACGGCATGGCCACGCCTGGCATGCAGCGTGATCGCATCTGCAAGGTTGAGCGGGGCGTCCACCGTCATCCAGCCGTCGCCGCGATCGGCGCGATGCCGCGCTATGCGCGCCGCCATCTCGTCATCCCACGCCTGCGCGGTCGCGACATAGATGCGCGCCAGCCCGGTCGCCGTCACAAGCGCTTCGGCATGGCGTGACTTGCCCGAGCGCGCGCCGCCCAGAACGAGGGTCAGCGGTGCAGGCATGGCACGGCCAAAAGGAAAGGCCCGCCCGGAGGGGCGGTGCGTGTCAGTCGCGCCAATTCAACCTCCGTGAATGGCAACTGCACGGAAACGTCCGCGCGGCGGCGGGCTGTCAGCCCTGTTTGGCGGCAGGTCTCCTGGCTCGCGGTGTGCAGGATGCGCATCCTGCGGCTGTTCCCCCTTCCCGGCTTTTGGCCAGTGGGTGCGCCCATGCGCGCGGAACCGCCTTGCCGCCATACAGTCGCGGGGTCGGCCATGGTTGGCGCGCTTGATTTAAGTCCGCGCCGCCATGTTCCCTTTTCACCATCCGGGTCTGACCCCGAACGGACCGTCAAAGTGGGGAAAGTCCTCCATCGGGGCGGAGCCAATGTCAATCCGCCTGGCAGCGCGCGAGGCGCTGTTCAATTTCCGTTAACGACAGGCCATCATGCTTGCGCCGGGCGGGGCGAGGAAAATCACATCGTGAATGAGTGGGGTGACCGTTTCGGCGGCTGGTTCGAGATATGCTCCTGGGGGCAGGTCGTCCGCCGCACCATGGTGTTGACAGCGCTGATCACCGGCGCCGCTGTGGCGATCTCCGACCTCTGGCTGCGGACCGGCTACCCGCAACTTTATCCTGTTATCGGCCTTGGCAATATCGTCTCGACGATCGCGATCGGGATCATATTGGCCGGCCCGATGCTGTTCGGCTTCAACATGATGTCTTGGCGGTTGTGGCGCGCCAACCAGCGCCTCCAGCAGTTGGCCAACCGTGATCCGCTGACAGGGCTTCTGAACCGTCGCGCCTGGGTCGAAGAGCATGCGATGATGGCGCGCAAGGCGCGCCGGAAGGGCGAAACCGGCTATCTGATGGTCATCGACGCCGATCACTTCAAACAGATCAATGACACGCACGGGCATGATGTCGGCGACAAGGTCTTGCAGCATCTCGCTTCGGTGATTGCCGCGTCGAACAATGCCGACGCGATTTGCGCGCGGCTTGGCGGCGAGGAGTTCGCCATCGCTGGCTTCACCATCCTCGACGGGCGGCTGGAAGCCGAGCATGTGCGGACAAGCGTTACCGCCCGTCCCTTCACCGCGGATGGTGTTCAAATCCCGCTCACCGTCAGCATCGGTCTGACCTTGCTGGACGCGGACACCGCGTTGAGCGATGCCATGCGCCGGGCCGACAACGCGCTCTATGCAGCCAAGAACGGTGGTCGAAACCGTGTTTGCGTTGCGCCGGGGCGGTTGCATATCGTTGAGCCGGACGCGCTTCAAGGCGAAAGCCAACGCGTGATGAAACGCGCGTCGAGCAATTGATCCAAACGCGCGGCGATCGCGTCCAGCGCAGCGTCGGCGATCACGCGTGATTCGCCTGCCTGCGCGCCAAGATGCGCGGCAAGCATCGTGCCGCCATGCAGGTAGGTGCCCCACACCGTTCCATCCGCTGAACGCGCCCCGTCGGCGCGCGCCCCGATCAGGCTGGTCGGGCGCGCGCAGTCGGGGCCGGTCGTCGTGCCCAGATGGATTTCGTAGCCGCTGACCATGCGGTTCAAGAGCGGCGCGAACGCCTCGACCTCGCGCAAGGTTTTCTCGGGCTGCATGACGGTCTCTATGTCCAGAAGGCCGAGCCCCTCGGTCTCGGCATCCGCGCCTTCAAGCCGCAGCGGATCACGGATCACACGGCCAAGCATCTGGTAGCCGCCGCACAGGCCGATGATTTCCGCGCCTTGGCCATGAAGACGCGCAATGTCACGATCCCAGCCATTGCGGCGCAGGCATGCCAGATCGGAAATCGTCGCCTTTGAGCCAGGCAGGATGACGATGCCAGAATCCGGCGGCAGGGCCTCACCGGGACGGATGAATCGGACGTCGAAGGCCGGATCATGCAGCAGCGGATCCAGATCGTCGAAATTGGAAATCCTGTCATAGACGGGCACCGCGACGAGGCGGGCGTCCGGGGATGTCCCGTGCGTGCGTGCCA
>JALOTE010000131.1 GCA_025458045.1 Rhizobiaceae bacterium
CTGCCTGCCTGTTCGTGCGCCGCGCGGGCGGCTGCACTGTCACGCGCTGTCATGAAAGGTGAGGCGCTTCACCGGTGTGTCGCATTGCAGGCGCGGCGCGCCGCCGCTACAGCCGCGCGACACACTTGCGCCGGACCCCCGCATGACTGCTTCCGCATCCGCTCAAACGCCCCCCTTGCCTGCCATCGATTTCATCGATCTCAAGGCCCAACGCCGCGCCATCGGCCCTGCCATGGAAGAGGCGATCCTCGAAGTGGTCCGCGATGGCCGCTACATCCTCGGGCCGCAGGTGGGGCAGCTGGAGCAGGAGTTGAAGCGTTTCTGCAGCGCGCGTCACGCCATCGGCTGCGCCAATGGCACGGATGCGATCGGCCTCATCCTCATGGCGATGAAGCTGCGTCCAGGTGACGCTGTCATCTGCCCGAGTTTCACCTTCGCCGCCACCGCAGAGGTTGTCGCCTGGCTGGGCGCGACGCCGGTTTTCATCGATGTCGATCCGGTGACCTACAACCTTGATCCCGCCGCGCTCGACACCGCGCGGGACACGGCGGTGCAAAACGGGCTGAAGCTGCGCGCCGTCATCGCCGTCGATCTGTTCGGCCAGCCCGCCGATTATGACCCGATCGAAGCGTGGTGTGCCGCCGAGGGCGTGATGCTGATCGCCGACACGGCTCAGGGCTTTGGGTCAACCTACAAAGGGCGTATTGCCGGTTCCATCGGCGACTTTGCCACGACCAGTTTTTTCCCGGCCAAACCGCTTGGCTGCTACGGGGATGGCGGTGCGGTGTTCACCAAGCACGATGCCTTTGTCGAACCGCTGCGCTCCCTGCATATCCATGGCAAGGGCGAAGACAAATATGACAACATCCGCATCGGCGTGAATTCGCGCCTCGACACGGTGCAGGCGGCGGTGCTCCTGAAAAAGCTGGAGGTGTTTGCCGCCGAGATCGATGCGCGCCAGCAGGTGGCGGCGCGCTATGAGGCCGGCCTGTCGGATGTCGCGGTCACGCCGCAGGTGCTGGACGGCTGCGTGTCGACCTGGGCGCAATATGTGATCCGCATTCCGGCGGCGGCGCGCGACGGTTTCATCAATGGTCTGAAGTCGAAAGGCGTGCCGACAGCGATCTATTATCCGAAGCCGCTGCACCAGCAAACCGCGTATCGGCGGTTTCCGGTTGCAGGCAATGGCCTGCCCGTGTCGGACCGCATCGCCCATGAAGTTGTCGCGCTGCCGATGCACGCCTATCTGGACGAGGCGACGCAGGCCTACATCATCGACGTCGCGCGTGACGCCTTGAAGGCCGCCGGGCCGAAGCCCGCTGTCTGAGTTGCGGCCCGCGCGCCGAACACCGCGCCGACCCCGATCAGCACCGGGCGGTTTGTGGCGAGCGTCGCGCAGGCCTCACCCAGTTCATTGAGCGTCGTGACGCTCAACGCCTCATCCGCCGTCGACAGCCCAACCGCGACAGCGCAAGGCGTTGCGCCGGGAAGTCCAGCCGCCATGAGCCTGGCCGCAAGTGCCGCTGCCGTCTTTGCGCCCATGTAGAAGATCGTGGTTGAAACCGGGTCGGCGCAGGCCCGCCAATCAATGTCGGCGGGAAGTCGGCCGTCACGGTTGTGGCCGGTCACAAAGCGCACCGAGCGCGCATGGTCGCGATGCGTCAGTGAAACGCCCAACGCCGACGCCATGGCGAGCGCAGCCGTGATGCCGGGCACGACTGAAACCGGAATGCCTGCGGCTTCCAGCGCCTCAATTTCTTCGCCCGCGCGTCCAAACACCATCGGATCACCGGATTTCAACCGCACGACATGCTTGCCTGCTCTGGCGAGTTTCAGCATCGTCGCGTTGATCTCTTCCTGCTTGCAGGAGGCCTTGCCGCCACGCTTTCCAACCAGCATGCGCTTGGCTTCGCGGCGCGCCAGTTCCAGCACATCGGGCGAAACCAGATCATCATACAGGATCACATCGGCGGCTTGCAGCGCGCGCATCGCCTTGAGGGTGAGCAAGTCGGCGTCCCCCGGCCCGGCGCCCACCAGCGTCACCTGGCCGGTGCGGCCGATGCTGGTTTCAATGCGCCCCGCATCGGCTAGCAACGCCTCTCCCGCATGGTCCGTGAACGGAATGCGGAATGCGGTTTCCGCCAGCTTTTCCCAGAAAGCGCGGCGCTGCGCACCCGGCTTCAGCCGTGCCGACACTTGGGCGCGGATGGCGCGCGCGAAGCCGGCCCAGCCGGAAATTCCCTGCGGCAGCAGCGTTTCTATGCGGCGGCGGATGGCCTGGCCGAGAATGGGTGCGGCGCCATCGGTTGAAATCGCGATCACCGCGGGCGAACGGTTGACGATCGCGCCGAACTGGAAGGTGCAATAGGCCGGGTTGTCGATCACGTTGAACGGCACGCCCGCCGCCCGCGCCGCACAGGCAAACGCGCGGGCCTGCGCCTCATCCGCAGCATCGGCGACAGCGAGCGTTGCGCGGGTGAAATCATCGATGCACCAATCGCGGGCATGGTGGGCGAAAGCGCCCCGTTCCGGATCGGACGCGAGCAAGTCGGCCATCGCCTGCACAGGTTCGGCCGCAAACACGTCCACATGGGCACCCGCGGCGGCAAGCAATTCGGCCTTCCATGCTGCCGCATCCGATCCGCCGGCAAGCAGCACGCGGCGGCCTTCGAGCTTGAAGAACACCGGCAGCACGGCGAGCGGCCCCATGCGCTGCGGCGCGGTCACCTCCGGGCGGCGTGGCTCATTCAGCGGCGATGAGGCGTCGGCCATCGGCTTCTCCCTGCGGGCGTGAAGTGTGCCTGGCGATAACCGCGCCGATTTCGGCCTTGCAGGAGCCGCAATTGGTGCCCGCGCAGGTGGCTTTCCCGATCGCGTCCACACTCGATGCTCCGGCGGCGATCGCGGTGGTGATCTGGTTGACCCCGACACTGAAGCAGGAGCAGACAATCGCGCCCGGGTCAGGCTTGCCCACCCCCGGGCGCGTCGCGACAAGGGCAAACCGCGCGCGGCGGTCGGCATGGGCTTGCGTCAATGCGGCCGCGGTGTTGATCCGGGACACCGCAACCGGTTCGGGCGAAATGAACACGGTCGCAATCAGGCGATCACCGGCGAAGAAGGCGTGCCGCTCATGCCCGAGCGCCACATCGCGATAGACCAGATGATCGGCGCTGTCCGGCACGTGGAACATGGCGCGCAATGCCGCCTCCGCGTCACCGGGCCTTTCGCCGAGCGCGAACTCCAAGCGCCAGCCGCCCGGCGCGGCAGCGCTCGCATGGTAGGGCAGCCCGCGTGTCTCCGGCTTTGCGACGGACACTGCAAAACCATGGCAGGCCGGTGAGTAGCGTTCCGCATCCACGCGCGACGATTTTGAAGCGGGCTGCCCGGAAACCGGGTCCGTCACCGGCGCGACAAGCCTGTCGATGCGGGCGTCCGAACTGTTCGCTCCCGTCCAGTGGATCGGCGCGAAAAACGCGCCCCTGCGCGCCCGCGGCGTGATCAACGCCCTGAGAATGACCGAGCCCCGCAGATTCGAGACACGCACCAACCCGGCATCCACGATACCAAGCGCCGCGGCATCATCGGGGTGCATTTCGCAATATGGCTCGGCTAGGTGCGCCGACAATTTCGCGCTGCGCCCCGTCCGCGTCATGGTGTGCCAATGGTCACGCACGCGGCCTGTGTTGAGCGTGTAGCGCAGGGCGACATCTTCCACGACGACCGACGCTTGAACGGTGATCGCCCGCGCCCTTCGATCCGGCGTGAAGAATTGGCCATCGGCAAAAAAGCGCGTCTCGCGCGAGGTTTCGCCTTGGTGCTGCGGCCACTGGAATGGCGCCAGCGCCTCGTACTCCTCGGCTGACACCCCGGCGAAAGCGGAAATGTCGAAGTCGCGCGTGCCGTCATTGCTATGGCCGGAAAGGGCCGCATGCTCGGCGAAGACCGCCGCTTCATCCGGCCAGGCAAAGGCGGGGCCGAACCCCATGCGTTTCGCCACCTCTGCCATGTGCCACCAATCAGGCCGCGCCTCGCCGGGTGCGGGCAAGAAGCCGCGCTGGCGTGAAATGCGCCGCTCGGAGTTGGTGACCGTGCCGTTTTTCTCGCCCCAGGCGGTGGCGGGCAGCTTCACATGGGCGAGCCGCGCCGTATCCGTGTCGCCAAGGATGTCGGAGACGACAACGAAGGGGCAGGCACCGATTGCGGCCTTCACCGCGTCCGCGTCCGGCATCGACACCACCGGATTGGTCGACATGATCCAGAGCGCCTTGATGCGGCCGTCGGACACCGCGCGGAACATGTCGACGGCCTTGAGGCCGGGTTTGTCGGCCATCGCAGGCGCAGCCCAGAAATCCTGCACGAGATCGCGATGGGCCGGATCCTCGATGTTCATGTGCGCGGCGAGCATGGTGGCCAACCCGCCGACCTCTCGCCCGCCCATGGCGTTCGGCTGGCCTGTCACCGAAAACGGCCCCATGCCCGGCCGGCCGATGCGGGCGGTCGCAAGATGGCAGTTGATGATTGCGTTCACCTTGTCGGTGCCGGACGCCGACTGGTTCACGCCCTGCGAATAGACGGTGACGACCTTCGATGTGGAGGCGAACCAGCGATACATCGTATCGAGTTCCGCGGCGGACACACCGGCCTCGTGCGCGGCGCGCTCCAGCGTATATGGCCGCGCCTCGGCAAGCGCGGCATCCATGCCGCTCACATGCGCGTTGACCCATGGCCAGTCAATCGTGCGGGCGCGCTCCAATTGTGCAAGCAGGCCGAGGAACACGGCGGCATCGCCATCATTGCGCACGGCCAGATGCAGGTCGGCGATGTCGGCGGTCATGGTGCGGCGCGGATCGATCAAGACGATCTTCATGTCCGGGCGGGCGGCCTTCGCCGCGGCGATGCGCTGGTACAGAACCGGATGGCACCAGGCGAGGTTGGAACCCGCCAGCACGACAAGGTCAGCCAGTTCCAAGTCTTGATAGGTGCCGGGCACGGTGTCAGTCCCGAATGCGCGTCGGTGTCCGGCCACAGATGACGCCATGCACAGCCGCGAATTGGTGTCGATGTTGGCGGAACCGATGAAGCCCTTCATCAGCTTGTTGGCGACGTAATAATCCTCGGTCAGCAACTGGCCCGACACATAGAACGCGACCGAATCCGGCCCGTGCGCGCGGATCGCGTTGCTGAACTGCGAAGCGACCGTGTCGAGGGCTTCGTCCCATGTCGTGCGCCTGCCACCGATTTCCGGGTGCAGCAGCCGGCCATCGGTCGACACGGTGTCGCCCAGTGCCGACCCCTTGGAGCAGAGCCGCCCGAAATTCGCCGGATGTTCGGGATCGCCCTTGATCGCCACGCTGCCGTCCGGCTTCACCGTCGCGATCACGCCGCAGCCGACACCGCAATAGGGGCAGGTGGTTTTGACCTCAGGCGCATTGACGATCATTGTCAACCCGCCGCTGTCAGCGACAGATACACGACGCCGTTCTCCACCTTCACCGGAAACGCGGCGGTCGCCCCTTCATCGGCACCCGTGGCGCGGCCGGAGGCGAGCGAGATCACCCAATTGTGCAAAGGGCACGTCACGCAGCCATCATGCACGATGCCTTGGCTCAGCGGCCCGCCCTTGTGCGGGCATGTGTCTTCAAGCGCAAACACCTTGTCGCCCGCCGTGCGGAAGATGGCGATGGTCATCGGGCCATTTTTCACGCAGCGCGCTCCGCGCGGCGGAATGTCCGACAAGGGGCCGACGGCCACCCATGCGGCCTCGGCTTTCACGGTCATCATGGTCATTCGGCCGCCTCCAACGAAAGCACCGCCATTGGCTTGAATTCATGCTTGTCCTTGCCGGACACGCGCTCGGACCACGGGTCGACTTGCGCAAATCTCTGGCTGAAAACGAAGCGCTCGAAGAAGGCTTTGCGGCGCTCCGGGTCATGGGCGATCTGGTTGCGGATCTCGTCAAGCCCGATGCGCTTGGCCCATTTGTAGATGCGCTCAAGATAGAGCCCCTGCTCGCGGTACATCTGCGTCAGCGCCACGATATGCTCCAGCGCTTCATCCTCGGTCTTCACATGGCACAGGAGTTCCGTGCCCTTGATGTCGAGGCCCGCCGCACCTGCGAAATGAATTTCAAAGCCGGAATCGACGCAGATGACGCCGATATCCTTGCACGTCGCCTCCGCGCAATTGCGCGGGCAGCCGGACACCGCGAGCTTGAGTTTGGCCGGGGTCCAGGAACCCCACATGAATTTCTCGATGCGGATGCCAAGGCCGGTCGAATCCTGTGTGCCGAAACGGCACCACTCCGAGCCGACGCAGGTCTTCACCGTGCGCAGGCCCTTGGCATAGGCCTGGCCGGACACGAAACCGGCCTTGCCCAGATCCGCCCAGACAGCGGGCAGGTCTTCCTTCCTGACACCCAGCATGTCGATGCGTTGGCCGCCGGTGCACTTCACCATCGGGATCTGGAATTTGTCGACGACGTCTGCGATGGCGCGCAACTCCGTGGACGAGGTCACGCCACCCCACATGCGCGGAACAACCGAATAGGTGCCATCCTTCTGGATGTTGGCATGCACGCGCTCATTGATGAAGCGCGATTGATAATCGTCGGCATACTCGTCCGGCCATTCGCAAACGAGGTAGTAATTCAGCGCCGGGCGGCACTTGGCGCAGCCGCAGGAGGTTTTCCATTCCAGTTCCTGCATCACGGCGGGGATGGTCTTGAGGCGTTTGGCCACGATCAGCCGGCGCACTTCCTCATGGCTCATGTCGGTGCAGGCGCACATCGGCTTGACGGCCTTCGGGTTGAAGGCGTCACCCAAAGTGAGCGCCATCACCTTTTCAACGAGCGGCGTGCAGGTGCCGCAACTTGCAGACGCTTTCGTGTGGGCGCGCACGCCGTCAAGGTCGGCCAAGCCCTTGGATGTGATCGCGGAAACGATCTTGCCCTTGCAAACGCCGTTGCAGCCGCAGATTTCCGCATCATCCGGCAAGGCTGCAACGGCCGCCATAGGGTCCAGCGGGGCACCCCCCTGGAAGGACTGGCCGAAGATCAGGTCGCTTTCTTTTTCAGATCGTTGAACCAGGCGCCGTCGGACGTTTCGCCATAAAGCACCGTGCCGATGATGCGATTGTCTTTCAGGATCACGCGCTTGTAGACGCCGGCGGAGGCATCGCGCAGCACGATCTCTTCGCGGTCGGGACCGTCGGCGAAATCGCCGATCGAAAACAGGTTGATGCCTGTCACCTTCAGCTTCGTCGGCGTGTCGGCATGCACGAAGCCTGCGACGCTCTGGCCTGCGAGCGTGGCCGCAAGGATGCGCGCCTGCTCATAGAGCGGCGCGACAAGCCCGTAGCACTGGCCGCCGACCTCGGCGCATTCGCCAAGCGCAAGGACCGCCGGGTCGGATGTGCGCATGTGCGCGTCCACCACGATGCCGCGGTTGACTGTGAGGCCCGCGTCCTTGGCGAGCAAGGAATTCGGGCGTATGCCCGCCGCCATCACGACCAGCGATGCATCGATGACTGTGCCGTCTTTCAGTTCCACGCCGGTGACGCGGCTGTCGCCGAGGATGCGCTTCGTGTCGGCTTTGCAGATGACGCGGATCCCGCGGCTTTCCAGCTCGCGCTGGAGCAGGTAACCGGCGGCAGTATCGAGTTGGCGCTCCATCAGCGTCGGCATGATGTGGAGCACGGTCACATCCACGCCCCGCTCCTTCAGGCCCGCCGCCGCCTCAAGGCCGAGAAGCCCGCCACCGATGACGACCGCTTTGGCGCGCGCCTGCGCGGCAAGCAGCATGGCATTGACATCGTCAAGGTCGCGATAGGTGAGCACGCCCGGAAGCGAGTTGCCCTCGACCGGCAGGATGAAAGGGTTGGACCCTGTCGCGATCACCAGCGCGTCGTAGCCGACCGTTTCACCGTGCTCCGAGGTCACGGTCTTGGTTGCACGGTCGATGCGGACGATCTTGTGCCCTTTGTAAAGCGTGACGCCATGTTTCACATACCAGCCATCGCCATGGATGATGATGTCCTCATAGGCCTTTTCGCCTGAAAGCACCGGCGACAGCATGATGCGGTCATAATTGACACGCGGCTCGGCATTGAAAATCGTCACGTCAAATGCGTCGGGCGCGGTCTCGAACAGATGTTCAAGCATTCGGCCTGGCGCCATTCCATTGCCGATGATGACAAGCTTGCGTTTCATCGGCATCACTCCGCGGCTTCCACGAAGCGATGGCGCTCGTAGAGGAATTTGAGCACGGCTTCGCGGCATTTGAGGTAGGTTCGGTCAGAGGCGAGTTCGATGCGTTTGCGCGGCCGGGCGAGCGGCACGTCAAGCACCTCGCCGATGCGGGCCGCAGGGCCATTCGTCATCATCACGATGCGGTCGGACAGGAGCACCGCCTCATCCACATCATGGGTGATCATGATCATCGTGTTGGCAAGGCGGGCGTGGATGTCCATCACGGCATCCTGGAGGTGGGCCCGCGTCAGCGCGTCCAGCGCGCCGAAGGGTTCGTCGAGCAGCAGCACTTTCGGTTCCATGGCGAGCGCGCGGGCGATGCCGACGCGCTGCTTCATGCCCCCCGAAATCTCCGACGGCCGCTTGTCGGCGGCATGCGCCATCTGCACCAGATCGAGGTTGCGCATCACCCAGTCATGCCGTTCGGCCTTGGTCTTGGTGGAGGCGAAGACCTTGGCGACGGCAAGGTTGACGTTCTCATAGACCGTCAACCACGGCAGCAGCGAATGGTTCTGGAACACCACGGCGCGGTCCGGCCCCGGCGCGTTGACTTCCTTGTCTTCCAGCAGCACCACGCCGGAGGTCACCTGCGTCAGTCCGGCGATCAGGTTCAGCAGGGTCGATTTCCCGCAGCCCGAATGGCCGATGATCGAGACGAATTCGCCTTCGTCGATGATCAGGTTGATACCGGACAAGACCTCGGTCGTGGTCGTGCCGCGGGTGAAGCTTTTGTCGAGACGGTCGAGTTTGAGATAGGCTGGCATTGTCATTGTCCTTCCTGTTCTCAGGCAGCCGACGTGCCGCGGGTGACGATCCTGCCGATCGCCGCGACAAGCTTGTCGAGGATGAAGCCGGTGATGCCGATGTAGGCGAGCGCCACGATGATGTCGGAGAGGCGCGACGAGTTCCACGCGTCCCAGATGAAGAAGCCGATGCCGACGCCGCCGGTCAGCATTTCCGCGGCCACGATCGCCAGCCACGACAGGCCGACGCCGATGCGCAGGCCGGTGAAAATATACGGTGCGGCGGACGGCACCATGATCTTGAAGAAGAATTCGAGCGGGTTCAGCCGCAGCACCTGCGCCACATTGCGGTAGTCTTGCGGGATGTTGCGCACGCCGACGGCGGTGTTGATGATGATCGGCCAGATCGAAGTGATGAAGATCACGAAGATGGCCGACGGGTTGGCGTCACGGAACGCGGCAAGCGAAAGCGGCAGCCAGGCGAGCGGTGGCACGGTGCGCAGAACCTGGAACAGCGGATCCAGCCCGCGCATCGCCCAAACCGATTGGCCGATGATCGCGCCGACAATGACACCGGCGATGGCCGCCAGCCCGAAACCGTAGGCGACGCGTTCCAGCGACGTCAGCACCCGCCAGCCGAGGCCGATGTCCGCCGAACCGAAATCGTAGAACGGATTGACGATGAGATCGCGGCTCTCGGTCCAAACAACGGAGGGGGGCGGCAGGGATGCGCCTGGTTCCGAAAAGGCCACCTGCCAGACCGCCAGCAGGCAACAGATGACAACAAGCGGGGGAAGGATGTTGCGGGCTGTCGCGGCCACGGCCGCATCCAACTTGAAACGCCTCACGGGCTTGATCTCCAAGGCGACAACGGGGGCGGCGACAACGGGGGCGGCGACAACGGGGGCGGCTGGCGCGCTGCTTTTGACTGGAAACGCGGTCACGGTTGACGCGGATTTGGCGCTCATGGCGGTGCTCCTGAGTGTCGCTTTGCTGGAAAAGGGGGTTGCGGCGCGAGGGTGGCTCGCGCCGCGCCAAGTCAGGCTCAGGCGGCAGCCTTGATGGCGAGCGAGTTGAGGTAGGCCATCGGGTCCGCCGGATCGAACACCTTGCCGTCAAAGAAGGTCTCGACACCGCGTGAGTCCGACGCGGGGATTTCTTCGGCCGAAAGCGCCAGATCGGCGGCCGCCGACCGCCAGATGTCCTCGCGGTTCACGGCATTGACAAGCGCCTTGACGTCGGTGTCGGCGGCGAATTTGCCCCAGCGCATGTTTTCGGTGATGAACCAGCTGTCATGGCTCTTGAACGGGTAGGACACGCCGCCCGCCCAGAACTTCATCTGGAGCCCGGTATTGGTCTCGACCCGGCCATTGCCGTAGTTGATGTCGCCTTTCAGGCGGCCGACAACATCCTTGGGCGGCACGTTGAACCATTGCCGCGTGCCGAGGATCGCGGACATCTCGTCCTTGTTGGCCATCTCGTCGCACCATTTCTGCGCTTCCATGACGGCCATCAGCAAGGCCTTGGCGGCGTTGGGATGTTTCTCGACCCATTCGGCGCGCATACCGAGGACTTTTTCCGGGTGGCCCTTCCACAATTCGCCGGTCGTGCAGGCGGTGAAGCCGATGCCCTGGTTGACAAGCTGCTCGTTCCACGGCTCGCCGACGCAGAACACATCCATGTTGCCGACTTTCATGTTGGCGACCATCTGCGGCGGCGGGACAACGATGGTGTTGACATCCTTGTCGGGATTGATGCCGCCCGCAGCCACAGATCATGTGTGCCGCCAGGGAAGGTCATGGCGCAGTTGATCTCCTTGCCGGCCGCTTTCTTGGCCTCGAACGCCGCGATCAGTTTTGACGAATCGAGGCCGACGCCCGTGGACGCATATTCCTGCGCGGCGGAGATGCCCTGGCTGTCATAGTTGAGGCGTGCAAGGATCGCCATCGGCACCGGCACATTGTTTTGCGTCACCTTGCCGGTGTGCATCAGGTAGGGCATCGGCGTCAGGATATGTGCGCCGTCAATGCCGTTGGCTTCACCGCCCAGCACCATGTTGTCGCGCGTGGCACCCCACGACGCCTGCTTGAGCACCTCGACATCGGGCATGCCGTATTTCGCAAACAGGCCCTTTTCCTTGGCGATGATGAGCGGCGCTGCATCCGTCAAGGCGATGAAGCCGAGCTTGGCGGAGGTGACTTCGGGTGTCGCGGTTGATGCCCATGCGCCGCCGGGCAGAAGCGCGCGGCTGGCTGCAAACAGTGCCGCCGTGCCGGCCGCGCCCTTCAAGAGGCCGCGACGCGAGAGCGGCGATGTCAGTAAGCTGGATTTGGTGGTGTCGGTCATGGTTCTGCCCCTTCTTGGCCGCCGCCTGGGAGGGAGCGGAAGGCCGGGTTTCGTGAAACGGTTCGTCGGTCGCAAAAAACAAAAACCGCCCGAATTGCTCTTGCCCGGGGAGGAGGTCGGGCAGTCAGCAATTCAGGCGGCTTTGCCTGTATGGTGCACCCAGCGCTGGATGCGGTTTGGTCCCACCCACGGAACCCAAACTCTGCAATGCACAGACCGTGCCAGTTTCCGAAGTCCGTGGAAAGACCGGGAGATTCATCCCTTGGCGTTACGACACTGTGATGAGGCGGGCCGCAACGCTGGTCCGCTTTTGTGCAGGATCGCATTGACGCGCACAAAAACTGTGCAGCGCACTGTTGCCTGAACGCTTGTCTGCAGTTTCATCAGCCAGGAGCGAGGGCGTCCTGCGCCTGCGCGAGCACATAGGCGTCGATCAGGTCCGGATCGAACACGGTTCCATCAAAAAAGCCGTCGGGGCCAAGCACCAACTGCCCGCCGCTTGCCCCAACCGATGTCGGCTCGGTCAGTGCGCCTTCAACCTTTGCATTCGCGCCGGGAAGCGCCGCGCCCAGCGGTCTGAGTGCCGCACGATAGAGATCCGGGCGGTAGCTGCGGCGGGCGATGGCTGCGTTGTCAGCGCCGTGGCTGACCATGCCCCAGCGCACCATTTGCGAATAGAGCCAGAGGGCGTGGCTCTGCCAGGGGAAAGTCGCCGCGCCGCCGAACGGCTCGAAGAAGTGCGGGACAGCGTCACCGGAGAGCGCCAGAATGCGGCCATCAAGCCCCTTGCGGATCAGCGACACATCCACGCCAACATGCTCAGGGCGGGCAAGCAGCGCCGCCAGTTCCTCATGGTGTGCGGGGTCCCCGCACCATTGCGCCGCACGGTAGAGCGCGCGGATGAGCGCCGCCAATCGTTCCGGCGCGGCTTCCGCCCAGTCCTTGCGCACGCCCAGCACCTTTTCCGGGCTCGAACGCCAGATGGCGGCTTTCACCGTGGCGATCCGGCCTTGTCCGCGCGCCACGGCAACCGAGTTCCAGGGTTCGCCGACACAGAACCCGTCGATGCGGCCCGCCGCCAGCGCATCGGCCATCAAGGGCGGCGGCACGATGACAATCTCGACATCGCGGTCGGGCGCGATGCCGGACGCCGCCAGCCAATAGCGCAGTTCCAGATTGTGAACGGAATGCGGATGCACCACGGCCAATGCCAGCCTTGGCTGGCCCTGCGCCTTGCGGGCGCGAACGACATGGCGCAAGGCCGCTCCAGCCGCCGCCGCATCCGAAAACCGGTGTTCGGATGCTTGCTGCATGGCGTCATGCAGCATGACGGAGACGGTCACCGCATTGCCGCCAAGTCCGAGCGCCATTGGCGCGATCACATCGGCCTTGAGGGGGCAAAGCCCCAAATTGAACGCGATCGGCATGGGCGCCAGCATGTGCGCCACGTCGAAATGGCCGACCGCCATGCGATCGCGCACATTGGCCCAGGATGTCTCGCGGTTGAGCGCAAGCCGCAGTCCCTCGGCTTCGGCAAATCCAAGAGCGGCGGCGGCAACCAGCACCGCGCTGTCGGTCAGCGGCAGGAAAGCGGCGGAAATCTCATGCAGTCCTGACACGACGGGCGCTCCCTAAGGCTCAAGCAGCCCGGCGGCGACCACCAGGCTGTGCGCGATCTCGGCGATCGTGCGGTTCTGGTTCATCGCGGTCGTGCGCAGCAGCCTGTAGGCCGAAGGCTCGTCGATCCCGCGCGACTTCATCAGGATTCCCTTGGCCTTCTCGATCACCTTGCGGTTCTCAAGCTCGCTGCGCATCTCGGCCAGTTCACGCTGCAATCGCGAGAACGCGTTGAAGCGGCTCACCGCCATGTCGAGGATCGGTTTCACCCGATCTTGGGCCAGCCCGTTGACAACATAGGCCGACACGCCCGCATCAATGGCCGCCTCCATCATCGGCTGGTCCGACCGGTCCACAAACATCGCGACCGGACGCTGCACCGCGCGCGACAATTGGAACAGGCTTTCCAGCATGTCGCGGTTTGGGTTCTCGATGTCGATGACGATCACGTCAGGGTCGATTGCTGCG
This sequence comes from Rhizobiaceae bacterium, assembly GCA_025458045.1. Classification (GTDB taxonomy): domain Bacteria; phylum Pseudomonadota; class Alphaproteobacteria; order Rhizobiales; family Rhizobiaceae; genus JALOTE01. Next base: position 13,420 of record JALOTE010000131.1, read on the forward strand.
ATGCGCGCGGCAATGCCGTTGAGATCATGGATGCAGGTGACGCGCTGATGCCCCGCTTCGCGCAGACCCGCCTCGATGATGGCGGCACGCGCCGCATTTTCGTCGATGACGAGCACGGATGGTGGCGCGACACTCGCCGTTGGGGTTGAAGCTGCAGGCATTGCCGCTTTTTTGCGCATGCCATCGAATTGTGCAACAACCTTCGCGCACTGCTTTTGAGGGAGACGTTCGCCACTCCTGTGATCCGGCACCGCCGGTGTCGGCCCGATGCAGGCGTCGCGGCCGGTGGGACGCATTGACCGGTCGGCGTGTTTGAGGTCAGCTACCCTGAAGCACCCGGCGTGATCGCAGGTGTGCCCAATCGAGTTCGATAGCGAGCAGAACGTGATGACCCAGCCTGGACAGACCATGATCATTGTCAATGCGCGTGTCCTGACGATGGACGCCGCAGCCCCGCGCAGCCACGCGGTTGCATGGTCCGGCGGGCGCGTCGTCTCGCTTGGCGATGACGCGCTGGCGCTCAGGTCCGGCGATGTTCGTGTGATTGACGCAGGCGGCGCGACAGTGCTGCCGGGCTTCATCGAAAGCCATTTGCACCTGTTCATGGGCGGTTCGGAACTGGCACATCTGCAACTCCTCGGCGTGTCGGGCGAGGCAGCGCTGGCGAAGGCGATCCGTGACTTCGCGGCTGCCCATCCCGAACGTCCGGTGATCGTCGGCCAAGGCTGTGACTATGCGATCTACGGCCGCTCGCTGACCCGCCACGACCTTGACGCGATCCTCCCCGACAGGCCGGTCTGCCTTCTTGCCGCCGACCATCACACGGCGTGGGCCAACACGATCGCGCTTGAGCGGTCGGGCATTCTGCACGGCGGCCGGGTGGGGCCGGGCAATGAGATCGTCATGGGCGCCGACGGACTGGCGACCGGCGAGTTGCGGGAGTTCGAGGCCAAGGCCCCGGTGCTGAGGTTGGCGGGCGAAAGCCGCATCATGGCGGGCATCGCGACCGGCCGTGACCCTGTTCCGAAGCCGACGATGAACGACTTGATGGCTGATCTGCCGGCCATGGAGCGCGGCCTCGCCCATTGCGCGCGGCACGGTTTCACCAGCCTGATCAACATGGATGGCAACCGTTACACGCTCGAAGTGCTGGACCACCTGCGCAAGGCCGGTCGCCTGACGGCGCGTGTTCGGGTTCCCTACCACTTCCGCAACGATCATGCGCTCGATGAATTGGCAGAGGCGAGCGCCATGCATGCCGACTATTGCGACGACTGGCTGTCGAGCGGCTTTGTCAAGATGTTCATGGATGGCGTCGTTGACAGCCGCACCGCCGTCATGACCGAGGACTACCCCGACAAGCCGGGCTGGCGCGGCGAGCCCTTGCATGAAGCCCGGCGCTTCGCGGAAATCTGCCGCGAAGCCGACCGGCGCGGGTTGCAGATCGCCGTCCACGCCATTGGCGATGGCGCGGTGAAGCGCGTGCTCGACGGCTACGCCGCTCAAGTTGAAGCGCATGGACACCGTGACCGGCGCAACCGGATCGAACATATCGAACTGATTGACCGAGCCGACATCCAGCGGATGAAGGCCATGGGGGTCATTGCGTCCATCCAGCCGTCCCATGCGCCGGGCGCGATGGATTTCCCCGTTTTCCCGACAATGAACTTGATCGCCAGGTCGCGTTGGAAGGATGCCTATCTGGCGCGCGACCTCGCAGACCATGGCATCCGCCTGGCTTTTGCATCGGATTGGCCGGTTGCCGACATCAGCCCGTTGCGCTCCATCGCGGCGGCGCTGACGCGTCCGGTCTATGACGGCGCGTCCGACCAGCGCCTTGGCCTCAATGCCATTCTTGAGGCCTACACACTGGGCGGTGCGTTTGCGACGCATTGCGAGGATCGCAAAGGCATGCTCCGCACAGGATATCTCGCAGACATTGTGATGCTCGACGGTGACATCGAGGCGGTGGCGCCCGGCGGGATCGCTTCGCTCTCCGTCGCCATGACGATTTGCGGCGGCATGGTCGTGTTCGATCGGTCCGGCACCGCCTGAACGTGCCGTGCCGCCCGGCATTGAGCCGGGTGCCGACCCAAGAAACAGCCGCCCAAGGTGTTGACTCTCCGCGTTGCGTTGGGCGAACCTCGCATCCTCACAGGGGCGGGCGGGGCGTTTTGACACAAGCCATTCCGGCAATCGAGGCACGCGGCGTCACCAAGGTGTTCGGCAACGGAGCCAATGCCGTCAAGGCACTTGACTCCGTGTCCGTGTCGATCCTCCAGAACGAGTTCTTCACGCTCCTTGGACCATCGGGCTGCGGCAAGACCACTTTGCTGCGCATGATCGCGGGGTTTGAATATCCAAGCGATGGCGCGATGTTGCTGGATGGCGCCGAGATCGGCGGGCTGCCGCCCTTCAGGCGGCCGGTCAACACCGTGTTCCAGTCCTATGCGCTGTTTCCGCACATGACGGTTGGCGAGAACATCGGCTTCGGGCTGGAGATGCTCGGGCGTCCGCGCGGCGAAATCGAAACGCGCGTGAAGGA
>JALOTE010000032.1 GCA_025458045.1 Rhizobiaceae bacterium
TGCGCCGGCCGGCGTGTCAGAAGTGCATCTCATCCTCGGCTCGACCCTGTTCCTGATCTTCGGGGCGGGCCCGGCGGCGCTCGGGCTGGCGGGCGGCCTTCTGATCCAGAGCCTGTTCTTTGCACCGGCCGACCTGCCGCAATACGGCATGAACGTCACCACGCTGCTGGTGCCGCTGTTCCTGATCGCCGAACTGGCCAAACGCGTCATCCCGCAGGAAACAGCCTATGCCGACCTCTCCTACATGCAGGTCCTGAAGCTGTCGTCGGCCTATCAGGGCGGCGTTGTCGCCTGGGTGGCGTTCTGGGCCGTGTATGGGCAGGGCTTCGCGATGGACAATCTGTCGGCCGTCGCAACCTTCGGCGCGGCCTATATGACCGTGATCCTTGTCGAGCCGCTGGTGGATCTGGCGGTGCTGGCCGCCGCCAAGGCGCTGAAGGGCCTCGACGGCAACCTTGTTCAAGGCCGTGTCTACGCGGCTTGAGCCAGATCGCCCGCGTTTACGCGGCTTGAGCCAGGCCGCCCGCGTTTACGCGGCCTGAACTGAAAGCATCCGGCGTTTGCGGGGTGTGAGCCGCGCGAAACAGGTGCTTGCGTGGCGCGACGATTTCCCATCCCTCCTTCCCTTCATGCTGAGGCGCTCCCCCGGACACGGTCCGGGGGAGCTTCGAAGCAGGAAGGGGACGGCGCTCACCCCGCCAGCCTGCCTAGAAAGCCGGCCAGATCATCGGTGACGAAATCGATGACGGCATCATGCTCGGGGCCGGCTTCCCACGCTTCGGTGAACGTCGCCTCGAAGTTGTTCGGCACGATGAGCACGGTCGTCATGCCCAGCGCCTTGGGCGCGATCAGGTTGCGGCCCAAATCTTCAAACATCGCCGCGCGGGCGGTGTCGACGCGGTGCAGCGAGGCGAATTTGTCATAGGTCTCGCGGGCGGGCTTCGGCACAAGATCGGCGGCCACGATGTCGAAGATGTCATCGAAATGATCGAGAATGCCAAGCTGGCGCGCCGCATTCTCGGCGTGCTTGCGGCTGCCATTGGTGAAGATCATCTTGCGGCCGGGGAGCGCGCGGATCGCATCGCCCAGCTTCGGGTCGGGCGCGAGCCATGAGTAATCGATGTCATGCACCTTTTCGAGGAAATCATCGGCAGCAATGCCGTGGTGCAGCATCAGCCCGGCCAGCGTGGTGCCATGTTCGAGATAGAAGCGCTTCTGCACCTTGCGCGCCTCCTCGCGCGGCAATTGCAGGAGTTGGCTGACATAGCTGGTCATTTTCACGTCGATCTGCGAAAACAGGTTCGAGTGGTGCGGGTAAAGCGTGTTGTCGAGGTCAAACACCCATTCGCGCACATGCGAGAACTTGTCGGCCAATGCCGACCTGTCGGGGATGGCGACAGGCTTCAGGCGCGGTTCGGTCATCGGGGCATCCATCGGTTGGCGTGCAGGGTGGAAACGCGGTGATGGAACTCTGGATCCCGATCACGGTCGCAGCGGCGTTCCTGCAAAATATCCGTTCCACGCTGCAACGCCACCTGAAAGATCGCCTCGGCGTTTCGGGAGCTACCCTGGTGCGCTTTCTCTACGGCTTGCCGGTGGCGGCGCTGATTGTCGCGCTGCTGGCCGGGCCGGGCGGCATGGCGGTCCCTGCATTGACGCCGGGTTTCGCGCTTTGGGTCGCGCTTGCGGCGCTCGGCCAGATCATCGCCCAGGCGCTGCTGATCGCCGCCTTCGGTCACCGGAATTTCACTGTCGCCACCGCCTATTCGCGCACCGAACCGGTGCATGCCGCCCTGTTCGGCGTGCTGCTCCTGGGCGAGACGCTGGGCCCGCGCGATGCGGGCGCGATCCTGGTGGCTGTCGCAGGCGTGATGCTGCTTGCGACAGCGCGGGAAACCTTGGCCTTTCGGTCGCTCGGCCCCGCCTTGACCTCCCGCGGCGCGCTGTTCGGCCTCGCCTCGGGCTTCGTGTTCGGCTTCACGGCCGTCGCCTACCGTTCGGCCTCGCTCGGCCTTGACGACGGTGACGTGTTCATGCGCGCATCCGTGACACTTCTGGCCGCGATCACGCTGCAGACGCTCGGGCTCGGCCTGTGGATGGCATGGCGCAACCGCGCCGAATTGTGGGCGGTGCTGGCGAACTGGCGCGTCGGGTCCGCGGTCGGCGGTGTGGGTGCCATCGCCTCGTTCCTGTGGTTTGCCGCCATGACGCTGCAGTCGGCGGCGCAGGTGAAGGCGCTGGCGCAAATCGAGATGCTGTTCACCTATGCGGCAACCGTGCTTGTGTTCCGTGAGCAGGTGACACGGCGCGAACTGGCGGGATGCGCCTTGGTCGTGATGGCGATCGTCCTGCTTGTGACTTGAAATCCTTTGGCCAATCGCGTCTGGATGATCGCGGTTCCCCGTTCGGGGGACAGGCAGGGCCCCAAGGCCGCGGAACAGCATCATGACACAGGACACCCCCGAAACCGGGGCCGCCTACCCGGCGCGGCGCAAGGCCGCGATGGCCGTGCTGCTGATCGCGAGTTTCATGAACCTCATCGACGTGACGGTGGTCAATGTCGCGCTGCCCGACCTGCAGCGCACCTTGTCGGCCACATCGAGCCAGCTGCAATGGGTGGTGGCCGCCTACACGCTCGCCTTCTCGCTCGCCCTCCTGCCCTTCGGCCGCATGGGCGACACGTTCGGGCGCAAGCGGATGTTCCTCCTGGGCGTCGGCACCTTCACGGCGGCGTCATTGCTGTGCGGGCTCGCACCGACCATCGAATGGCTGATCGCAGCCCGAGTCCTGCAAGGGATCGGCGGGGCGATGATGACGCCGCAGACGCTTGCCATCGCGCAGGTGATCTTCCCGCCCGATGAACGGGCCGGCATTTTCGCGCTGTTCGGCTTCACCTCAGGGCTCGCCGCCGTCGCCGGGCCTCTGCTTGGCGGCGTGCTGATCAATCTGGACCTGTTCGGGCTGGCCTGGCGGCCGGTATTCCTGATCAACATCCCGATCGGCCTGTTTGCCATCGTCGCCGGCTTGCGGCTCATTCCCTTCATCGCAGGCCAGCGCGGCCTCGGAATCGATTGGGCAGGCATCCTGATCGCCGGCCTCGTCCTGTTTGCGGCGACGTTCCCGCTGATCGAAGGCCGCACCCTCGGCTGGCCGCTGTGGTGCATCTTGATGCTGGCCGCCGCCCTGCCGCTGGGCTGGCTGTTTCTCAATTGGCAGCACAGGCAGGATGCGCGCGGCGCGCCGCAGGTTCTGCCGGTGGCGCTGCTCGCCAATCGCGGCTTTGTCGTCAATGCCTTTGTCTCGACCCTCTTCTTCTCCGTCATCCCCGGCTTTTTTCTTGCCTTCACCATCCATCTCCAGAGCGGGTTCGGCTTCACGCCGTTGCAATCTGGCGTGGCGAGCCTGCCCTTCTCCATCGGGGTGCTGGTGGCGTCCGGCATCTCAAGCCGTCTGGGCGTGCAGGGCCAGACGCCGCGCATGGCGGGAGGTTCGGCGGCACTGCTTGCCGCTTTCGTCGCGATGGCGCTCCTGTCACGAGCGGGCGTCCAGCCGACCGTGTGGACATACGGCCTGCCGCTGCTTGTCGGCGGGCTTGGCCTTGGCACCGCCGTCTCACCCATGTTCCAGCGCGCGCTGGCGAGCGTTCCGCCCCGCGATGCGGGAGCCGCCTCGGGTGGCCTTCAGGCGATCCAGCAGGCGGGGGGCGGGTTTGGCGTCGCCGTGACAGGCGAGTTGTTCTTTGCCACGCTTGCGGCGCAAGGCGGGGCGGCCGCGGAGGCCCACGCCGCGGGTTTCCACGTCTCGCTCTGGTATGGCATCGTCGCGTTCAGCCTAGTCACGCTGGCCGCGCTGACAGTGAAGGGCGGCATGCGCCCGGCGCCACATCAGGCCTGAGCACGAAAGGCTCGCGTGGCGGGCGTGTCGGGGTCGAGCAGCCTCAGCCCGACAATCACCGCATAAACGAACATGGCGTTCAGAATGTCATGGTCGAACAGCTTGCCGGTCAGGCCCGGCACATAGAAGATGATGGGCAGAGCCAGGAGGAAGGCGCGCCCGGCCCGTGCCTCGGCTGTGGCCTGAGTGCGCCAGGCAACGGCGACGAGGGCAAGCGGGATCGCCAGCATCGCAACCAGCTCGAACAGGCCGCCGCGCACCAGCGCGTTGATCGCGAAATTGTGGAAATGGCTGTGATGCATGCGCGGAGTCGCCGGGATGGCCGCGATCAGCCCACGCGCGGCATCCGGACCGTGGCCGAAAAACGGCTTCTCCATGATCAACGGCACCGCACCGCGCCAAAGATCAAGCCGCTGGCCCAACGACACATCCTCGGTTTCGCCCGTCTCGATGATCTGCGTGATCGCATTGGCTGCGATGGCCGCGCGCTCCACCAGCATCGGGACTGCAGCGGCCAGTGCGATGCCAAACACCAGCATCACGGCCAAGGCGGGTCCGCGCAGCACCCAGCGCCACGTCGCGCCGCGCGCCAGAAGCAGCACGAGCATTACCGCGATGGGAGCCGTCGCGATCACCGCGCGCATGCCTGTCAGCAGCAGCGCCCCGCCAGCGCAGGCCGCGCCGACGATCAGCAGCATGCGGCGGCGCTCGCCGGCCGGTTCAATTCCGCACAGCGCGAGACAGGCAAGAAGCAGCGCCACCACCGACATCACCCCGGCATTGCCCAGCCCCGCCTCGGCGCGCAGCAGGCCGACAATGCCGAACTGGATCAACGCGAGCACCAGAAGGATCACGCCGCCAATGGCGGCGGCAAGCGTGCAGTCCCGCAGCACTTCTTCGGGCGGGCTGACCGCCAAACGCGACAGGACCGGCAGGACGGCGAGGAAGGCCAGTTGGCCGATCACTTCGAGCCAGCCGTCGACGCCGCGCCCATTCGCGATCACCGAGGCCGCCTCGGCAAGCGGCAGCAGCGCCATGGCGCCCGCGACGAGGAGCGCGGCGCGGCTGCGCGTCAACGGGAATGTGCCAAGCGCGATGCGGACCAATGCCCAGACCAAGGCGACATGCAGCAGCACCGAGGACAGGGAGCCGACAAGGGTGGAGCCCGCAAAATACAACCCGTTGAAGCCGGTGTTGTTTTGCCTCAGTGTCGGCCAGCGCATGCTTGGGTCCTTCTCCTGTCGCCGGGCCAAGGCCCGGCTTTCAACAGTGAAAACGGCATTGCGAACCCGCTTGCGCAATTCCGTTCACTGGCGTCATGGCACGATCAGCGTGCCTGCGCCATGGTTGGTCATCAACTCCAGCAGCACGGCATGGCGGACACGGCCATTGACGATGACGACGGCCTTCACGCCGCGATCAAGCGCCTCGATGCAAGTCTCGACCTTCGGAATCATGCCACCGGAGATCGTGCCGTCGGCGATCAGGGCGCGCGCTTGCGCAATCGTCAGTTCCGGGATCAGCTGCTTGTTCTTGTCAAGCACGCCCGGCACGTCGGTCAGGAACAGCAGGCGCTCGGCATCCATCGCGCCGGCGATGGCACCGGCAAACGTGTCGGCGTTGATATTGTAGGTGTGGCCGTCACGCCCCGGCGCGACAGGCGCGATCACGGGGATCATCTCCGAGCGGGCGAGCAGGTCAAGCAGCGTCCGGTCCACCTCCACCGGCTCGCCGACGAAGCCGAGGTCGAGCACGCGCTCGATGTTGGAGTCCGGATCGCGCACGGTCTTGGTCGCCTTTTGCGCATAGACCATGTTGCCATCCTTGCCGCACAGGCCGATCGCCCATTCGCCCTCGCGGTTGATCATCTCCACGATCTGCTTGTTGATGGAGCCGGCAAGCACCATCTCGACAATCTCGACTGTCGCGCGGTCCGTCACGCGCAAGCCGCCCTCGAACGTGCTCTTGATGCCCATCCGGTCGAGCATGGCGCCAATCTGCGGCCCGCCGCCATGCACGACGACCGGGTTGATGCCTGATTGCTTCAGCAAAGCCACATCCTGCGCGAAGGCACGGCCGAATTCCGGGTCACCCATGGCATGGCCGCCATATTTGATCACCACCGTCTTGTTTTCGTAGCGCTGCATGTAGGGCAGCGCCTGCGCGATGACGCGCGCCTGCGTTTCCGGCGCAAGATCGAGTGCGGGCAGCGGCTGGAAAGCGGTGTCGGTCATCGGGCGGCTCCTTGGGCTGGATAGCGCTTTGACAGGATCGCAACCGTGAAATCAACCGGACGGAAAGCCGAAAACCGGCGAAACAGGAAGTCACCAGCAGCGGCCCGCTCAGTAATCCACGCCGACAAGCGTGAGCGCATGTGGCGGGGCAACCGGGCCGCACGCGGTGCGGTCGCGCGCCTCCAGGGCGGCGACAAGATCGTCGCCCGTCCAGCGGCCGTCGCCGACAAGCTTCAGCGAACCGGCCAGCGAGCGCACCTGGTTGTGCAGGAACGAACGGGCCGAGGCGCGGATCTCGATCAGGTGTCCATTGACATCATCTCCGCCGGCAAGGCGCGTGACGTCCAAACGGTCGAGCGTGCGCACCGCGCTTTCGGCCTGGCATTCGGTGGACCGGAATGTGGTGAAATCATGCGTGCCAAGCAGGCGTTGTGCCGCCTCATGCATCGCTTCCACCTGCAAGGGCTTCTTGATCCACCATGCCCGCCTTTCATCCAGTGCCGGATGGCCGCGCCGGTTGAGGATCAGATAGCGGTAATGGCGCGCCTTGGCCGAGAAGCGCGCGTCGAACGTCTCGTCCACCATCGCGCAGGCAAGAATGCTGATGCTCTCGCCCGCCATGCGCAGCCGCGCATTGACCGCCTCCATCACGGTGCGGGCGGGAAAGGCCTTCGCCAGATCGAGGTGCGCGACCTGCATCGTCGCATGGACCCCCGTGTCGGTTCGGCCCGCGCCGAAAAGCGTCACCGGATGGCTGGCAACGGATGCGGCAGCCGTTTCCAGCGCGCCCTGCACGCTCCAGCCATTCACCTGCCGCTGCCAGCCCACGTAAGGCGTGCCGTCATACTCGACCGTGAGCCTGTAGCGCGGCATCAGCGGATGGCCCTGACTGTCGCGCCATTGAGGAAGGTTGCTGCGTCCACCGCCTTGCCTCCTGCCCGTTGCAGCCGCGTGACTGTGACACGCCCGCCAGCACCGCACATGATGCCGAGCGGCCCGGCGACTGCATTGTCCAGCGTCGCGCCGAGAAGCTTCACACGCTCCGGCCCTGCCCCCAGATCCATCTCGCACCATGCGCCCGGAAACGGCGACAGGCCGCGGATCCGGTTGTGGACATCCGCCGCCGGCAGCGACCAGTCGATGCGGGCCTCCGCCTTGTCGATCTTCGATGCGTAAGTCACGCCCGTGTCCGGCTGCGGGGTCAAGGGCAGGTCGCCCTGCTCCAGACGTGCCATCGCTTCGACGATGAGCGCCGCGCCGGCGGCGGCAAGCCTGTCATGCAGTTCGCCGGTGGTCTCATCGGCGCCGATCGCGAGCCGTTTGGCCATAGCCACAGGGCCGGTGTCGAGCCCTTCCTCCATGCGCATCACCATCACGCCGGTTTCCGTGTCACCCGCCATGATGGCGCGATGAATGGGGGCCGCGCCGCGCCAGCGCGGCAACAGCGATGCGTGTATGTTGAAGCAGCCGAGGCGTGGCGCATCGAGCACCGCCTTCGGCAGCAATAGCCCATAGGCGACCACGACCGCCGCATCGGCATTCAGCGCGGCGAGCGCCTGTTGATCGGCCGGATCGCGCAGCCTGGCAGGCGTGCGCACGTCAAGCCCCAGTTCTTCGGCACGCCGATGCACCGGCGACGGTGTCAGGTCCAGCCCGCGCCGACCGCCGGCACGCGGCGGCTGGGTGTAGACGGCGCAAATGTCATGGCCGGCAGCGTTCAGCGCATCCAGAGCAGCCACCGAAAACACCGGCGTTCCCATGAAGATCAGGCGGAGCGGCATCATGGCCCTTTCAAAGCGCACATCAGCGGGCGGTTCCAAGCGGCTTTGCGCCAAGGCGTCAAGGGCGAGGGTCCGGGCGTGTTGCCGGCATCCCCCCTCGGCGCATTTGCCATCAAGCCCGCAACAGACCGGATATGGCCACCATGTCGACAGGCGACGCCAAGAGCCTGCCATCGGGACGGCCGCCGGCGGCAAGCCAGCGCACGGTTCACCATTTCCCAAGGGGTTCAATCTAAGGTCAGCGCCAAGGGGTCGGGCTGTCAGAGGGCGAAGCATGAAATTTGGACGACAAGCGTTGCTGGGCGCGCTCTGCCTTTGCGTGGCGCTTGCGGCAGGCCTGCTCGCGCTTCTTGGGGAGCGCAAGCTCGCAGCCAGCGGCGAATTGCGCGCCCTGAAGGCCGATGCCGCGCGCCTTGTCGAACAGGTCGAAATGGCAATCGACCACGCCATCACCGAACTGACGACCTTGCGTGAATTGTCCATCATGAATTGCGACGCAACGGCACTGCTCGCCTCGCGCGACATGCTTTTGTCCCGGGCGACCTTCAAGGACATTGCCGTCTTTGCCGGTGACGGCACGCTGCGATGCCGCGCAAACGTGGCCAACCTCAGTGACCGCACGACGCCTGTTGTCGAAGCTGAGGCCGGCGGCTTCAGTTTCGGTCTGCCGCAGGACATGCCGGAAGGTTTGCTGAGCGTGCGATGGCCAAGCGGCCCAAGCGGTTCGCTTGCGGCGGTGATCGGACTTGATCCGTTTCTGTTTTCATTCTTCTCCGCGTCCTTCCGTGACACATCCAGCGTCGCGGTCATGCTGAAGGGCGGGCACCTTCTGGCATCCTTCGGCGACCCCCGGTCGATCGGATCGCTTGGGTCGATCGAGACCGTCGAACACTCATCATCACGCTATCCGATTGCCGTTTCGATCACCGTTCCCAAGACGGTGCTGCATGGCGTGGCGGCGCAAAAAGCGGGGGTGATCGCATGGATTGCCGGAGTGCTTTCGGGTTTGGCGACAGCCTTTGCGATATGGTGTTGCACCCGCCCGCCAAACCCGGTTGCAGCGCTGAAGGCGGCCATCGCGCTTGGCGAGATCCGCCCCTATTTCCAGCCGATCATGGCGACGCGGGGCAATGTCCTCACCGGGTGCGAGGTGCTGGCCCGCTGGGTCAAGCCGGACGGAACGGTGATCGGACCTGACCATTTCATTCCATTGGCCGAAAGTTCGGGCCTCATCTGCGAGATGACCGAGCGCCTGTTGCGCGATTCGGTATCGGCTCTCGGCGAGATCACCGGCACGCATCAGGGCTTCAAGCTGGCGGTCAATCTTTCGCCCGCCCATTTCATGAAAGACGGGTTTGCCGATTCAATCGTGAGGCTGTGCCGGGAAACCGGCCTGCCGACGACCAGCCTCGTCATCGAACTGACTGAACGGCAGAACATCAGTGATTTTGCCAAGGCGGCCGCCATTGCGGAACACCTGCGCGCCGTTGGCATCCGCCTGTCCATTGACGATGTCGGGACCGGGCACAATGGCCTGTCCACGCTGCAGGACATGCCCGGCGACATCGTCAAGATCGACAAGCGCTTCGTCGAGACCGCGTTGGACAATCCGCTGTCCGCGGCCATCATAGACATGCTGGTCAGCCTGGCGCGCAGGCTTGACAGGAGCACTGTCGCCGAAGGCGTTGAGACAGAGGGGCAGGCCCTGGCAATGGCAAAGCATGGCGTCGACGAGTTGCAGGGCTATGTCTTCAGCAAGCCGCTGGCGGCCAAGGCGTTTCTGGCGTGGTGCGCGGCGCGCGCGGCGGTCGCGCATGATCGTCAGCCCGATGGGAAGCCGCTGGACGCGGCGGCGTGAGCGGCGGCAGGTTTCCGGCGTGACAGGCCTTGCCATTCACTGCCGCCCTTGCGACAAGCCCGCAACATTGTCGCCCGTCCCCACCATCGACACAGCATCATGACCGACACCCTGAAAAGCGAAGTCGCGCGCAGGCGCACCTTCGCCATCATCTCCCACCCCGATGCGGGCAAGACGACGCTGACAGAGAAACTGCTGCTGTTTGGTGGCGCGATCCAGCTGGCGGGCGAGGTCAAGGCCAAGAAAGACCGCATCCAGACCCGCTCCGACTGGATGAAGATCGAGCGTGAGCGCGGCATTTCCGTCGTCACTTCGGTGATGACGTTCGAGTATGACGACCATGTGTTCAACCTGCTCGACACGCCCGGCCACGAAGATTTCGCCGACGACACCTACCGCACGCTGACGGCGGTGGACGCCGCCGTGATGGTGATCGATGCCGCCAAGGGCATCGAGCCGCGCACGCTGAAGCTGTTCGAGGTGTGCCGCCTGCGCGACATCCCGATCATCACATTCGTCAACAAGATGGACCGCGAGGCACGCGACCCGTTCGAGATCCTGGACGAGATCGAGGTGAAGCTGGCACTCGACACCGCGCCAGTCACCTGGCCGATCGGGCAGGGCAAGACTTTTGCCGGCACCTACCATCTGCGCGACAGCGCTGTGCGCCACGGCGATGCCGACATCGCGCCGCGCAAGGTCAACGGGCCGCAAAGCCAGCAGGCGGCTGGGCTTTTGCCGCAAAACCACCAGGATGAGTTCATCGAGCAGGTGGAACTGGCGTTGGATGCCTGCCGCCCCTATGAGCGCGAGGCCTTCCTCGACGGCTCGCTGACGCCGGTTTTCTTCGGCTCCGCGCTGCGCAACATCGGCGTGCGCGACCTCATCTCGGGCCTGCGCGATTTTGCGCCGCCGCCGCGCGCGCAGGACGGCGACACCCGCACGGTGCAGGCGACCGATGCGGGCATGACGGCCTTCGTGTTCAAGATCCAGGCCAACATGGACCCAAACCACCGCGATCGCATCGCCTTTGTGCGCGTCTGTTCGGGCAGGTTGGAACGCGGCATGAAGGCGAAACTGGTGCGCACCGGCAAGCCGATGAGCCTGTCGGCACCGCAATTCTTCTTTGCGCGCCAACGCCAGATCGCCGACGAGGCGGTGGCGGGCGACGTCGTCGGGATCCCCAATCATGGGACGCTGCGCATTGGCGACACGCTGACCGATGGCGAGGACATTCTCTTTCACGGAGTGCCGAATTTCGCGCCCGAAATCCTCCGCCGCGTGCGCCTAGAAGACCCGATGAAGGCCAAGAAGCTGAAGGACGCGCTGGTGCAACTGGGCGAGGAAGGCGTGGTGCAATTGTTCCTGCCGGAGGATGGTTCGCCTGCCATCGTCGGAGTGATTGGCGCGCTGCAGCTTGACGTGCTGAAAGAGCGGCTCGCCAATGAATATGGCCTTCCGGTCTCGTTCGAGCCGTCGCGCTTCAATGTCTGCCGCTGGATGGAACCGAAGCCCGGCGAGGGCGAGCGTGCCGATGTGCTGAAATTCATCGAGGCGCACCGCGGCGACATCGCGCGCGACCTCGACGGCGACCCGGTGTTCATGGCCGCCAACGGCTTCATGCTGAACTACGAGGCCGAACGCGCGCCGAAGGTGACGTTCCGCACGATCAAGGATTATCAGGTGCGTCGCGGCGGATGAGGGCGGACATTGCCGGCCTGCCGCGCAGGCGAGGCAGCAGCCCCGTGATCACTCGAACGGCGCAAAGAAAATCATGGCGGCGCCAAGGCCGATCAGGGAAAAGCCGATGAGGTGCGACAGGCCGATGCCTTCCTTCAGATAGACGACGGAAAAGACGACAAACACGCCAAGCGTGATCACCTCCTGGATCGTCTTCAGTTCCGCCGCCGAATAGACCGCATGTCCGATTCGGTTGGCGGGGACGGCGAGGCAATATTCGATGAAGGCGATGCCCCAGGAGACAAGGATCACCAGCCACAAGGCGGCCGACTTGAACTTCAGATGCCCGTACCAGGCAAGCGTCATGAAGATGTTCGACATGAGCAAGAGCACCGGCGTGGCGATGTAGGGAAACAGCGGATGGGCGGTGAGCGCGGGCAGGATGGCAGGCATGGTTGACCTCCGGTCTCAATGCTTCCTGCCGCCTCGACTTGTCGGACGCAAGCCGCTATCGCGACGCGATGGACGACAGCCGCCTGATCAAGATCTGCGGATTGACAACGCCTGATGCCGTGGACGCGGTGGCGGACGCTGGCGCGACGCATGCCGGCTTCATCTTCTATGGGAAAAGCCCGCGCCATGTGACGCTGCCGCTGGCGGCGGACCTCGCCGCACGGGCGCGCGCCGCCGGCCTTGCCCCGGTGGCCGTGACGGTTGACGCCGATGACGCGCTGCTGCGTGACATCGCGCGCATGATGCGCCCGGCGCTCATCCAGCTGCACGGCCGCGAAACACCGGAGCGCGCGGCCGCCATCAAGGCGTTGACGGGCCTGCCGGTGATGAAGGCACTTTCGGTGTCCGAGCCTGGCGATCTGGCAAAAGCGGACCCGTTGCGCGGTATCGTCGAACGCTTCCTGTTCGATGCCAAGCCGCCGAAGGATGCCGTGCTGCCCGGCGGCAACGCCGTCAGTTTTGATTGGACAATCCTTGCGGCGCTTCCGGCCGGGACGGATTATTTCCTCGCTGGCGGGCTCGACGCCGGAAATGTCGGCGCAGCGATCCGCATCGCCAACCCGGCTGGCGTCGATGTTTCATCGGGCGTCGAAAGCGCGCCGGGCGTCAAGGACGCCGGGCTGATTTCGGCCTTTTGCCGCGCTGCGAGGCGGTGATCAGGCGACATGCCCCAAAGCGGCGCGCGAGGCAGCGAAGTGTCCCCCGGACGGCGGGACGCCTCAGTGCGCTTCGTCCCAGTTGGCGGCGGCACGCGCGTCGACCTGCAACGGCACGCTCATGACGATGGCCGGATGCGGCGCATCCTCCATCACGCGCTTCACCACCGGGATGGTGGCTTCGACTTCGGCTTCATCGACCTCGAAGATCAGTTCGTCATGCACCTGCAGCAGCATGGCCGCGCCCAGGCCTGCATCGCAAAGCGCCTTCTCCATCCTGATCATGGCGCGCCGGATGATGTCGGCGGCAGAGCCCTGGATGGGCGCGTTGATCGCGGCGCGCTCCGCCCCGGCGCGGATCGTCGGGTTGGCGTTGGCGATGTTGTCGAAATGGATGCGGCGGCCGAACAATGTCTCGACATAACCCTTGTCGCGCGCCTGCTGCTTCGTCGCCTCCATGTAATCCTTGATGCCGGGGAAACGCTCGAAATAGGTGCGTATGTACTGCCCGGCCTCCTCGCGCGGGATCGCCAGCTGATTGGCGAGGCCGAAGGCCGAAATGCCGTAAATGATGCCGAAATTGATGGCCTTCGCCCGGCGGCGCACCTCGGACGGCATGCCCGCAACCGGCACGCCGAACATTTCCGACGCGGTCATGGCGTGGATGTCGAGGCCGTCGGCGAAGGCCTGTTTCAACTGCGGGATGTCGGCAGCATGCGCCAGCACGCGCAACTCGATCTGGCTGTAATCGGCAGACAGGAGCTTCCTGCCCTTCGGCGCGATGAAGGCGGTGCGGATGGCGCGGCCTTCCTCGGTGCGCACCGGGATGTTCTGCAGGTTCGGTTCCGACGATGACAACCGCCCCGTTGTGGTGGAGGCGAGCGAATAGGAGGTGTGGATGCGTCCCTGCCCGTCCATGTATGCGGGAAGCGCGTCGGTGTAGGTCGATTTCAGCTTGGTCAATTGCCGCCATTCGACGATCTTGGAGGGCAGCGGATGGCCCTCGGCCGCGAGGTCCTCCAGCACCTTGGCATCGGTCGCCCATTGGCCGGACTTGGAGGTTTTCTTGCCGCCCGGCAGCTTCATCTCCTCGAACAGGATTTCGCCCAGCTGCTTGGGCGAGCCAATGGCGAAACGCTTGCCTGCGATGCCATAGGCCTCGTCTTCCAGCGCTGCGGCCTTTTGCGCGAAGCGCCCCGAAAGCCGGGACAGGATCTGGCGGTCCACCATGATGCCGCGCGCTTCCATGCGGGCGAGCACGGGGATGAGCGGGCGCTCCATCCGTTCATAGACGGCGCTCATGCCTTCGGCAGCAAGACGGGGCTTCAAAACATGCCAGAGCCGCAGCGTGATGTCGGCGTCTTCGGCGGCGTAGCGGGCGGCAGGCTCGATCGCCGCCTGATGGAAGCCGATCTGCCCCTTGCCCGAACCGCACACGGCGGAAAACGGAATGGGCGCGACCCCGAGAAATTTCTCGCTGAGCGCATCCATTCCGTGCGTGACGCCGAACCCGGCATCGAGCGCATAGGACATCAGCAGCGTGTCATCGAAGGATTGCGCCACAATGCCGTGGCGGGCGAGGACGGCATAGTCAAATTTGAAGTTCTGGCCGACCTTCAGGATCGCGGCATCCTCGACGACCGGCTTGATGAGGGCCAGCGCCGTATCCGGGTCCATCTGGCCATCGGTAAGACGGGCGGGCGCGGCGAACATGTCGGATTGCCCGGCCTGCCCGCCCTCCACATGGCCGAGCGGAACATAGGCGGCGCGCCCCGGCGAAAGCGCGATCGCAACGCCCGCGATTTCGGCGACCTGCGGATCAAGGCTCGTCGTTTCAAGATCGAGCGCGAGCCGCAACTGCCCGCGCGCCTCATCCAGCCAACGTGTCAGTGTTTCGCTGTCGCGGATGATGGCATAGGCGGCGTGATCCAATGGCAACGCACGGACGCGGGCCGCCTCGGACGCGGCGAGCGCCTGCGGCGTTCCGTCGCCGGCTGGTGCGGCGGCCGGCTTCAGCGCCTTGCCGCCACGCGGAACCGACGGTTTGTGGTCCGCAACTGTCTCACCCGCATCAAGGTCCGGCCCGCGCATTTTCTCGCGGTCGATGTCCACAACCACGTGTGCCGCGTCTATGGTGGAGGCGTCGGTGCCGGTCGCATCCGCGATGCGCCGCGTCAGCGAGGTGAACTCCATCGCTTTCAGGAACGCGACGAGCCTCGGCCCGTTGGTCGGCTCAAGCGTAAGTGCATCCAGCGGCAGTTCGAGGTCGCAATCGGTCTTCAACGTCACCAATTGGCGCGACAGCAACGCCATGTCGCGATTGGCGATGATCGCCTCGCGGCGCTTTTCCTGCTTGATCTCGCCCGCGCGCTCCAGGAGCGCATCCAGCGTGCCGTATTCATCGAGCAATTGCGCCGCCGTTTTCGGCCCGATGCCCGGCACGCCCGGCACATTGTCGGTCGAATCCCCGACGAGCGCCTGAAGGTCGATCATCTTTTCGGGGAACACGCCGAACTTCTCGAACACCCCGTCAGGCCCGATCTCCTTGTCCTTCATCGGGTCATAGAGGCTGACGGTCTCTGTCACGAGTTGCATCAGGTCCTTGTCGGAGGAAATGATCGTCACGCCGCCGCCCGCCTCGCGCATCCGGCGCGCATAGGTGGCGATGATGTCGTCGGCCTCGATCCCCTCCTGCTCGATGCATGGCAGGCCGAAGGCGCGCGTCGCCTCGCGGATCAACGCGAATTGCGGCACGAGATCTTCGGGCGGGGCCGTGCGGTTCGCCTTGTATTCGGGGTAGAGCGTGTTGCGGAACGTCTTGGAGGAGTAATCGAAGATGACCGCGAAATGCGTCGGCACCACGCCGACCGCCGTGTCGCGCGCGCTTTCGAGCAGCTTCCACAGCATGTTGCAAAAGCCGGACACCGCGCCCACGGGCATCCCGTCCGATTTCCGTGTCAGCGGGGGCAGCGCGTGGTAGGCGCGGAAGATGTAGGCCGAGCCATCGACCAAGAAAAGATGCGGATGCGGCGTATCGGACATGACGGTTCTCGCAGGGATGTGCAGGCTTAGCGCGCGTGGCGGGGCAAGTCACGTGCGTTGGGCTACGGGCATTCACGCGCGCGTGAACATCGGACGGAACATTATTACAGGCTTGTAATATCCCTGCCCTTGAATCGCCCCAATCGCATTGCCAATTCCTCATCATCGGAAAGGGACGGCACATCCCTCCGAACACCGGTTTCAAGGCTCGTCCCCCGCCTCAACCGGTCATGAGCGAAGGCCGAAGCCCCTCAAGGCTTTCGCAACACGTGAGCAGGCCGCTGTGGCAATCCCCCTCCGCCGCAGCGGCCGACGTGTTTTCGGGAACCGTCACAGACAGCTGGAACGATGGCTCTGGCATTTGGAGCCTTGCGGCATGCAGCCTGTTGCGGGCCAGCGCTTGCATTTGCACCTGATTTCAGGGAGAGACGGTTCGGGAGGCTGGCGGTGGACGTGGCCGCTCGCCAACCGGGTCAGGTCCGGAAGGAAGCAGCCCCAACGAGACCGGCGCGGGTCATCGTTTCAGTCTCCCACCTTTACGCCATCCTGCGGGCCGCTCCGCTATCACGCGATGTTGCGCATCATGCGTGCCTGCCGGTAAGAAGGCCCATGGCCGGATTGCTCCCTCCCGAAGATCTGACACGCAGCATGGCGGCGGCCGAGCCCTATCGCGTGCTCGCGCGCAAGTACCGGCCGCAAAATTTCAGCGAATTGATCGGCCAGGACGCCATGGTGCGCACGCTCGCCAATGCGTTCGACAGCGGGCGCATCGCGCAGGCGTGGATGCTGACCGGCGTGCGCGGCGTGGGCAAGACGACGACGGCACGCATTTTGGCGCGCGGGCTGAACTTTGAGGCCGAAGGCGCAAACCGGCCGACCGTGCATCTTGAGACGGAGGGCGTGCATTGCCGCGCCATCATCGAGGGCCGCCATGTCGATGTGGTCGAGATGGATGCGGCCTCCAACACCGGCATCGATGACATCAAGCAGCTGATCGACGGGGCGCGCTACGCGCCGCTGACGGCGCGCTACAAGGTCTACATCATCGACGAAGTGCACATGATTTCGGAGAAGGCGTTCAACGCCCTTCTCAAAACGCTCGAAGAGCCGCCGGCGCATGCGAAGTTCATTTTCGCCACAACCGAAATCCGCAAGGTGCCCGTCACCATCCTGTCACGCTGCCAGCGCTTCGATCTGCGCCGCGTTGAGTCCCATGTGCTGGCCGCTCATCTGGCGATGATCTGCGGGCGCGAGGCGGTGGCGGCGACGCCGGAGGCGCTCGCCATGATCGCGCGCGCCGGTGACGGCTCGGTGCGCGATTCGCTCTCGATCCTCGATCAGGCGATCGCCCATGGCGGCGGCAGCGTGACGGCAGATGCCGTGCGCGACATGCTGGGCCTTGCCGACCGCTCGCGCATCATCGACCTGTTCGAGCGGCTGATCGGCGGCGACATTGCGGCGGCGCTCGACGAGTTCAAGGCGCAATATGACACGGGCGCAAACCCGTCCGCCATGCTGGCCGACCTTGCCGCCTTCACCCACCTCGTCACGCGCATCCGCGTCGCCAACGCCGCCGCGCAAGACATGACGATGGGCGAGGATGAGCGGGTGCGCGGCACGGCGCTCGCCGCCCGCCTGCCGGTCCCCGTGCTGTCGCGCACCTGGCAGATGCTGCTCAGAGGCATTTCAGAGGTGGATGCGTCGGCCCGGCCGTTTGAAGCGGCGGAGATGGTGCTGATCCGCCTTGCCCATGCCGCGCATCTGCCGGGCTTCGAGGACGTGCTGCGTGATTTGGCGGAGGGGCGAACCGGCGACCGGAACCAGGGCGGCGGCATGCCGGCTGGCGGCGCAAACGGCGCGGCAAATGGCGCGGCGAGCGGAGGGGCCATACTGGTTTCCTCCGGCACGGCGGCGGCATCTTCCCCTTTGGCCAATGCGCCGCGACTTGCCGCCACCGGCCGCGCCGAAATGGCGGCGGACGCGCAGCCTTTGGCCCGCACGCCACCGCAACCCGCCCCGTCGCGGCAGGATATCCCGCTCATCCGGTCGGTTGCCGACATTGCCCGCCTTGCCGACGAGCACCGTGACATGGCGTTCAAGCTGATGCTGAAGCAGCATGTGCGTCCCGTGTCCTTCGGTGAGAACCGCATCGAGGTGGCGCTGGCGCAGGGCGCGCCGAAGTCGCTCTACAATGACCTGTCGCGCAGGCTCGAAAGCTGGACGGGCCAGCGCTGGCTGGTGGTGCCGTCCAATGAGGAGGGCGGCGAGACGCTGGCCGAAACGGAGTCGGTCACCAAGCGTGCGGCGGAAGACGATGCGAAGGCCGATCCGGCGGTGGCCGCCATATTCAGGCGGTTTCCCGGTGCAAAGATCATCGGTATCAGGCTGCGCGGCGAAGCCAGTGATTCGACATCGCCCGCGCGCGCCGTCGGAACGCCGACAGCCGATGATGATGCGGCGGAGCGTGACGCGGTCGACCCGGAAGAACTCACCATCGAGGATCTCTGACAATGAAAGATCTGTTGAACATCATGGGTAAGGCCCGCGAGATGCAGGCCAAGATGGCCGAGATGCAGGCCTCGCTCTTGGACATGAGCATGACGGGCGAAGCGGGTGCAGGCATGGTCAAGGTCACGCTGTCAGGCAAGTTCGACATGACATCACTCTCCATCGATCCTTCGCTGATCGCCGATGGCGACGCCGAGATTCTCGAAGACCTGATCTTGGCAGCGCACAATGATGCGCGCGCCCGCGTGGAAGCCGCCATTGCCGAGAAAACGCGGGAAATGACGGCCGGCCTGCCCCTGCCCCCCGGCATGAAGCTGCCGTTCTGAGCGCCGAACGATGGCGAAATCGGTTGCGGGGCCGGAGATCGAGCGGCTGATCCAGCTGCTTGCCAAAGTGCCGGGCCTCGGGCCGCGCTCGGCGCGCCGCGCCGCGCTGCATTTGGTGAAGAAACGCGACGCGCTGCTGCATCCTCTCGCGCATGCGATGGCCGACGTGGCCGACAAGGCGAAGGTCTGCTCGGTGTGCGGCAACATCGACACGGTTGATCCGTGCACCGTCTGCACCGACCCGAAGCGTGACCGTTCGACGATCATCCTCGTCTCGGATGTCTCGGATCTCTGGGCGCTGGAGCGGGCTGGCGCATCGTCGGCGCTGTATCATGTGCTCGGCGGCACGCTGTCGCCGCTGGACGGCGTCGGGCCGGATGATCTCAACATCGCATCCCTTGTCGACCGCGTGGCGGATGGCGGCGTCCGCGAAGTGATCGTCGCGCTCAATGCCACCATCGAGGGGCAGACAACGGCGCATTATGTCATCGACAAGCTTTCAGGGCTCGATGTGAAAGTCACACGGCTCGCCCATGGGGTGCCGGTCGGCGGCGAACTGGACTATCTCGACGATGGCACGCTGACGGCGGCGCTGCGCGCCCGCACGGGGTTTTGATGCGCATCCACAACCCAGCGACCGTTCCGCAACCGGCATCCGCCTATGCGCAGGCGATCGAGGTTCCGGCTGCCGCGCGAAGGCTTGTCATTGGCGGTCAGGTCGGCGTGCGCGCCGACGGCACGGTCTGCGAAGGGTATGAGGCGCAGGCCGGTCAGGCTTGGTCGAACATCGAGGCGCTGCTGACCAGCGCCGGAATGAGCCTCGATGATCTGGTGTCGGTCCGGGTTTATGATGTCGCGCCCGGCGATGTCGCAGCCTACCGTGCCATCCGCGACACACATCTCAAAGGCCGCCTGATCGCCTGCACCTATGTCATTGTCGCGGGGCTCGCCTCACCCCATCTGCTGACGGAGATCGAAGCGGAGGCGGTGAAGGCATGATGCAGCAACCAAACAGCGCCTGTTTGGGTTTACGAAGCCGCGTGGTGACGTCCCACACAAGCGGGCCCTTGGCCGGACCCTATTCCTTCATCCTGAGGTGCTTTTTCGCTCGTGCTTCGAGGCTCGCTTTGCTCGCACCTCAGCATGAAGGGAAAAAGCCTCGAAGGACGAAGGAAGGGCTGTCGGCGATACTCTCGGCGATGTTGTTGGTGATGCTCATGGTCGGCCCCGCTCTCGCCCAGTCGCGCGCCGAAACCGATGCGCAATTTGCCCGCTGGCTCACACAGACGATCAAGCCGCTGGCGGCACAGGCGGGCGTGTCCGATGCAACATTCACCCGCGCGCTTGGCGGGGTCACGCCTGATTGGGACATTCCGGGCCTCGTGCCGCCGGGCTCCGGCCAGGACACGCCGCGCGAACAGCAGCAGGCGGAATTCCGTTCGCCGGAGCGCTATTTCAATGCCAAGTCGATTGCCGGTCTGACGTCCACAGGCCGCAGGCTGGCCGAGCGTCATGCGCGCACTCTGAAAGCCGTCGAACAGCGCTATGGCGTGCCGGGGCGCATCGTGCTCGCCATATGGGGCCGCGAATCCGGTTTCGGCGCCGCAAAAATCCCGCATGACGTGTTTCGCGTGCTGGCGACCAAGGCGTTCATGTCCACGCGGCCTGAATTGTTTCAAGGCGAGCTGATCGCCGCGCTGCAAATCGCGCAGTCGGGCGAAGTCAGCGCCGACGCGATGAAATCGTCCTGGGCAGGCGCGATGGGCCAGCCGCAATTCCTGCCTTCCTCCTATCTGAAATATGCCGTCGATTTTGATGGCGACGGCCGGAAAGACATCTGGAATTCCGTGCCGGACACGCTTGCCTCGATCGCCAATTACCTCGCGCAGTTTGGCTGGCAGGCCGGGCGCGACTGGGGCTACGAGGTGGTGCTGGCAGACACGGTCTCCTGCGCCGAGGAAGGGCCGGACAAGCGCAGAAGCGTCGCCGAATGGGAGGCGCAGGGCGTGTTCCGCGTCACCGGGCGGCCGTTTCCGCAAGTGGAGTTGAACCGCGAGGCCAATCTGGTTTTGCCCGCCGGGCGCAACGGGCCGGAGTTTCTGGTGACGCCGAATTTCTATGCGCTCAAAGCCTATAATGAGAGCGACCTTTATGCGCTGTTCGTCGGCCATGTGGGGGACCGCATCGCCGGTTCCAACGCCGGTTTCATCACCGCTTGGAATCCGGTCGACAGCCTGTTGCGCTCCGATGTGGCGGCGATGCAGCGCGGGCTGGAGCGGCAGGGCTATGATGTCGGCGGGGCGGATGGCCTGCCGGGCTTCAGGACCCGTCGCTCCATCGGCGACTGGCAGGTGAAGAACGGACGCGCCGAAACCTGCTTTCCCGATTCGGGGCTGGTCAAGGCTTTGCGATAAGCTGACAGCCTACCCCTCATCCACCACGCGCAATTTCAACTGGCCGCTTGAGCCGGTCAGCTTCGGCGCGGCTTTTGCTGCGGCCTCGGCCTCGCTGCCGGTGAAATCCAAGGCTTCGATCTTGCGGCCGCGGCCGGTGATCTTGGCCGACGATGTCAGCACCTCCTCGACATCCTTCTGCACGAGGCCGAAATGGCCTTGCAGCTTGCGCACCCGCTCATCCAGCCGGTTCACATCCTCCATCAGCCGTATCACCTCGCCCTGGATCAGATGCGCCTGCTCGCGCATGCGCACGTCGCGCAGCACCGATTGCACGATCTGGATCGACAGCATCAGGAGCGACGGCGAGACGATGACGATGCGGGCGCGGTGCGCCTTCTGAACCAGCATGTCGTGGTTTTCGTGGATCTCGGCGAAGATCGACTCCGACGGGACAAACAGGAACGCCGTGTCATGCGTTTCACCGGCGATGAAGTATTTCTCCGCGATCGCCTTGATGTGCACCTCGATGTCACGGCGGAACTCACGCGCGGCCAAGGTCTGCTGGTCGGCCCCGCCGGCCTCGCGCAGGCGCTCCCACGCTTCGAGCGGGAATTTCGCATCGATCACCAAGGGCGGCTGGCCGTTCGGCATGTGGATGATGCAATCCGGCCGCGCGCCATTCGACAAGGTTGCCTGAAACGCATAGGCCCCTTGCGGCAGCCCGTCGGCGACAACCGCCTCCATGCGCGCCTGCCCGAACGCGCCGCGTGTCTGCTTGTTTTGCAGGATCGCCTGCAGGCCCATCACATTGGAAGCGAGCGACTGGATGTTGGCCTGCGCGCTGTCGATCACGGCAAGGCGCTCCTGCAACTTCGCAAGATTGTCATGCGTTGCCTTGGTCTGTTCGGTGATCGACGAACCCAACCGCAGGCTCATCCCGTCGAGGCGTTCCCCCAGCGCCTTGGTCAATTCCGCCTGCCTTGACCCGAACACGTCGGCGAGCGCGGCCATGCGGCCCTGCATCTCCGCCTGCGCCTGCAACACGTCCGACATGCGCTCCTCTGTCAGCCTTGCGCGTTCGGCCTGTTCTGCGGCAAGCGCCAGCGCCCGTTCGCGACCGGCGCGCACGGAACTGAACCCGAGAAACGCGGCGAGCGCGCCAAGCAGCAGAATGGCGGCGAGCAGCCAGCCATAGCTGACCGGCGTCCGCCCGATCAGGAATGCGGTCTGTGCAAGCAGGGAGGGAAGATCCGTCATCGGGCGTGCTTAGCTGATTCGCTGACGTGATGGGATCAAAACACGAACGTGTCTCGCGCATTGACGCGGGGACACGGCTTGCCTAACGAACGCGCCCACAAAGGATGCGCGTCATGGCCTTGCTCGACCTTGTTGTGTTGCCCGATCCGGTTTTGAGAACCGTGTCAAAGCCGGTTGAACGTTTTGACGCTCAGCTGGCGCGTTTTGCCGATGACATGTTCGAGACCATGTACAAGGCGCCCGGCATCGGACTGGCGGCCATCCAGGTCGGCGAACCGCTGCGCATGCTGGTGATCGATCTGGCCAAGAAGGACGAGCCGCGCGAACCGCACGTCTTCATCAATCCGGAAATCAGGGCGTTCGGTGATGCGCCGAGCGTCTATGAGGAAGGCTGCCTTTCCATCCCCGACTATTACGCCGATGTGGAGCGTCCGGCAAATGTCACCGTCACCTATCGCGATCTGTCGGGGGCTGAAAAGACAATCGAGGCGGACGGCCTGATGGCGACCTGCCTGCAACACGAGATCGACCATCTGAACGGCGTGTTGTTTGTCGACCATATTTCGCGGCTGAAACGCGAAATGGTGGTGCGCAAATTCAAGAAACTGGCAAAGGAGCGCGGCGGCACCCGCATCACGGTGTGACGGCAGGGTGTCCGCGCCCTGCGCGCGCCGGTTGACGCGGCGCGCGGCCGGGGGCACGCTGCCGCTCACATGGTTGCAGGATTTGGCGCGGCAACCCCGGAATTGCGCAATGACCGCTGACCGCTTTGCCCTGTGCATCGACCGCGTTCTGGCTGTCCCGCGCGACAAGGCCTTCGCGTGCTGGACATGCGCCGAACGCCTCAAGCAATGGTGGACGCCGGCGCCCTGGACTTCGCCATACGCCGCAATGGACTTCCGAACGGGCGGTTGGAACCATGTGGTGATGCGCGGCCCGGAAGGCGCGGACGTCACGCATCGCTCGGTTTTTCTGGACATTGTCGCAAATGAGCGCATCGTCTTCACCGATGCCTTTGTGCGCGCTTGGGAGCCGTCCGCGGCACCCTTCATCACGGCGATCATCACGTTTGGCGACGCCGCCGGTGGCGGCACGGCCTATGGGGTGGAGGTGTTGCACTGGAGCGCGGCCGACATGAAACGCCATGAGGAAATGGGCTTCATCGCTGGATGGAACGCCGTCATCGACCAGCTGGAAACGCTGGCGAAAACGCTGTGAGGCCGCGCGGCCGGAAAGGATGAACCCCATGGCCATCACTGTCGAAACCCATGTCGAAGCCACGGCAGC
>JALOTE010000033.1 GCA_025458045.1 Rhizobiaceae bacterium
TTGCGGCTTGCGTCTCTCGAAAAACACCAGATGGAACGCGCCAACACATGGGAGCATCTGGCGCTTGTGCCTGCCCGGCTCGTCCATGGCGGCGCGGCCATGGCTGGCGCGTTCGATACCGTGAAGGCCCGCGTGCTGACGCGCCCCCGCGACCCGGACCAACTCGTGCGCGATGCGCACAAAATGCTCGCCCGCCTGCGCGAGCACCGCATCCGCCCTCCTGCCAAGGGCGTGCTCTCTATCAAGCTGCGCCCCGGCGGGCTGATGGAAAGCGAATATCTTGCGGCATTCCTGTCCCTGCAACATGGCCATTCGCTGTATGCCCGCCCGCATCTGATGCCGGCGGAATTGCGCGACGCACTTGAATTGTGGCGCCATGTCCAGCTCATCGCCCGCACCTTGGGTTTGGAGGACAAGCCTCTCGATGACCCGGCCTTCGTCACCGCGCGGCTCCCCGCGCAATGGGCGGCCGGTGATCTTTTCGATCAGATGACGGCGCGGGCGCAGGCCGTGACCGGATTGATCGACGCGCTCATCATCAAGCCGTCTGGCCTGAAGGGCAAAGCGCTCGACGCATGGGAGGAAGGGCCGGTGCGCGACGTGTGAGTGTCGCGTGAGGTAGAACAGTCCAGGGTCCCGACCCGACCTGTTTGAAACCCATCCTGAAGACGGACCCTCACCATGAAGGCAAAAAGCCTCGAAGCACGAAGGAAACTGCATCTCGGGATGAAACAGGCTTCGAACGAAAACACGACTGGCCGAACCGGTCATTGATTTTCGCAGCCAGTCGCGGCACATGCGCAATCATGCCTCACCGGATTTGGAACGCAGCCATGCTCGCCCGCATCTACAGCCCCGCCCGCACCGCCATGCAATCCGGCAAGGGCAAGACCGGCCTGTGGCTTCTCGAATATGTGCCCGAAAAGCCGAAAGCCATCGACCCGCTGATGGGCTACACCTCCTCGCGTGACATGCTGGCCCAGGTGAAGATCCGCTTCGACACGAAGGAAGCGGCGATCGCCTATGCCGAGAAAAACGGCATTCCCTATCGCGTCGAGGAGCCCAAGCAGCCAACCGTCAAGCGTGTGTCCTATTCCGACAATTTCGCCTACACCCGCAAGCAGCCCTGGACGCATTGAGCGCCATGGCGACGCGGGGGTCCGGTCCCGTAGCTCAACTGGATAGAGCATCCGCCTTCTAAGCGGATGGTTGCAGGTTCGAGCCCTGCCGGGATCGCCAACCCTTTAACCTTTCCGCCCGGCATTCTCACGCCTATCTGAAAATCGTTGTGGCAGGGGTTGCGGCGCATGGCGGACAATCAGGCACAGGATGATCGCTTCCATCCGCTGCGCCGCTTCCGGCGCGCGCTCACGCATGCGTTCGCGATGCTGTTTGAGGCCGATGCTTCGTTGCGTGCGGCAGGCGTCGCGTTTTACGGTTTTCTCGCCATCTTTCCGGCCTTGGCGGCGGGCGTGGCGCTGTTCTCGCTGTTTGTTTCGCCATTGACAATCATCGAAGGGGTCGATCGCATCGCGCCCGCTCTTCCTGGGGAATTGCGTGACATGGTGTCTATGCGCCTGACATCCCTTCTCTACGGGCCGAAGGCGGCGGGCATCGGTCTGGCGGTGTCGGTCGCGCTCGCCCTGTGGTCGGCCTCGCGCGGGGTCGATTCGTTGATCCAGGCGCTGACCCTGACGCATGGCCTGAGGCCGCGCCGCGGCTTCATCCATTCCCTTCTGCGCGCGCTTGCCTTCACGCTGGGTGCGTTCTTGCTGGTGGCCGTGCTGCTTGCCGCGCTCGCCATTCTGCCTCTTGCCGTGGCCTTGCTTCCGCATGGTGCCGAGTTGCAGGGCCTGCTTGACCGGTTCTCATGGCCGGCGCTGGCCGCGCTGAACTTCGCCGCCCATGTGATCCTGTTCCGCTATGGGCCCGAAACGCGCTCCGAACGCGTGCAACCGGTCTGGCCCGGCGCGGCGGTGGCGACCGTTCTGTGGATGGCCGGTTCAGCGGCGCTGACGTTCTATTTCCACACGATTGCCCGCTATGACGCGTTGTTCGGCTCGCTCGCCGGTGTCGCGATCGTCATGTTCTGGCTCTATATGATGACGTTGTTCACGCTGTTCGGCGCGCGGGTGAATGCGCGAATGTGACCGGCTCAAACCCGTGCAGCCGCCGCCAAACCCTTCGTCAAATCCTCCTGCAAATCGGCCACGTCCTCCAGCCCGATCTGCAGGCGGATGACGGGGCCGCCATAGTCGGCGCGGCTGACCGTGCGGTCACCCAGCCACACATGCACGGCGAGGCTTTCATAGCCGCCCCAGGAATAGCCGAGCCCGAAGATTTTCAGCGCGTCGAGGAAGGCATGTGCCTTGGCCTTGTCGCGCCGCGCATCCCCGGTGCCGTCAAGCACGATGGAGAACACCGATGTCGAGCCGCAAAAATCGCGGGCAAACAACGCATGGTGCGGGTCGTCCGGCAGGGCGGGGTTCAACACTTGTGCCACGCCCTTCTCGCCCTTCAGCCAGCGGGAAACCTCCAGCGTCGAGCGCTGGTGGCGTTCCAGCCGCACGCCCATGGTGCGCAAGCCGCGCAGCACCAGATAGGCATCCTCCGGGTGCGCCGGGCAGCCCAGCGTGATGTGGGCGTCATGCAAGCGTTCCCAGCAGCGCTGGTTGGCCGACACAAAGCCCATCAGGATGTCAGCATGGCCTGCCGGATATTTCGTCGCCGCATGAATCGAAATGTCAACGCCATGGTCCAAGGGCTTGAAAAACAGCGGCGTTGCATAGGTGTTGTCCATCATGGTCACGGCGCCGTGGGCGCGCGCCACGGCGGCGATGGCGGGAATGTCCTGCATCTCGAATGTGTTGGAGGCGGGCGCTTCCGTGAACACGATCTTTGTGTTCGGCCGCATCAGGCGCTCAATGCCTGCACCGATCACCGGGTCATAATACTCGACCTCCATGCCGAAACGTTTCAGCAGGCTGTCGGCCATGCGCCGCGTCGGATTGTAGATGGCGTCGGTGATGAGCGCGTGGCCGCCCGCTTCGGCAAAAGCGAGCAACGGTATGGTGACGGCGGCAAGCCCCGACGGCAGCAGGATGGTGCCGGCCGAGCCTTCCAACTCGTTGACCGCATTCTCCAGCGCGGTGTGGGTCGGTGTGCCGCGCGTGCCATAGGTGTAGGCTTGGTCGCGCCGTTCCATCGTGCCCGCGTCCGGGAAAAGCACGGTGGAGCCGCGCGCGATCGGCGGATTGACGAAGCCGTGAAACGAGCGCGGGTCATGGCCGATATGCGCAAGACGCGTGTTGATGCCGCGCGGTTTTCTGGTGTCGCCCGCTTCAGCGCCGTCTGCTTCATTGCCCATGCGTTTCGCCCCTGATCCAATCCCCGGCCATACGGTTAGCGGCGAAGGTCCATGCGGGCAACTGCTTGCAGGGCGTCCGAAACATGGCTTGGGCGGCCACCAGCCATGTTAACCCTGTCCACTTTGTCACGGTGCCATTCGTTAACAAATTGAAAATTTGCTTGACCGGTCGGTTTGAATGACATTCCATGGCGTCCGTAGGGAGCGCTTTCCTTGGCCTTTCGTTTGAAGGTGCTGTCGCGCCATGCGCAGGGCGGGGAAGCAAACGTCATCCAAACCGGTTTGAACAGCCGGTTCACGACAACAGAAGGTTCGACAACCAATGAAAACCAAACTGATCGCCGGACTGCTCGGCACTGCTGCGGCGCTGGCTTTTGCCGGTGCGGCTTCGGCAGCCACGCTTGATGATGTGAAGGCCAAGGGCTTCGTCCAGTGCGGTGCCAACACCGGTCTCGCCGGCTTCGGCGCGCCGGACGACGCGGGCAACTGGAAAGGCTTCGACATTGATTTCTGCCGCGCTCTCGCCGCAGCGATCTTCGACGATCCCAATGCCGTGAAATTCTCGCCGCTCTCGGCCAAAGAGCGCTTCACCGCGCTGCAATCGGGCGAGGTGGATGTACTGGCTCGCAACTCGACATGGACGATCAGCCGCGACACGTCGCTCGGCCTCGATTTCCGGGCCGTCAATTACTATGACGGCCAGGGTTTCATGGTCCGCAAGGATCTGGGTGTGTCTTCGGCCTTGCAGCTGTCCGGCGCTTCGGTTTGCGTGCAGACCGGCACTACGACGGAGCTGAACCTCGCCGACTACTTCAAGGCGAACAATCTTCAGTACAATCCGGTCGTGTTTGAAAAGCAGGAAGACGTGAACGCCGCCTATGATGCCGGCCGCTGCGACGTCTACACCACCGACCAGTCGGGTCTCTACTCCGTCCGCCTGACGCTGAAAGACCCGGACAACCATGTCGTTCTGCCCGAGATCATCTCGAAAGAGCCGCTCGGACCGGTCGTGCGCCATGGTGACAACCAGTGGGGCGACATCGTCGCCTGGGTTCACTACGCCATGCTCACGGCCGAGGAGTTCGGCATCACGCAGGCCAATGTCGAGGAAATGAAGAACTCGGACAATCCCGAGATCAAGCGCATCCTCGGCATGGAAGCCGACACCAAACTTGGCACCGACCTCGGCCTCACCAATGATTGGGTCGCCCGCATCGTCAAGCATGTCGGCAATTATGGCGAAGTGTTCGAGCGCAATATCGGCCAAGGCTCCGACCTGAAGATCGCGCGCGGCCTCAACGCCCTGTGGAACAAGGGCGGCCTGCAATACGCTCCGCCCATCCGCTGATCGCATGGCGGTTCGGCGAGGGGCGCGGTTGCGCCCCTTGCTTCAATCGGGCCTGCCATGTGCGGGCCTCACTTTCGGAGTCGGACCGTCCGGCTCCGCCGTGGTCGGACATGGGTGACGGACGCTTGCCGGACATTGGCCGGATGGCACGGCATTTGCTTGTCTTCGGTCACGGTTGTGGCGTGCGTCAGGGGGCGTGGCACGGATGAGCTTGGTGGAAAACTCGGATGCGCGAGCCGACAGGCCATCATCCTGGCTGAACGATGCGCGGGTGCGCGGCGTCATTTATCAGGTGCTTGTATTCGTCAGCGTCGTGGCCTTCATCGCTTGGATTGTCCGCAACACCGTCGAAAACCTCAACCGGTTGAATATCGCCTCCGGGTTCGGCTTTCTCAATGGCCGCGCCGGCTTCGATCTCGGGCAGTCACTCGTTCCCTATTCCAGCGATTCCACCTATTGGGACGCGCTTTATGTCGGCCTTTTGAACACGATCCTGGTGGCCGGCATCGGCATCGTCACGGCGACGATCCTTGGGTTTCTGGTCGGTGTCGGGCGTCTGTCACGCAACTGGCTGGTGGCGCGGCTGTGCACCGTGTATGTCGAATTCTTCCGCAACATCCCGCCGCTGCTCGTTATTTTCTTCTGGTATTTCGGGGTCTTGTCGATCCTGCCGCAACCGCGGGAGTCAATCGAGCTCCCCTTCGGCGGCTACTTGAACAATCGCGGCTTCAAGCTTGCCAAGCCGATCTTCGAGGATGGCTTCAACCTCGTGCTCGTCGCTCTCGTCGTCGGCATCGTCGCGACAATCCTGCTCGCCCGCTGGGCGAAGGCGCGGCAAATGGCGACAGGCCAGCAATTCCCTGTCGCCTGGTCCGCCCTGGGCCTGATCATCGGTCTGCCGGTGGCGGCGTTCCTGGCAACCGGGTCGCCGCTTTCGTTTGAATATCCGCAGAAAGGCACCTTCAACCTGACAGGCGGCGTGCAGATCGGGCCGGAATTCATGTCGCTCTATCTGGCTCTGTCGTTCTACACGGCCGCCTTCATCGCCGAGATCGTGCGCGGCGGCATTCTAGGGATCTCGAAGGGGCAGACCGAAGCCGCCTATTCCCTTGGCATCCGGCCGGGGCCGACCATGCGCCTTGTGATCATTCCGCAGGCGCTGCGCATTATCATTCCGCCCCTGACCAGCCAATATCTCAACCTGACCAAGAATTCGTCGCTCGCCATCGCCATTGGCTACGCCGATCTGGTCGCTGTCGGCGGCACGATCCTCAACCAGACGGGCCAGGCCATCGAGATCGTTGCCATCTGGATGCTGATCTACTTGGCCCTGAGCCTAGCGACATCGGCCTTCATGAACTGGTTCAATTCCAAAATGGCATTGGTGGAGCGCTGACCATGGCAGACAACACCGCTTCTGGTCGCGCCTTCGTTCGTGGCGAGATGCTGCCGCAGCAAACCGCGCCGACCAGCACCAAGGGCGTCGGCCATTGGCTGAAGACCAACCTGTTTGCCACGCCATTCGACACGGTGCTGACCCTGCTCGCCGTGCTGTTTTTGGCATGGTATCTGCCCCCGATGCTGCGCTGGCTGTTTATTGACGCGGTCTGGACGGGAGAGGGCAGGGCAGCCTGCGCCACTGTCGCCCAAGGGGGGGTGATGCCGGATGGCTGGTCCGGGGCGTGCTGGGCCTTTGTCAACGCCAAGTTCGAGCAGTTCATCTATGGCCGCTATCCGATCGAGGAGCGCTGGCGCGTCAACCTGACGGCGATTCTGATGATCGTTCTTCTTGTTCCTCTGCTGATCCCGACGGTCGGGCGGAAGGGGCTGAATGCCGTGCTGCTGTTCGCAGTTTTTCCAATTGTTGCCTATTTCCTTCTTGTCGGCGGCACATTCGGCCTCAGCTTTGTCGAGACGCCGCTTTGGGGCGGCTTGCTGGTCACGCTCGTCCTGTCCTTTTTCGGCATCGCCGTCTCGCTGCCGCTTGGCATCCTGCTTGCGCTGGGGCGGCGCTCGTCCATGCCGGTCATCAAGATGATCTGCATCATCTTCATCGAGATGGTGCGCGGCGTGCCGCTGGTGACGGTGCTGTTCATGGCCTCCGTCATGCTGCCCCTGTTCCTTCCCGAGGGCGTCACCTTCGACAAACTGCTGCGCGCGCTCATCGGTGTTGCGCTGTTTGCGTCCGCCTACATGGCTGAAGTCATCCGTGGCGGCCTGCAGGCCATGCCGAAAGGCCAGTATGAGGGTGCCGACGCGCTGGGGCTGAATTACGGGCAGAAGATGCAGCTCATCATCCTGCCGCAAACGCTGAAACTGGTCATTCCCGGCATCGTCAACACCTTCATCGGCCTCTTCAAGGATACGTCGCTTGTCTACATCATCGGCATGTTCGACCTGCTTGGCGTCGTCCGCCAGAACTTCTCGGACGCCGCCTGGGCGACGCCCGTCACCGCTTCCACCGGCCTGATATTCGCAGGCTTCGTCTTCTGGATTTTTTGCTTCGGCATGTCGCGCTATTCCATCTTCATGGAACGCCGGCTTGACCGCAGCCACCGCTAACCGACCGGAGCACCCTCATGGCCGAAACGGCAGACCTGATCGACCGCTCGAAGATGACCGTCTCCGATACGGATGTGGCGGTGGAAATCACCGGCATGAACAAATGGTACGGCGATTTTCATGTGTTGCGCGACATCAATTTGAAGGTGATGCGCGGCGAGCGCATCGTCATTGCCGGGCCGTCCGGCTCGGGCAAGTCCACCATGATCCGCTGCATCAACCGGCTGGAGGAGCACCAGAAGGGACGCATCGTGGTTGACGGCATCGAACTGACGAATGACCTGAAGAAAATTGACGAAGTGCGCCGCGAGGTCGGCATGGTGTTCCAGCACTTCAACCTGTTTCCGCACCTGACAATCCTTGAGAATTGCACGCTCGCGCCGATCTGGGTGCGCAAGATGCCCAAGGCGCAGGCCGAGGAGGTGGCGATGCATTTCCTCAAGCGCGTCAAGATCCCGGAACAAGCCAACAAGTACCCCGGCCAATTGTCGGGCGGCCAGCAGCAGCGTGTGGCGATTGCCCGCGCGCTGTGCATGAACCCGCGCATCATGCTGTTTGACGAGCCGACATCGGCGCTCGATCCCGAAATGATCAAGGAAGTGCTGGAGACCATGGTGACGCTCGCAGAGGACGGCATGACCATGCT
The DNA here is from genome assembly GCA_025458045.1 of Rhizobiaceae bacterium. Lineage (GTDB taxonomy): Bacteria > Pseudomonadota > Alphaproteobacteria > Rhizobiales > Rhizobiaceae > JALOTE01. The sequence continues at coordinate 7,924 of JALOTE010000033.1, forward strand.
GTGCGTCACGCATGAAATGGGCTTCGCCCGCTCGGTCGCCAACCGCGTGATCTTCATGGACCAGGGCCAGATCGTCGAGCAGAACACGCCGGACGAGTTCTTCGACAATCCCCAGCATGAACGAACCAAAATGTTCCTCAGCCAGATTCTGCACTGAGCCGGAGAGTCATTCCCCGCCGTAGAGCCAGTCCATCCGCTTGAGCAGCAGTGACGACGGGGCGAACCGCAAGGCCATGTCGCGACCGACGGCCTTGGCGCCTTTCGCCTGATAGATGTCGCGGTTGGCGGCTGACAAGGACGCCACGCGGGCGGCGCGCTGTCGGCGCGCACGCTGGTAGCGCGCCAGCGCGGACGGCACGTCTGCATGGTTCTTGAGACACAGGGCGAGCGCAAACGCGTCCTCGATTGCCATCGCACCGCCTTGGGCCGCGTGCGGCGTCATCGCGTGGGCCGCATCGCCCAGAAGCGCGATCCTGCCTTTCACCCATTGCGCGCAATCAACCCGGGCGAGCGGCCATTCCACCCAGCGGTCGGCCGCCTCCACCAATGCACGCGCTGCCGCCGTCCATTGGACGGTTCCCGCCGGCGGCGGCGCAGCGCCGGACTCCGCCACCCAAACAAGGTTGATCTGGTCGCGGCGGCCCATGCGGTAGGCGACGAGGTGACGGCCGTCATCCATGAACACGTGCACGCGTTTGAGATCGAGCGCGGGAACCAGACGCGCGGCCATGGACGGCGGAACGCTGCCGCGCCAGGCGGTTTGTCCGTCCCGCACCACCTGGGCCGACGGGTCAACCACCTCGCGCAAGGCGGAGCGCAGCCCGTCGGCGGCGATCAGCACGTCATGCCCGGCGTTCGTGATCCGGCCCTGCGTGACAATGCGGACGCAGTCGGCGTCATCGAGGGCGTCACTGACTGTGACACCGGTTGCAAGGCTGATCGCTGCTTCGGCGCGGCAGGCGGCCAGAAGAACGTGCTGCAAGTCCCCGCGATGGCAGACCAGATAGGGCGCACCGAACTGGCGCTGCATCGGCCCTTTGAATGGGAGATGGGCCAGGGCTGCAGGCTTGGTTGCGTTCCAGAAAGTGAGCCCGTCCGGCTCGAAGGCCACCGAGCGCACGTCCGTCCCGAGGCCAAGGCGGTCAAGGATGCGCATGGCGTTGGGCGACAGCTGGATGCCGGCACCAATATCCGTCAGGTCAGGCGCGCGTTCAAAAACGTCGATCCGGTGGCCGTCACGCGCGAGGATCAGTCCCGTCACCAGCCCGCCTATGCCGGCCCCTGCAACCGCGACAGCCAGTTTATTGCCGTCCATCGCCAAACTGGCCGATCAGGCCGCCTTGTCCAACACCAAGCATCCCGGCGGCACGGTTTCATGTGCGGCCAAGGCCGGATTGTAACGGTAAAGGGTCGAGCAATAGGGGCAGACGATTTCGGTGTCGGCGCCCATGTCGAGGAACACATGCGGGTGGTCGAACGGGTCGAGCGCGCCGATGCACATGAACTCCTTCACGCCGATCTCGATCACCGCATGGCCCGCCGTGTTGTGGAAATGGGGAACGCTGCCGCCTGCCATGGTCGCCTCTGGTCGCTTGGAATTGCACCGACCGTTTGCGCCAGCGCGGGTGGAATTTCAACCCATGCGGAGGGTGAAGGCGGCAGGCGATCCAACCGCGTGACAGCGTTGCAATCTTGGTCCAGTGTCACAGGCCTGTCGCAATGTCTGCCTACCGCCCGCTGATCAGCAGGGAAGCCCGCCGCCCGATGTCCGATTCCGTGTTCCACCCCGAATGGCCTGCCGACCCGATTGTGGCGCGCCATTCGCCTGTCCGCTTCGTCAACCGCGAATACTCTTGGCTCCAGTTCAACTGGCGCGTCCTGCACGAGTCGGCCAACACGGCGCATCCGCTTTTGGAACGCTGGCGCTTCCTCTCCATCTCGGCTGCCAATCTGGATGAGTTCTTCATGGTCCGCGTCGCCGGTCTTGCCGGGCAGCAGCGCGAAGGCGTGCTGGCGCGCTCGGCTGATGGCTTGACGCCGGGCGAACAGTTGGATGGCCTTTTGCAGGAAATCGACTGCATCCAGAAGGCTCAGAATGCCCGCTTCGCGGAACTGCGCGGCGAATTGGCTGAAACCGCCATCCGCATCAGGCGGGTCGAGGATCTGACAACCGAGGAGCGCGACTGGCTGGAAAGGCTGTTCAGCGACCAACTGTTCCCGATCCTGACCCCGCTTTCGGTCGATCCGGCGCATCCCTTTCCGTTCATCCCCAATCTTGGTTTGTCGATTGCCGCGCAGTTGAAGCGGCAATCGGATGGCGAAGTGATGGCCGCCCTGCTGCGCATTCCTTTGCTGGCAACGCCGCGCTTTCTCGAATTGCCCCGCATCGTTGGCCGCGAACACAGTTTCCTGTTGCTGGACGATGTGTTGCAGGCTTTCCTGCCAGCACTGTTTCCGGGCTTTGACCTGCTCTCCTCAGGCACGTTCCGTGTCATCCGTGACAGTGACATCGAAGTCGAGGAAGAAGCCGAAGACCTTGTCCGCCTGTTCGAGACCGCGCTGAAACGCCGCCGTCGCGGCGTTGTCACGCGCGTGGAATTCGACGACACGCTGCCGCAGGCGATGCGGGACTTCGTGGCGTCCGAACTGGGTGTCAGCGCGGGTGGGGTCACGGTTCTGCCCGCACCCTTGGCACTCGGCACGATTTCCGAAATCTGTTCGGTTCCGCGTGATGATCTGAAGTTCAAGCCCTATGTCGCGCGCTTCCCCGAACGCATCCGCGACAATGGCGGCGATTGCTTTGCCGCGATCCGCGAAAAGGACATGGTGGTCCACCATCCCTATGAGAGCTTTGATGTCGTCGTGCAGTTCTTGCGGCAGGCGGCACTTGATCCCAACGTGGTGGCGATCAAGCAGACGCTCTACCGCACCTCCAATGACAGCCCCATCGTGCGGGCGCTGATGGATGCGGCTGACGCCGGAAAATCCGTCACGGCGCTGGTGGAATTGAAGGCCCGCTTTGATGAGGAAGCCAACATCCGATGGGCGAGGGACCTTGAGCGCGCGGGCGTGCAGGTTGTGTTCGGCTTCATCGAGTTGAAAACCCACGCCAAGATCTCGCTTGTCGTGCGGCGCGAAGAGGGCGGCCTGCGGACCTATGCGCATCTGGGAACGGGCAACTATCACCCGATCACCGCGCGCATCTACACCGACCTGTCCTACTTCACCTGCGATCCGGACATCGCACGCGATGCCGCGCTGATCTTCAATTTCATCACGGGATACGCCAAGCCCGCCGAGAAAACGCGCATCGCCATGTCGCCGGTGTCGCTGCGCAACCGCGTGCTCGATCACATCAAGGCCGAAACGCGCCATGCCGAATCAGGAAAGCCTGCCGCGATCTGGATGAAAATGAACTCGCTCGTCGACCCGCAAATCATCGACGCGCTCTATGATGCGAGCGCTGCGGGCGTCAGCGTCGATCTGGTCGTGCGCGGCATTTGCTGCCTGCGGGCGGGGGTTCCGGGCCTGTCGGAAAACATCCGCGCCCGCTCCATTGTCGGCCGATTTCTTGAACACAGCCGCATCTATTGCTTCGGCAACGGGCATGAATTGCCGTCGCCGCATGCGCTTGTCTATATCGGCTCGGCCGACATGATGCCGCGCAACCTCGACCGCCGCGTGGAGGTGCTGGTGCCGTTGACGAACAGGACCGTGCACCAGCAGACGCTCGAGCAGATCATGCTTGCCAACCTGATGGACAACCAGCAAGCCTATGAACTGGGCCCGGACGGAACATCGGCCAAAATCATGCCGTTGGCGGATGAGGAGCCTTTTTCGGCGCAGGACTATTTCATGCACAACCCTTCGCTGTCTGGGCGGGGCGGGGCCTTGAAATCTTCAGCGCCACGCCGCATTAGCTTGCGGGCAAGGCAGCGCAAAACCAAGGCTTGAGTATGCCGCTTGAAGCGCAGGGGCGCCTCAAAGACCGTGACGCGGTCGCGATTGTCGACATCGGTTCGAACTCGGTCCGTCTCGTCATCTATGAGGGGGTGGTGCGCTCGCCCGCCATCCTCTTCAATGAGAAGATCATGGCCGGTCTTGGCCGCGGCGTCGCCAAAACCGGCAGGCTGGATGCGGGCGCGATGGCGCTCACGCTTGCCGGTCTGAAGCGCTTTCGCGCGCTGGCCGATCAGGCGGGCGCAAAGACCATCCACGCGATCGCCACGGCCGCCGCGCGGGAAGCGGCCAACGGACCGGAATTCATCGCTGATGCAAGCGCTGCCATCGGCGCGCCCATCCAGGTCCTGTCCGGCCGTGAAGAGGCGTTCTTTGCCGCCAAGGGCGTGGTCGCCGGTTTCCATGGCGCTGACGGCATCGTTGCCGACATGGGCGGCGGCAGCCTCGAACTCGTCGATGTGCGCGGCCACGCCATTGGCGAAGGAATCACCCTGCCGCTCGGCGGCCTGCGCCTTCAGGATGACGCCGAAAACGACATCGCACAGGCCCGCAGGATCGCCCGGCGCGAGATCGCGCGCGCGGACTTTTCAACGGTCGGGCAGGGGCGGACGCTCTATGCCGTGGGCGGCACCTGGCGGTCGCTCGCGCAGTTCCACATGAGCGCGACCGGATATCCGCTGTCGATCATCCATGCCTACAGCGTGCCGTCGGCAGACATGCTGAAATTTCTCGACGAGGTGGCCTCGCCCCGCATCGACAAGATCAAGGGATATGGCGACCTCGGCAAGAGCCGACGCGCCCTGCTGCCTTATGGTGCGGTGGTTCTGTCGGAACTGATCCAGCATGTGAAGCCCGCCCATGTCGCGGTGTCGGCCAATGGTGTGCGTGAAGGCTATCTCTACTCCCTGCTGAGCGATGCCGAACAACTGTCCGATCCGCTGCTGGTTGCCGCTGATGAGTTCGCCGTGCTCCGGGCCCGCTCGCCCAAGCATGCGCGCGAACTGGCTGAATGGAGCAGCCACGCATTCGCAGCCCTGCGTTTGGATGAGACGGTGGACGAGGCGCGCTGGCGCAAGGCCGCCTGTCTGATGGCGGATGTCGCCTGGCGCTCGCACCCGGATTACCGGGGCTTGCAAGCCTTCAACCTGATCTCGCATGGGGCGTTTTCCGGCATCGACCATCCGGGACGTGCCTTCATCGCGCTTGCCAACTATTATCGCTACGAGGGCGATGCGCACCCTGAAACCGCGCCGGGCATCGAAACGCTGATGACGGACCGCATCCGCCACCGCGCCCGCATGCTCGGCCTGCTGATGCGGGTGATCTATCTGATTTCGGCGTCCATGCCGGGCCTTATCCCCGATTTGCGGCTGGAACCGGCAACAGGCAATGATCTGACGCTGGTTTTGCCTGAACGCGCCAAAGACCTTGTCGCCGACCGCCTTCGCGACCGATTGGGCCATCTCGCCCGCTTTGCCGGCTGCAAGATCGGGCTGGCTGTCGCCCCGGAGTGATTGTGGCTTCAAGTGCAGCGATCGCAATCGCCGTCATGTCGAGGTGTACGTCCTCCTTCATGGTGAAGCGCTTTTTCCCTGGTGCTTCGAGGCTCGCAAGGGCTCGCACCTCAGCATGAAGGGAAAAAGCCTCGAACCACGAAGGGGGAAGGACACGTCAGGATGAAGGGTGGTTCAAGGCGATCAAGGATCACCCGATCTCGAACACTTCCAGCTTGCGGCCGGAAAAGCGCAGGGCGCTGCGGCCTGAGACCAGTTTCAACGCCGCTTCGCCGAACAATTCACGCCGCCAGCCATGCAGGGCAGGCACATCGGCCGCCTCGCCCTGTTCGGCGATCTTTGCCAGATCCTCGCCTCCGGCGATCATGCGCGCGGCAACGCCGGTTTCCTCGCTGACGAGTTTCAACAACACGCGAAGCACCTCGCCCGCCGCCGTTGTCGCTTCGTTTTGCGGCTTGTGGCGGATGATCTTGGGCCAGTCCTCACGCGGCGTGGCAAGGGCGGCTTGCACCGCGGCCACCAGCCCGGAGGCGGAGCTGGACCGCTCCCACCCTTTCGGAATGGCGCGCAGGCGAGCCAGCGCATCGGCATCCTTCGGCTGCTGCATCACCACTTCGGCCAGCGCATCATCCTTCAAAACGCGTGAGCGCGGCACATTGCGGGCGCGCGCCTCGCGTTCGCGCCAGGCTGCGACGTGGCGGGCGACCACCATCTCGATTGGCTTGGAATAGCGGATCTTCAGGCGCTCCCACGCGTCGTCGGGGTCCACCTCATAGGTGTCCCGCCGCGCGAGCAGCGCCATCTCCTCCCTCAGCCATTCCGTTCGCCCTTCGGCGTCCAGTTTGGCCTTGAGCTTGAGATAGACGTCGCAGAGATGCGTCACGTCGTCAGCCGCATAGGCGAGCTGGCTGAGGCTGAGCGGCCGGGCCGACCAATCCGTGAAGCGCGAGGATTTGTCGATGCGCCCGCCGGTGAGCCGTGCAACGAGCGCCTCATAGCCGACCTGTTCGCCGAATCCGCACACCATGGCGGCGATCTGGGTGTCGAAAATCGGCGCGGGCACGAGATTGCCGCGATGCACCATGATCTCGATGTCCTGGCGGGCGGCATGGAACACTTTCAACACCGCTTCATTGGCCATCAAGGCGAAGAACGGCGCGAGGTCGATCCCCGGTGCCAACGGATCGACCAGCGCATGCTCGCCGGGCACGGCGATCTGGATCAGGCAGAGCTGCGGCCAGAACGTCGTTTCCCGCATGAACTCGGTATCGACTGTGACAAATTCAGCTTTGGAGAATCGTTCGACGACCGTGGACAGGGCGGCCGTGGTGGTGATCAGCGACATGGCGCTTGCTGGACTTTGCGTGTTGGGCGCGTCTCTTCATTTCGCGCGCCTCGGCGGCTCCTTGCCATGACGCTTGGAACTTGACAAGCGCGCCGCATCAAGGCTTGTCGCGCCAGCTTCAAGCGGCGCGCCTTTGCGCCGCCAGTTCAGGGAAACGGCGCGCTTGCGCCGCCAGTTCAGGGAAGCGGCGCGCTTGCGCCGCCAGTTTAGGATCGTCCGTTCATGACCGCCGCGCCTCTCCACCGCTACCGTTCCCATACCTGCGGCGCGCTGCGCCCCGCCGACGCCGGGTCCACCGTCCGCTTGTCCGGCTGGGTGCACCGCGTGCGCGACCATGGCGGCGTGCTCTTCATCGACCTGCGCGATCATTACGGCATCACGCAAATCGTGGCGGACCCGGACAGCCCGTGCTTTGCAGCCGCCGAGACCGTCCGCGCCGAATGGGTGATCAAGGTCGATGGCGTTGTGAAGGAGCGCGCCGCCTCCACCGTCAACCCCAACATCGCGACCGGCGGCATCGAACTCTTCGCGCGGGACCTTGAGGTGCTGTCAAAGGCGGAGGAACTGCCGCTGCCGGTGTTCGGCGAACTCGAATATCCCGAAGACATCCGCCTGAAATACCGCTTCCTCGATTTGCGGCGTGAAACGCTGCACGCCAACATCGTGAAGCGCACGCAGATCATCTCGCACATGCGCAAGCTGATGGGCGAGGCAGGTTTCACCGAATATTCGACGCCCATCCTGACGGCGTCCTCGCCGGAAGGCGCGCGCGATTTCCTGGTGCCCTCTCGCATCCACCCCGGCAAATTCTACGCGCTGCCGCAAGCCCCGCAGCAATACAAGCAGCTTCTGATGGTGTCGGGCTTTGACCGCTATTTCCAGATCGCGCCCTGCTTCCGCGACGAGGACCCGCGCGCTGACCGCTTGCCGGGCGAGTTCTACCAGCTCGACCTGGAGATGAGCTTCATCGAGCAGGAGGACGTGCTCTCGACGATGGAGCCGGTGCTGCGCGGCGTGTTCGAGCAGTTCGCCGACGGCAAGCCGGTGACGCAATCCTTCCCGCGCATCGCTTATGATGACGCGATCCGCATGTATGGCTCCGACAAGCCGGACCTGCGCAATCCGATCATCATGCAGGATGTGACGGAGCACTTCGCCGGGTCCGGCTTCAAGGTGTTCGCCGGCATGATCGAGCGCGACCCGAAGACGCGCATCTGGGCGATTCCCGCCAAGACGGGCGGCAGCCGCGCCTTCTGCGACCGCATGAACGGCTGGGCGCAGGCGCAAGGCCAGCCGGGGCTGGGCTACATGTTCTGGCGTGAGGAGAATGGCGCGCGCGAACCCGCTGGCCCCATCGCCAAGAACATCGGTGACGAGCGCACCGAAGCCATCCGCGCGCAGCTTGGGCTTGAAGCGGGCGATGCCTGCTTCTTCGTCGGCGGTGACCCGGCGAAATTCTACAAATTCGCCGGCGAGGCGCGCAATCGCGCTGGCGAAGAACTGAACCTGATCGACAAGGATCAGTTCGCACTGTGCTGGATCATCGACTTCCCGTTCTATGAGTGGAACGAGGACGAGAAGATGATCGAATTCTCGCACAACCCGTTTTCCATGCCGCAGGGCGGAATGGAGGCGCTGGTGAAGGCGCAGGCGGAAGGTCGGGACGCGCTGACCGCGATCAAGGCGTACCAGTATGACATGGTCTGCAACGGCTTCGAGATCGCGTCTGGCGGCATCCGCAACCACGTGCCGGAAACCATGGTGAAGGCGTTCGAGATCGCGGGCCTCAGCCGCGAGACGGTGGAAGAACGCTTCGGCGGCCTTTACCGCGCCTTCCAATATGGCGCGCCGCCGCATGGCGGCATGGCGGCGGGCGTCGACCGCGTGGTGATGCTCATCACGGGCGCGAAGAACCTGCGCGAAATTTCGCTTTTCCCGATGAACCAGCAGGCGATGGACCTGTTGATGGGTTCGCCGGCGGAAGCCAGCGCCAAGCAATTGGGCGAACTGCACATCCGGGTGATGCCGCAGGCAAAGAAATAATGTCGCCAGGCAGAGACGACCGGCATGGCAGTTGGCGAAATTTGGAACGCTGACCCTTAGTCATCCTCGGGCTTGTCCCGAGGACCCAGCCGTCGCTTTGCATGTGGGAAATGTGGGTCCTCGGGACAAGCCCGAGGATGACTAGGGTCAGTCGACGTTCACCATCCTGCGTCGACCGTCCGCCCTACTCATTCGCCGTCACCGTCACCTTCAGCTGATCGACCAGATCCTGTGGCGCGCTCATTCCGGTCGCCATCAGCAGGGCGCCGGGCACGGGGGCGTCAGGCGCGGCTTTGATCGTGAAGTTCTTCGGGTTGTCGAGGAAGTCTGAAACGGCCTTGGTCACGCTTGCGGCAAATTCCGGCTTTTGCAATTGGGCGAGGCCAAAGGGAACGATGGCCTTCGTCTGCATGACCATCGACGCGCGGTCCATGCCGCGCTCTTTCGCCATCTCGTCCAGCACTTTTGAAGCGAGGCCCTCATCCTCGTAGCGGATGGTGGTGGAAACGAACGCCAGTTGCTGCATCAGCCCCAGCATCGCCATGCCCTGTGCCGCTTGCGCGTTCTGGTCATTGCCGCCGGCCGCCGCCGCCTTGCTGACATCGGACAGCGTCTTCATGAACTGCATCGTGTAGCCATCGAGGCCGAACGCGAAGGAAAGTTTGCCAGCCGAAGGCACCGCCAGCGAGAACTCGTCCAGCAGGATGCGGCCATTGCCGGCTTCCCAGCTGCCATTCATCACCATGCGGCCTGCAACGGTCGGCGAGCCGAACAGGGCCGTCACGCGTTCGACGGATTTCGGGTCGGTCGCCGGAACGGTGAAGGCGAGGCTTTCGGCGGCGCTGGTGAACGCGACTTTCGCCGCCGGGTCGGGCGCCTGCACCTCCACGACATAATTCCTGGCGGTGAACACATCCGCACCGCCAACCTTGACGGCCAGATCCTTCATCTCCGCCCTGTCATAGAGGATGAAGGGCGTCGCCGGATCGGACGGCAGCACCAGACCGCTCATTGACAGGCCGGTCAGCATGATGGTTGCGCCTTCGCTTGTGGTGTTGACGTCGGCGAAGGTCACCGTGTCGGCGCGCCATGTCCCGTTCTCCTCGGTGACGTTTGAAAACACCACGTCGCCCAGTGCCAGCGGCTCGGTTTCGGCCATGTCGATGGCAAAACCTTTCACCGTGATGTCTGCGCCCGACGCTTCCGCGCTGCCATAGCTCATCACGCCGCCCTGATTGGCGTAGAGTTCCACCATCCGGTCCGCGAAGGCTTTGGCATCCAGCGCGAAGGCAGGCGACGCGGCAAGCGCAAACAGGCTTGCGGACAAGGCGAGGCGGGCAAACGGACGGCGCATGGTGTGATCCTCTGGCGATTGTGCGGTTCTTGGCTGACCTTCGGGTCGAGTGTGGCGATTGCGCGGCGGGTTTTCAATGCCGGAGTTGCCAATGGGCGAATGCGGCTATGCCTTTGGCTTTCGCGCTTTGGGTTGAAGTGCATCACCCTCACATCGAGTGCGGGGCAAACAATGGCTTTTTTGCCTTGATGGTTTGAGGCTCCCCTCGGAGCAAGTCCGAGGGTCGCACCTCACCATGAAGGCAAAAAGCCTCGAAGCGGGAAGGAATGGGAGCAGGAGGCGGTGACGACCTCGACTGTGCTTGCCGCCCATCCGTTGGAACCCTAAGCGGGGGGCATGGGAAAAGAAACTCCGCCGCCTGATTCGGGCGGAAACATCGAGCCGGTCGGCCTTCAGGAGGCGCTGGAAGAGCGCTATCTGGCCTATGCGCTTTCCACCATCATGCACCGGGCGCTGCCCGACGTGCGCGACGGGCTCAAGCCGGTGCATCGCCGCATCATCCATGCCATGCGCATGCTGAAGCTCGACCCCAAGGCGGGATTTGCCAAATGCGCCCGCATCGTCGGCGACGTGATCGGCAAATTCCACCCGCATGGTGATCAGGCGGTCTACGACGCGCTTGTGCGCCTCGCCCAGGATTTCGCGCAGCGCTATCCATTGATTGACGGGCAGGGCAACTTCGGCAACATCGACGGCGACAATGCGGCCGCCTACCGCTACACCGAAGCGCGCATGACCGAGGTCGCGAGCCTGCTTCTGGAAGGCATCGGCGAGGACGCGGTCGATTTCCGCAAGACCTACAATGACGAGGATGACGAACCGGTCGTGCTGCCCGGCGCGTTTCCGAACCTGCTTGCCAATGGATCCTCCGGCATCGCCGTTGGCATGGCGACATCCATTCCGCCGCACAATGCCGCCGAACTGTGCGCGGCGGCGCTGGAACTGATCAAGGACCGGGACCTGCCGGTGGAAAAACTGGTCGAGATCGTGCCCGGTCCGGATTTCCCGACAGGTGGCATCATTGTCGAGGACCGCGCATCCATCATCGACGCCTACGCCACGGGCCGCGGCGGCTTTCGCGTGCGCGCGCGCTGGGAGAAAGAGGATCAGGGCCGCGGCATGTGGGTCGTGGTCGTGACTGAAATCCCCTACCAGGTGCAGAAATCGCGGTTGATCGAGAAGATCGCCGAACTGCTTGAAGCCAGGAAACTGCCGCTTCTCGATGATGTGCGTGACGAATCCGCCGAAGATGTCCGCGTTGTCTTCGTGCCGAAGAGCCGCACCGTCGAGCCGTCATTGATGATGGAATCGCTGTTCAAGCTGACCGAGCTTGAGACGCGGTTTCCGCTCAACATGAACGTCCTGTCGCGCGGCGTTGTGCCCAATGTCATCGGCTTGCGCGCGGTGATGCTGGAATGGCTTGACCATCGCCGCATCGTGCTCAAGCGCCGCTCGCGGCACCGGCTGGCCGAAATCGAACGGCGGCTGGAAATTCTTGCAGGCTTCCTGATCGCCTATCTGAACATCGATGAGGTGATCCGCATCATCCGTACGCAGGATCACCCCAAGCAGGTGATGATGGCGCGTTTCGGCCTGACGGACACCCAGACGGAAGCGATCCTCAACATCCGCCTGCGCGCGCTCGCCAAGCTTGAGGAAATCGAAATCCGCAAGGAATTCGACGCGTTGACGGAAGAGAAGGCGGGCATCGAGGCGCTGCTTGCCTCCGACGCCAAACAATGGGCGACGATTGCCTGGGAAATCGGCAATGTCGCGAAAGCCTTTTCGAAGGACACGCCGCTTGGCCGCCGCCGCACGGCCTTTGCGGACGCACCCGAACATGCCGAGGAGGCGATCACCGAGGCGATGATCGAGAAGGAACCGGTGACGGTGATTCTCTCGCAGAAGGGGTGGCTGCGCGCGTTGAAAGGCCACATCGCCGATGTGTCCGGCCTCGTTTTCAAGGAAGGCGACGCGTTGCAAACGTCCTTCCATGCGCAGACCACCGACCGGATGATGCTGATCACAACGGGCGGCAAGGCGTTCACCATCGACATCGCCAAACTGCCCGGCGGGCGCGGCCACGGGGACCCGATCCGCATTCTGGTGGATATGGAGACAGACCAGACGGTGATCGCGGCCTTCGTGCCATCGGAGCAGCGTCGCCGTCTGCTTGTCAGCCATGAGGGCAATGGCTTCCTTGTGGCGGAGGGCGAGGCGCTCGCCACCACGCGCAAGGGCAAGCAGGTGATGAATGTGACGACGCCTGACGAATGCGCCTTTGCCGTGCCCGTCGGCGACGGGCATGACCGTGTGGCGATCATCGGGGACAACCGCAAGCTTCTGGTTTTTGCGCTCGCTGAAGTGCCGGAGATGGCACGCGGCAAGGGTGTCCGCCTGCAAAAATACAAGGAAGGCGGCGTGCTCGACATCAAGACGTTCAAGGCCGCCGACGGCCTGGCATGGGTGGATTCCGCCGGGAGACAGTTTGTGCGCACCGGCGCGGAACTGGCGGAGTTCGAGGCCGCGCGCGCCAGTGCTGGCAAGATGGCGCCCAAGGGGTTCCCGCGCACCGGCAAGTTCGGCGGCTGAGGCTCCGCCTGAAACATTGATCGAATTTGAAAACGTCAGCGCAAATCCTGCAAGCCCCCTTGCGCAGCCACCGCGGCCCGGCATTTTGCAGCGCAGCACTTGACGCGAGAATGATCATTCGCATATTTGCGCGAACGAACATTCGCACTCTTTTTTTTGGCTGGGCCATGCTGGAAAGCGGCACGATCGATCCGGATGCCTTGGCGGCGCAACCGAGCGGGCGCACGCAGCGCCGCGAAGCACAGGTTGCCCGCATAGTCGAGGCGGCGCGCGCCTGTTTCCTGCGGTCCGGCTTTCACGGCGCGTCCATGGGCGACATCTGCGCCGAAGCCGGCATGAGCCCCGGCGCGCTCTACCGGTACTTCCCGTCCAAGGAATCGCTGATCGAGGCCATCTGCGCCGCCGACCGCGATGAGGACGCCAAGATTCTGATCAAGATCGCCGAGGCGGAGTCGGTCGTCGATGGCATGACGGATGGGCTTGTCGCGCATGTCGAACAGATGCACCGGTCCGGCCTTGCGCCCTTGTTTTCCGAAATTTTCGCGGAAGCAAACCGCAACCCGGCCATTCACAAGGCGCTCGACAACTCGATGTGCGACGCCGAACGCGTCATCTTCGAGGCGATGAAGGCCGCGCAGGATCGCGGCGAGATCGCCCCGGTTGCCCCGCTGGATGTGCTTTTGCAGTCGATGATGGCGATGGGGCAGGGCATCGTCACCCATGATTTGCCGCGGCGCGGCATCTCTCCTGACACATTGCGGCCGGTCATCCATGCCATGGTGGTCGCCTTGCTGCGCCCGACAGAAAAATCGCCGAAAGCGAAATCGGGCGGCACCATTTCGACGTAATGCGCGCAAACGCCCTCCCAAGGCCGACCAGAAAGATCGATCAGACCATGACCAAATTCATCTCCAGTCTTTTCAAGGGTGTCGCGCTGATCGCCTTGGGCGCCGCGGCCGGGCTCTATGGGCCGGTCATGCTCGGCCCGCTCCCCTTTGCGCTTCCAGGTCTGCCCGCAGCCGAGGTTGCATCGACGCCAACGCCGTCCGCCGCACCGTCCGTGATGGAGGAAGGTCCGAAGGCGCCCACCATCCGCGTGGTTGGTGCCACCGCGCGTGAGATCATCGAGACGGTCACGGCGTCTGGATCGATCACGCCGCGCGAAGAGGCGCAGCTTGGAGCCGACGTCGCGGGCTTGCTGGTCGAGGAACTGTTCTTCGATGTCGGCGATGTGGTGCGCAAGGGCGACGTGCTCGCCCGTCTCGACCGCTCGAACCTTGAACTGCAGCTGGCGCAGATCAACGCTGAAGCGGCCCAGAACGAGGCCAATCTGGCGCAGGCGCAGTCGCAGGTTGTCGATGCCGATATCGGCGTGAAACAGGCGCAGGAGCAATATGACCGGATCGCCCCGCTGGTGAAGTCCGGCGTCGCATCCAAGGCGCAGCGTGACAATGCCCGCAACGCGCTCGACAGCGCGATCGCCCGTGCGGCCAGCGTGCGCCAGTCGGTGACGGTGGTGGAATCGCAGAAGGCTGTCCTCGATGCGCGCCGCAAGCAGACGGAACTGCAACTCGCCAAGACCGAACTGGCTTCCCCGGTCGATGGCATCGTGATGGCCCGCAGCGCCACCGTCGGTCAGGTGGTGTCGGGTGGTGGCGGACCGCTGTTCGTCATCGCCAAGGATCAGGCGTTCGAGCTCGCCGCCGAAGTCTCCGAACAGGAACTGGCGCGGCTGTCTCCAGGCATGACCGTCAAGGTCAACCTTCCGGGCCGGGGCGAGCCGATCGTCGGGCAGGTGCGGATGGTCAGCCCGCAGGTCGATGCCCGTTCACGCCTCGGCACCGTGAAAGTGTCGCTCCCACAGGATCCCAATTTGCGCAATGGATCATTTGCGCGCGGCGAGTTTGAAGTGGCGCGCGCTTCCGGCGTTGCCATTCCCGGCAGCGCGATTCTCTATCGCGGGCTTGAGCCCTTCGTGCAGAAAGTGGTGGACGGCCGGGTTGTCTCCACGCCTGTGACGCTCGGCCTGCGTGACAACAACCATGTGCAGATCCTGTCGGGCTTGTCCGAGGGCGATGAGGTCGTCAGCCGGGCGGGCACTTTCGTTGCCGATGGCGACGAGGTCACACCGGTGCGCGAAGGCGAACTGACGGGAGCGACCAACTGATGAACTGGAACATTTCCGCCTGGTCGATCCGCAATCCGGTCGCCCCCATCCTGTTTTTCATCGTGTTTCTCGCGCTCGGCTGGATGAGCTTCGAGCGCATGGCGGTGACGCGTTTTCCCAACATCGACATTCCGCTCGTCGTTGTCACGGTGGTGGATCCAGGTGTCGCGCCGTCGGAACTTGAAACGCAGATCACCAAGAAGGTCGAGGACACCGTCACCAATATTTCCGGCGTCAAGAACGTCGTGTCCAACCTGTCGGAAGGTGTTTCCACGACCGTGGTCGAGTTCCGCCTTGAGGTGGATACTCAGGAAGCGACAAACGACGTCAAGGACGCCATTGA
>JALOTE010000132.1 GCA_025458045.1 Rhizobiaceae bacterium
CGGAAACGCGCCCGCAATCCGCTCAAGCTCCGCAAACACGCGGTAATTCCCCGCCGAACGCAGACCCTCAAGCTCGCCCGCAAAAAAACGCTCGAAATCCATCAAACTTGCCTCGTGCCCGGCGTTTGGCCGGGTTGTTCCCCCAGATGGCCGCGCACCTCCGCCATGTCTTGGCCGCGCGACCGCACCCAAGCGTGTTAAACAGTTCTAAAGAACCAAACCTTGACCTTGATCAAGCGGAAAACGGCGCGCGAGCCCGCCTGGATCATTGGCAAAGCGTCGCACTCCGGGGCATTTGCTGGAAAACTACGACTTTGGTTGCGTCTGCCGCAACACTTCGGCAAGTTGCGCTTCCTCTTCGGGGGTCAGCCCGGTTGCAATTGTCGCAAGCGATTCCGCCCGCCGCCGCCGGATCGCGATGAGCGCAATGCCGCCGAGCACAAGCACCAGCGGCGAAGCCCAAAGCGCGACCGTGTTGAGGTTCATGCGCGGGCGCAGCAGCACGAATTCGCCATAGCGCGCCACAACGAAGTCGATCACTTCGCGGTTGGAGTCGCCCGCCATCAGCCGCTCGCGCACGATGACGCGCAAATCCTTGGCGAGCGGCGCGTCGGAATCATCGATCGACTGGTTCTGGCAGACCATGCAGCGCAGATCCTTGGAGATCACGCGGGCGCGCTCCTCCATCGCCGGGTCAGCCAGACGCTCATCGGGCATGACGGCCAGAGCGGGCGCAGCAAACAGGGCCGCGACGGCAAGCAGGATTGCGGCAAGCCGCGCCATCATGCCGCCGCCCCTTCCACAGAACCGCGCGCCCGCGCCGCCTTCGGCACCCCAATGCGCAGGCGGCGGTCGGCGAGCGAGACCGCGCCGCCGAGCGCCATGATCAGAGTGCCAATCCAGATCAAGGTGATGAACGGCTTGTGGTACAGCCGCGCCACAATGGTGCGGCCGCCGTCGCGCACCTCGCCCACCGAAACATAAAGCTGCGAGAACAGCCGTGTTTCGATCCCGGCTTCCGTCGTCGGCATCTGGCGTGCCGGGTAGATGCGCTTGGCAGGACGCAATTCCTCCACCTGAACCCCATTGCGGGCGGCGGAAAACACCGCCACATCCTGCACATAATTCGGGCCCTGTTCCTGCTCCACGCGCTCCAGCCGCAACTCATAGGCCGCGACCTTCACGGTCTCGCCAATCGAGATTTCCTCGATCACCTCGGTGCGCCAGCCATGCCCGGCAATGCCCAAGACCATGACACCGACCCCGAGATGGCCCAGCATCGCCCCCCATTGCGCGCGCGGAAGGTTGAACAAGCGACGCAGGCCGTCAGCCGGGGCGGACCACTCGAACCGGGCGCGGTAGAGCAATTCGGCGATGGCCCCGGCCATCAGCCACACGCCAAGCCCGATCGCAACCGCCGACAGCGCCGCACGGAAATCAAACATTGCCGCGCTGGCGATCGCGGCCACGAGCGCCAACCCGGCCACCCACATCAGCCTTTGCGCGACACCCGCCAGATCGGCCCGCTTCCATGTCAGGAACGGCCCGAATGGAATGGCCAGCAGCAGGGGCAGGCAGAGCGGCAGGACCGTCAGGTTGAAGAAGGGCGGGCCGACCGAGATTTTCGCACCCGTCAACGCCTCATGGAACAGTGGATAGAGCGTGCCGACAAACACCGTCGCACAGGCCGCCGACAGAAACAGGTTGTTGAAAACAAGCGCGCCTTCGCGGCTGACAGGCGCAAACAGGCCGCCGCCCGTCACCGCATTGGCGCGCGCGGCAAACAGCGTCAGGCTGCCGCCAATGAAGACCATCAGGATCATCAGGATGAACATGCCCCGCGCCGGGTCTGTCGCGAAGGTGTGGACGGAAGTCAGCACGCCGGACCGCACGAGGAATGTGCCAAGCAGCGACAGCGAGAAGGTGATGATCGCCAGCAGGATCGTCCAGACCTTCAGCGCGTTGCGCTTCTCGACAACGATGGCGGAGTGCAGCAGCGCGGTGCCGGAGAGCCATGGCATCAGCGACGCGTTCTCGACCGGATCCCAGAACCACCAGCCGCCCCAGCCCAGTTCGTAGTAGGCCCAATAGGAACCCATCGAAATGCCGAGCGTGAGGAACAGCCAGGCGGCGAGCGCCCATGGCCGCACCCATCGCGCCCAGGCGGAATCAACCCTGCCCTCAATCAATGCGGCAACGGCAAAGGCAAACGTGATCGAAAAGCCGACATAGCCGAGATAGAGAAGCGGCGGATGGATCGCGAGGCCGACATCCTGCAGGATCGGGTTCAGGTCACGCCCTTCGAACGGTGCCGGATTGAGGCGCAGGAACGGGTTGGACGTGAAGATGATGAAGGTCAGGAAGGCAACCGAGATCGAGCCCTGAACCGCAATCACATTGGCCTTGAGACGTGACGGCAGATGACGCCCGAAAGCTGGAACCGAGGCCCCGAATATGGCGAGGATCAGCACCCAGAGCAGCATCGAACCTTCATGGTTGCCCCAGACGCCGGTGAATTTGTACAGCATCGGCTTCAAGGTGTGGGAATTCTCCCACACATTCCTGACGGAAAAATCGGACGCCATGTAGGCCGCGCACAACGCCCCGAACGAGACGGCAACCAGAAAGAACTGGGTCATCGCCAGCGGGTTGCCCGCAGCCATCAGGGCGGCATCGTTGCGGCGCGCGCCAATCAGAGGCGCAACGGTTTGCACAAGCGCCACGATCAGCGCCAGCACGAGGGCGAAGTGGCCAATCTCGACAGTCATGGGTCAGCCCTCATGGTTTGGCGGGTTCGGCGGCGTCCGCCTTGCCGTAATTGCCCTGGTCGTCGATCCAGTGGCCCTGCGCCTTCAGCGCTTCAGCCACCTCGGCAGGCATGTAGTTTTCATCATGCTTGGCAAGCACGGTATCGGCGACAAAGCGCCCCTCGGGCGTCAGCGCGCCATCCAGCACCACGCCCTGCCCTTCGCGGAACAGATCAGGCAGGATGCCGGTATAGGCGACGACGAGCTCTTGCGCCGTGTCGGTCACGGCAAAGACATGGCTTGTGCCGTCCTGCGTCCAGGAGCCTTCCTTGACCAGCCCGCCGATGCGCACGCGCGTGCCGGGGGCGAGGCCCTCGGACGCAATGTCCGATGGTGATTTGAAGAACACGATCTGGTCATTCAGCGCATAAAGCGACAGGCCGGCTGCACCGGCCAGCACGACACCGGCTGCGGCGATGATGATGATGCGGTTGCGCTTGCGCGGGTTCATGGGCATCCAGTCACCGTCCTCTTTGATGGTCTTGAACCGTCCTTCGCGGCTTTTTCCCTTCATGCTGAGGTGCGAGCCAAGCGAGCCTCGAAGCATGAGGAAAAAAACACCTCAGGATGAAGTATGGTTCAAGCCGGGGCATGCATCATAGTCCCAGCGAGGCTGCGAAGGAATCAAGCTTGGTGCGATCCTCCGTGCCTTCCGCGAAATGGCCGCGTGCGGCGGCAAGCGCTTGCGCGGCTTCGTCCCTTTGGCCAAGCACGATGCGTGAACGGATCAGCCGCGCCCAGCCTTGCGCATCATTCGGGTTGGCTTCGAGCTTTTCGGCGAGTTGCGCAACCATGCCCTCGATCATCGCGCGTTGGTCGGCATCGCTCATCGCTGCCGCCGCTTCAACCTGTTCCGGCGTGGGCCCCGTCCCGGCCATTTCGGGCGCGGCTGGTTGAGGTGCGTTAAGTGCGGCCAGCCGCTCACGCGCCGTTGCCAGCCAGCCGGGATTGGCTGCGGCGAAGCGATCAATCAGGGCCTGCCAGGCGGCCTTTGCCTCGGCGTTGTCGGCGCTGGTCTGCTCGACGCGCAGCGCATCATAGAACAACGCTTTCTCATTGTTGGCATCGAGTGCAATGGCCTGCGAAAATGCCGCCCCCGCTTCCGGCGTGACCCGCCCGCCCGCCAAGGCCACCTGCAATTCCCCGCGTGAGGCGATGAGTGCCGATTTCTCCTTCGCATCGCCATTGAAATGGGTGATCGCCTGCGCATAGGCGTTCAGCGCATCATCCGTCCGCCCCATCCCGGCATAGACAGGGGCGATCAGCGCCCAGCCGCGCGCATCATCCGGCACGTCGCGCAAGCGCGCTTCCACACGGGCGACAAGCGCGTCCATCTCGCGCTGCTGGTCGATCTGGCCGCGGTCCGCGCGGGTTGCGAAATGCTGGTCGGGATATTCCGGCGCGCCAAGCGAGAGATAGAGCGGCACGGCGAGGATGGGCAAAAGTGCGAAGCCGAACAGCCATTGCGGGCGCGTTGGCTGCACGGCTGCTTCCGTGGTTTTGTCGAGGGCGAGCAAGCGTCGCGCCACTTCGGCCCGTGCCGCATCAGCCTCGATGGCGGAGGCGAAGCGGCTGCCGCGCTCAGCCTCGATCTCGGCCAACTCCGCGGCCAGCGCGCGCTGCAACGCATCGCGGGTGGCGTCGGCTTTCGGCGCACGCAACAGGGGCAGGAAAACGGCCATCATCGCGATCATCACGAGGCCGGTCGCCACAATCCAGAACAGCACGATCTTGTTTTCTCCCGAGCGGCCCCGGCCATTTAACCGAATCCAACACGCAATATGAGTGCCGCGAAGGCGAAACAATGACGCGGATCAATTCCGCGACAACAACACGCACGCGCAGGGTGTGGCCAGAACAGGAAAAAGGGCGGCGTCACGCCGCCCTTCCCCAAAATGTGGTTAGAAATGGCTTACTTCAGCGCCGCATCGGTGATGACGGACGTCCATGCACCTTCCGGTGCCTTGGAGATGACCGGGTCCGAGCCGCCGGACAGAAGCGTCGCAACCGTGCGCTCGGCATCGGCCGGATCCAGCGCACCATTCGAGCCGGCGGTGAGCTTGGCGATCTCGCCCATCATCCGCTCCTGGATGGCAAGCGTGGTCGCACCCGACGCGTCATTGTCGACAACGATCTGCGCTGCTTCCGTGACATTGGCTTCGGCGTATTTCCAGCCCTTCATTGAAGCGCGGACAAACCGCGTCAGCTTGTCAACCATCGCCGGATCGGCGAGTGAGGCTTCAAGCGTGTAAATGCCGTCTTCCAGCGTGGCGACGCCCTGTTCCTCATACTTGAACGTGATCAGGTCTTCCGGCTTGATGCCTGCATCAATGACCTGCCAATATTCATTGTAGGTCATCGTCGAGATACAGTCGGCCTGTTTCTGGAGCAATGGGTCGACGTTGAAGCCCTGCTTCAGAACAGTCACGCCGTCCGGGCCGCCTTCGGTCGGAATGCCGAGTTTCGACATCCAGGACAGGAACGGATACTCATTGCCGAAGAACCAGACGCCGATGGTCTTGCCCTTGAAGTCCTCGGGCTTGGTGATGCCGGTCTCCTTGCGGCAGGTCAGCATTAGGCCGGACGATTTGAACGGTTGCGCGATGTTGACGAGCGGCACGCCCTTTTCGCGCGCGGCAAGCGCCGACGGCATCCAGTTCAGCATCACGTCGGCACCACCGCCGGCCAGCACCTGAGGCGGAGCGATATCCGGGCCGCCCGGCAGGATTTCCACTTCAAGGTTTTCTTCGGCATAAAAGCCCTTGTCCTTGGCGACATAATAGCCGGCGAACTGGGCCTGCGTGACCCACTGGAGTTGCAGCCGCAGCGTGTCGGCGGCCATCGCCGAAAAAGCGGTCAGCGAAAATGCGCCCGCCATCAGCATCGTCATCGTCTTCTTCATGTCAGAGCCTCTCCTTTTTGCGTCTCATCCCCTGCGGATGGACGGATGCCAAAACGTGACCTTGCGCTCGATGAGCGCGATCAGGCCGTAGGACATCGACCCGGCAAGCGCGGCGACCGCAATGCTTGCCCATACCATGTCGATGTTCATACGGCCGACCTCGGTTGAAATGCGGAACCCCATGCCAACGGTCGGCGTGCCAAAAAACTCCGCCACGATTGCGCCGATCAGCGCCAGAGTCGAGTTGATTTTGAGCGCGTTGAAAATGAACGGCATCGCCGCCGGAAGCCTGAGCTTCAACAGCGCCTGCCAATAGGATGAGGCGTAGGTGCGCATCAGGTCTTTCTGCATGGCGTCGGCCGCGCCAAGGCCCGTCACCGTGTTCACGAGCATGGGGAAGAACGTCATCACGACGACAACCGCCGCCTTGGACGGCCAGTCAAAACCGAGCCACATCACCAGAATGGGCGCTATCCCGATGATGGGCAGCGCGGCGACGAAATTGCCGATCGGCAGGAGCCCGCGTTTCAGGAAAGGTACGCGATCCACCGCTATCGCCGTCGTGAAACCAAGGCCGCAGCCCAGCGCATAGCCGACAATCACAGCCTTCAGATAGGTCTGCTGGAAATCGGCCCAAAGCACTGGAAGCGACGACACCAGCCGTTCCCAGATGGCCGATGGCGGCGGCAGGATCACGAAGGGCACCGAAAAGCCGCGCACCAGCCCTTCCCACAAGACCAGCAATGTCACGCCGAACAGCGTCGGCACGAGCAGGTCGACAATGCGCCGCGCAACGCCCCTGAACGGATGCGCCACCAGCCATTGGTTAAGGCCCCAAGCCACAAGCCAGAACATAATTGCAAAAATGGTCCAGCCGGTCGCGCTCATGCGGCCACCTGCCCCATCCGCTTGAGGGCGACGCGCTGTGCAAGGCCGACAAGCGCCACCAAGGCGGCAGCCAGCGCGGCGGCGGCAAAAAGCGCGGCCCAGATCTGGATTGTCTGGCCGTAATAGCTGCCTGCAAGCAACCGTGCGCCAAGGGCAATTCGCCGACAATCGCGCCAACAAGCGAGGCCGCGACGCCGACCTTCATCGACGTGAACAGGAACGGCAATGAGGCGGGCATCCGCAGCTTCCAGAACGCCTGGTTGCCGGACGCGTTGTAGGTCCGCATCAGGTCCAACTGCATCGCATCCGGCGAGGTCAGCCCCTTCACCATGCCGACGACGACGGGGAAGAAAGACAGATAGGTCGAGATGATCTCGGTGCGATGGCCAAAATCGGGATCGTCTGCGAGGCGATGATCCACGGCATCAGGCTCTTGTCGAGCGCGCGCGAATGTACGATGCCGACCGCGATAAGGATGCCCAGCACTGTGCCGATGACGAAGCCGAGCAAAGTGGCCGAAAGCGTGACCCAGCCATGATAGATCAGGCTGCGCTTCGATGTCACCTTCATGCCGAGCGTGCTTGCCGCCAGTTCTGTCACGATCTGATGCGGCGCAGGCAGCACCGGCCGCTCCTGGGCGTAAGTCTTGGCGATCATCTCGGACAGCGCGGGCGTCGTTCCCGCGCGCTCAGCCTGATCGCGCTCCCATGGCAGGTTCATCACCGGCACCATGGCATACCAGAACGCCATGATCGCCGCGACGACCGTGAGCACTGGCAGCACGGAATGGCGGAACGCACCCATCGTCAGCCCGCCCCCGCCTTCTCAAACTCCGGCCAGAGGATCAGCGTCACGGCCGCGACGCCAAGCGCGATGCCGGCCCATTGGATCGTCAGCGGCCGTTCGCCGAACACGCTGACGGCGACAAGGACGGACAGCAGCAATTGCAACACCGCCGACACGCTCATCGCCACCGCCATGCCGGACACCTTCATCAGCGGCACCATCATCAGATTGCCGACACAATAGAGGAGCAGCGCCAGCAGCAGCACGGGCAAGGCCGCGCCGCCCGCATAGGCGCGCAGGCTGGAGGCGGCGGCGAGAAACACCGCCATGGCGAGCGCGAGCGTCAAGATCGGGTTGGCGGCCAGCAGCTTCATTCGTAGCTGTGCCCCGCGCGCAGGCCTTCGCGCACGCGATGCGCGATAGCGAGGAACTCCGGCGTCTCGCGGATGTCGAGCGGGCGCTCCTTCGGCAAGGT
>JALOTE010000034.1 GCA_025458045.1 Rhizobiaceae bacterium
CGTATTGAAGGGGTGTTCCAGTCCGGGCATCCCTTCATGTTTTCCACACTTCCTACCGGCGGCCATGCCGTCATCCTCGGCGCGTCCGGCGGCATCGGCGCGGCGATGCGTGCTGCCGCCGAAACCTCGGGTCGGTTTTCCGCCGTCAGCGGCTTCTCGCGTCCGGCATTCGACATCACCGATGAAGCCTCGATTGCGCATGCGGCCGAACGCATCGCCGCAGTCCCGGCCCCGCTGCGTTTTGTCTTCGTCGCGACCGGGCTGCTGCATGATGGCGCGGCCATGCCGGAAAAAGGGCTGAAGCAGCTTGATCCGGCCTTCATGGCGAAGAATTTCGCCGTCAACGCCATCGGCCCGGCGCTGGTGATGAAGCATGTCATCCCGCTGATGGCGCGCGAGGGCAGGGCCGTGTTTGCCGTCATTTCGGCCAAGGTCGCCTCGCTGGGCGACAATGCGCTGGGCGGCTGGCACTCATACCGCGCCTCCAAGGCGGCGCTGAACATGTATGCGAGGAACGCGGCAATCGAGGCCGCCCGCACACGGCCTGACCTCATCATCGCCAGCCTGCATCCCGGCACCGTGGAAACGCGGCTGTCCGCGCCCTTCGCCAAGGCCGGGCTGGATGTGCGCCCGCCCGCGGTCGCCGCCGCCGACATGGCGCGCGTGATCGACACGCTGACGCCTGCCCAATCCGGCGGCTTCTTCAACCACAAGGGCGAGGCGCTGCCATGGTGACGCGGCCATGACCGCGCTGCGCCTCATCCTCGGTGACCAGCTGACGCGCTCGATCAGCGCGCTCAACGGTGTCGAGCCCGGCGACATCGTGCTGATGGCCGAAGTCCGGGACGAGGCGACCTATGTCGGCCACCACAAGCAGAAGATCGCGCTGATCTTTGCGGCGATGCGCCATTTCGGCGAAGAACTGCGGCGTGAGGGCATCGAAGTCGATTACGTGCGGCTCGATGACCCTGCGAACGCGGGAAGCTTCACCGGCGAATTGCAAAGGGCTGTCGCGCGCCATCGCCCGGACGCGATCATCGCAACCGAGCCCGGCGAATGGCGGGTGCTGGAGATGATGCAGGCCTGGCAGGACATGCTTGGCCTGCCCGTGCATATCCGCGTTGACGATCGCTTCATCGCCAGCCGCGACCGGTTTTCCCGTTGGGCCGGGGACAGGAAGCAATTGCGCATGGAATTTTTCTACCGCGAGATGCGCCGCGAGACCGGCATCCTGATGGAGGGTGGCGAGCCCGTCGGCGGGGCATGGAATTTCGATGCCGAAAACCGCAAGAGCCTGCCGAAAACGCACCGCCTGCCCGCGCGCAAGCGCTTTGCGCCTGACGACATCACCGGGGAGGTGATCGCGCTGGTGGAGGCCCGGTTTCCCGCCCATTTCGGCACGCTGGATGGTTTCGGCTGGCCGGTGACGCGCGAACAGGCCCTTGAGGCGCTCGACGATTTCATGCGGGTCGGCCTGCCCTTCTTCGGCGACTATCAGGACGCGATGAAAACCGGCGAAGCATTCCTCCACCATTCGCTGATCTCGCCCGCGCTCAATATCGGCCTGCTGACCCCGCTGGAAGCCTGCCGCCGCGCCGAGGCGGAGTTCCATGCGGGCCGCGCGCCGCTCAACGCGGTCGAAGGGTTCATCCGCCAGATTTTGGGCTGGCGCGAATATGTGCGCGGCCTCTACTGGCACCTGATGCCGGGCTACGCGGAAAAAAACGCGCTTGATGCGCGCCGTCCGCTTCCGGATTTCTACTGGACCGCCGACACGCCCATGCGTTGCGTCTCGGAAGTGGTGAAGCAAACGCGCGACAACGCCTATTCCCACCACATCCAGCGCCTGATGGTGACCGGCAATTTCGCGCTGCTTGCGGGGCTTGACCCTGTGGCGGTCAATGACTGGTATCTCGCCGTCTATGCCGATGCGTTTGAGTGGGTTGAACTGCCCAACACCCATGGCATGGCGCTTTATGCCGATGGCGGCATCATGGCCTCAAAACCCTATGCCGCCTCGGGGGCCTATATCGACCGCATGTCGGATTTCTGCAGCCATTGCGCCTATGACGTGAAGGCGAAATCCGGTGACAAAGCCTGCCCGTTCAACCGGCTCTATTGGGCGTTCCTCATCCGCAATGAGACGAGGCTGAAGACCAATCCACGCATGGCCATGCCGATGAAGACCCTCGCCCGCATGGACGAGGCCGAGCGCCAGCGCCGCGTCGCCGACGCCGAACGGTTCCTTGACGGGCTCTGATATCCGTTTGCGTCACTGACGCAAAAACAATTGCGTTTGCTCCCGGGTTTGGTTAGCGTGCCCCCACGCTTGGTCGACCGGGGGATGATCATGGACAGACGTCTGTTTCTTCTTGGCGCGGCGGCCGGAACGGCGGCGATGGCATTGCCGGGACAGGCCCGTGCGGCGGCGGCATTCCGCGTGCTGCGCACCTTCCGCGTGCCCACCGTCATTGCCAACACCCGCGCCTTGTCGATTGCGCCTCGCCCCGGCGGCGGTTTTGCCGCGCTCTACGAGGCCGAGAGCGACGGCTCCTACAATCCGAGCCGTGCCACCTTCCATGGCGCCAACCTCGCGCGGGCGACGCCTGTGCTGCCCATGGCGGAAAACACGTTCGACGGCGATTCGGCAGGCACCATCATCGTCAACCCGGATGGTTCGGCGCATGTGTTCTGGTTTGGCTGGAAAGCGGGCGACACAAACGGCGACCTGTGGTGGATGCAGCGCCTTTCGGCGCAAGGCGCCAAGGTCGGCGCGCCGGTGCGCATTGCGCAGGGTTGGAACGGCAACATGCACCATGCCGTCCGGCTGAGGAACGGCAACTACATGGTCGGCTGGCGCGGCATGGGCAGCGGGGCGAACAATGGCCGTGTGGTGAATGCAACGGGCGGCGTTGTCGCCTCCAATCTCGGCCGCATGAGCCCCGGTCCGCTCGACGGCATTGCCGCACTGCCGAATGGCGGCGCGGTATCCTGCTGCATCGGGCCGGACCTGAAGGTCAATCTGCAGATTCTGAGCGCCAATGCCGCGCCTGTCGGCGCGCCGAAGGTGATGGCGAATTCCGTGTCGATCGCCGGCGGCGTGGGGGTCGGGTCGCATCCGCTGGGCTTTGCAGCCGTATGGAAGAATGTCGCCTCCAGCGGCGCGAACCCGACGATGGAGGGCGGCATCTTCGACAATACGGGACGCCGCCTTGCCACATTCCCGTCGGTCCGCTTGCCGAACCCGGGCACCTCCCTGCCTACCGCCGGCGGTTGGGAGACGTTCCACCCTGTCTTGCTTTCCCTGCCAGACCGCAGCGTCGTTGTTGCGTATAACGCCGCATATCTCAGTGCCGACCGGACACGCGCCTTCTATCAGGTGCTGGCCTGCCGCTTCTCGCCGGGAGGCCGGCTGGTTGGCGGGCCGCAGGTGCTCTACAACAAGACGCGAACAAGTGAATTGTGGGATTTCCGCAACCGCCCGCGCAGCCTGATCCGGCTGACCACCGGCAATTTCCTGCTCAGTCTCGACGCGGGCCTCGATTTCGGCTCCGGCCCGCAGGACGCCATGGCGGTGCATTTCAGTTAGGCATAATTTGACTCTGTTCGAAGGACGCCAATCGTGACCGCGCGGAATTGACGGGCATCTTGAAGCTGATAGGACGACGACGCCTTAAGCTTAACGGGATGCATCATGATTGCCGCCGCTCCGCAACCATGGCTGCTGCGCTTGTGCCTGGCATTGCCGGCCAGCATTCTTGCAGTCTCAGCGTTCCAGTGGCTCGTCTACGGCTTTGATCTCCCGATCCACGATGACTGGTCGATCTACAATGGCGGGGAAGCCGGATCGTTTGCGCTGACAGCGCTGTTCCGTCATGCCAATGACACGATCTACCCGTTCGGCAAGCTGCTTGATGCGATCGCGCATCACGTGCTCGATGCAAACGGTATCGCATACCAGTTCCTGTCGATGGTGGCCGTGCTGGGCGGGCTGATGGTGCTCCAATGGCGGTTGCTCAATCGCGTGCTTGACGACAAGGCGCTGGCGGCGGCCTGCTTCCTGCTGACAGCCTTCATGCTGCAACCCGGCACCTATTGGGGCGTGCAGGCGCTCGCCTACCATCAGGCGCTTCCATTGGTCGGGCTGCTGATCATTCTGGATGTCGCAACCAATGCGCGGCGCTTCAGCCCTGTGATCGTGATGGCGGGCCTGTTCCTCGTCGGTGTCGCCGCAGGCTTCTCCTATATCAGCGGTGCTTTTGCCGTGCCCGTGGCGGGCGCTGCTCTGCTGGGGCTGCGCTTGGTGCTGAAGCGGGGGACCGGCCTGCCGAACCTGCTCCCGGCGGCATACGCTTCGCTGGCGGCCGGCCTCGTCACCCTGCCCCTCCAATTGCGGGTCGTCCTGTTCATCAATGCGGGCGTCCACCGCCCGGGAACGCCCATGGCTTTTCCCCATGAATGGGATTTCTGGGTGTTCATGGCCGGCAAGATCGCGCGGGCTGCCATGCTGCCGCAAGGCTTGCCGCTGCTCTCGTTGATCATCGTTGGCATTCTTGTCGTGGCGTTTGCAGCACTCGCGCTCAGGCTGCTGCGCCGAACGGAACCGGTGCGTGACGAGGGCCGCGACACGGCCTTGGTGTTGGTCACGTCATTGACGGCGGCGTTGGTGATTTACCTGATGCTGGTTTCGGCCGGGCGGACGAATTTCAGGCCGCCAAACGAAAACGGCATCCTTCAGGTTTTCCAGAGCGGTTTTGGCCGTTTCCACTTCTTCTGGGTGACCGTGCTGCTTCCCTGGGTTTTGGCGCTCGGTCTCCTCTGGGCGCGAGACCGCGAGCGCAAACCGGAGACGTTGAGGCGTTATGCCCCGGTCATCGGGCTCGCATGTTTTGGCTATGCCACGGCGGCTGGGGTCTACAACCACGACAATTATTTCAAGCGCTTCACGGATGAACGCTTGGCGACGATCGCCTGTTTCGCCCAGCAAATCCAGAACGGGCGGCAAGATCTGTCCTGTCCGCTGGTTCATCCGAACGCGATTGAAAACGCGCTCGTCCAGAATCTGTCATTTTCGCGCATGTTGAGAGCGCTTCCAGTGGCGGCCAAAGGAACCCGCAAGGAGAGCATCGACGTTATGGCATTGCCGGAAACACGCTTGCGACAAACGGGAAAACAACTGGACGTGCAGGCGGGATCGCCGGTGATGGTCCGCCGCGGCGCTCCTGTCGAGGTTCGGTTCGGTGCGGCACTTTCGCTGGCGCGCTGTATCCGCTTGGCGGTCGCGACCGCCGCGATTCCGCAATCAACCGGGCGCCTGCGCGTTCACTTCCAGCGTCGCGGCGATACGGGCTTCAGCCATACACGCAGCCGCACGCAGCAATGGCCCGGAGGCGGCGTTGAGCGGGGCCGCGTGATGGAGTTTACGTCGCCGACGGGCTTTGAACCGACGCTGCTGTTCGAGGCGCTGCCTCCAAGCATGGCCGCCCATGAACTGAAAAGCGTGACAGTGACCTGTTTTGAGGCGGTGGACGCGCCCCCTGCGCCATAGCAGGGCAGACCCCGCTCACCGCGCCAGATCGGCCACCACCGCGTCCAGCACGAACATGCCGTCGCGCGTTGCCCGCAAGCGGCCGTCCGGCGTCATCTCGATCAGTCCGTCGGCGGCAAGCATCGCCACGCGCTCGACATCGAGCGCGCGCCCGGCGATGCGCGCGAAGCGGGCAAGCGAAATGCCCTCGGTCAATCTGAGCCCCATCACCAGCATCTCGTCGCCTTCGGCATCGGGGTTCAGATGCTCTTCTTCGATGACGCCATGGCCGAAGGTTGCAACCGCCTGCAGCCAGCGCTCGGGCATCTTCTCGGTCATCGTCACGCTGCGGGCGAAGCCCTCGCGGAACCGCCCATGCGCACCGGGCCCGGCTCCGACATATTCGCCATAGCGCCAATAGATGAGGTTGTGGCGGCTTTCCGCCCCCGGCACGGCATGGTTGGAAATCTCATAGGCCGGAAGGCCATGCGCGGCGGTCATCTCTTGCGTGACGGCGTAGAGCGCCGCCGCCTGCTCCTCATCCGGGACATGCAGCTTGCCCGCGCGGTGCAGCGCGTGGAACGGCGTGCCCTCCTCGATTGTCAACTGGTAAAGCGACAGATGATCGGCCGCATGGCTGATCGCCTCGCGGAGTTCGCCCGCCCATTCCTCCGGCGTCTGCGACGGGCGGCGCGCATAGATCAGGTCGAAGGAGAGGCGCGGAAATGTCTCGCGCGCCAGCCGGATCGCGTGAAGCGCCTGCGCCCGGTCATGCAGGCGGCCGAGCATTTTCAGATCGGCATCGTTCAGCGCTTGCACGCCAAGCGAGACGCGGTTGACGCCGGCATCGCGGTAGCCGCGAAAACGCGACGCCTCCACACTTGACGGGTTGGCCTCCAGCGTGATTTCCGCATCGTCACCGAGCGTCCACAGCCGCGCAACCTCATTCAACAGCGCGCCCACGGTTGACGGGTCCATCAGCGAGGGCGTTCCGCCGCCCATGAAGATGGAGTTGACGGAGCGCGGGCCGGTTCGCGCGCGCATATGCGCAAGTTCCCGCCGGAACGCCTCGACATAGCGCTGCTGATCCACCGGCTGGTGGCGGACATGGCTGTTGAAATCGCAATAGGGGCATTTGGCGGCGCAGAACGGCCAATGCAGATAGACGCCGAAGCCGCCATCGGTCTCGGGCGGCGCGTTGCCGGACGCGGTGTCGGCCAAGGTGCCGTTCACGGTCGCGCCATCAGATGGGTTTCGGCAAACAGCTTGAAGGCACGCGCGCGGTGCGACAGGGCGTGCGCATCGCCGGGGTTCCAGCCATGTTTTTCCTCCGCCGACATTTCGCCGAAGGTGCGGTCATGCCCATCCGGCAGGAACACCGGATCATAGCCGAAGCCGTCGGCTCCGCGCGGGGGCCAGACGAGCTGGCCTTCGGCTTCGCCCCGGAAAAACTGCGTTTCGCCATCCGGCCATGCCAGGCACAGTGTTGCGACAAAGCGCCCGCGCCGTGTGTCCGGCGTGGTGGCGCGGACCCCCTGCAACATCCGCTCGACCTTCTCCATCGCCACGCCGAAATCACGGCGACCATCCGGCAGTGTGGCCCAATCGGCGGTGTAGACGCCAGGCGCCTTGCCCAAGACATCCACCTCAAGCCCGCTGTCATCGGAGAGCGCGGGCAGGCCGGTCGCGCGCGCGGCGGCAAGCGCTTTCACCGCGGCGTTTTCCTCGAATGTCGTACCGGTTTCTTCAGGCTCCGGCAGGCCAAGCTCGCCCGCCGACACGACCTCAAGGCCGAATGGCCGGACAAGGCCCGTAAACTCCTTCAGCTTGCCTGCATTATGCGTGGCGAGCACGATTTTCGGTTCGCTCAGCGCGCGCATGGCGTCACACCCCCAGCGCTTCTTTCTGGCGTTGGACCAGCATCGTCGTCGCCTCGCGCGCCATGGACAGCAATGTCAGGAATTCGGCTTCCGAGAACGGCGCGCCTTCCGCGGTGCCCTGCAACTCCACAAGCCCGCCCGAACCGGTGATGACGAAATTCGCATCCGTATCGGCGGCACTGTCCTCGTTGTAGTCAAGGTCGGTCACGGGTGTGCCGTTGAAGATGCCGCAAGAGACGGCGGCGACGTGATCCTTGATGACACGGCGCGTGGACACAAGCTGGCGCGTTTCCATCCACTGAATGCATTTGTGGAGCGCGACAAAGCCGCCGGTGATCGCCGCCGTGCGCGTGCCGCCATCGGCCTGGATCACGTCGCAATCGACCGTGATCTGGCATTCGCCAAGCGCTGACAGATCGGTCACGGCTCTGAGCGACCGGCCGATCAGCCGCTGGATTTCCAGCGTGCGCCCGCCTTGCTTGCCGGATGCGGCCTCGCGTTTCATGCGTTCGCCGGTGGCGCGCGGCAGCATGCCGTATTCCGCCGTCACCCAGCCCTTGCCGGTGTTGCGCATCCATTGCGGCACGCGGCCCTCATAGCTTGCCGTGCACAAAACCTTCGTGTTGCCGAACGAGACGAGGCAGGAGCCTTCCGCATGGAGGTTGACGCCGGTTTCCAGCGTGACGGGGCGCATGTCGTTGGGTTGGCGGCCGGAAGGGCGCATGGGAACATCCTGTGTGGGGCGGCGTGATGGCAGCGCTGTAGCCTTCCGCGCCGCGCCGCGCAAATGTTGCAGGCGGCAAAGCCATCTCTATATTGCGCGCATGACCGAAGCCCAGCCCGCAAAAGGCCCTAGCCTTCCCGTCCCGCTCGACCAGCGCTCGCGCGAGATCTTTCGCCAGATCGTCGAAGCCTATCTGGGCGATGGCTCGCCGCTCGGCTCGCGCAACCTGTCACGGCTTTTGCCCAACGCCCTGTCGCCCGCCACCATCCGCAATGTGATGAGCGATCTGGAGCATCTCGGCCTCATCTACGCGCCGCATGTCTCGGCCGGCCGCCTGCCGACGGAAGCGGGGCTGCGCTTCTTCGTCGACAGTTTCATGGAGGTGGGCGACCTGCCGCCCGCCGAACGGGCCGCCATCGAGGCGCAGGTCGGGTCTGCCGCTTCGACCGATACCGTGCTGGACCAGGCCGGCCGCCTGCTGTCCGGCCTGTCGCGCGGGGCTGGGATCGTGCTGGCGGGCAAGAGCGACAGCCCGTTGAAACACATCGAATTTGTGCTGCTTGAGCCGATGAAAGCGCTGTGCATCCTCGTCAATGAGCGGGGTGACATCGAAAACCGTGTCATTGCCGTTCCGGCGGGCACCACGCCGGCGCAATTGTCGGAGGCGGGCAATTTCCTCAACGCCAATCTGCGCGGTCGGACGCTTGCAGAAGCGCGAGCGCGCATCGGCGCGCTGAGGGAAAAAACCGAGCGTGAACTGGATGTCCTGTCGCGCACACTTGTGGAGCGCGGGCTCGCCTTCTGGAGCGGCGTGGAACAGGGCGGGGCGCAGCGCCTGATCGTGCGCGGCACCGCCAATCTGCTCGACCCGCAGGCCGGAGCGGAGGAACTCGAACGCGTCCGCCTTCTGTTTGAGGACCTTGAAAGCCAGGGTGAACTGATCCGGCTTTTGGAATCAGCCGAGGCCGGCGAAGGGGTGCGCATCTTCATCGGCTCGGAGAACCGGCTGTTCTCGCTGTCGGGTTCGTCGGTGATCGTCGCGCCCTTCCGCGACAGCGAGCAGAAGATCATTGGAGCGCTCGGCGTCATAGGGCCGACGCGGCTGAACTATGCGCGCGTGGTGCCGATGGTGGATTTCACCGCGCAACTTGTCGGCCGCGTGCTGAAATAACTGGCGGCATGCGACAGCCTGTGGCAAGCGCGCAGCCGGAGACAGGAAGGCCGGGGGCGCTGACAATGGCAGATCAGGCGGACGAAGGCCGGGCCGGGCCGAGCCGCGCGCGAAGCCGGCTGATTATCGCGCTCGACGTGGACACGCCCGCCGAAGCCGAAGGGATCGTCACCGAACTGGGTGACGCAGCAGGGTTCTACAAGATCGGCCACCAGCTCGCCTTCAATGGCGGGCTTGAACTCGGCCGCGCGCTGGCACAGTCCGGCCTGTCGGTGTTTCTCGACATGAAGTTGCTCGACATCGACAACACGGTCGAAAAAGGTGTCGCCAACATCGCCCGCATGGGCTTCTCCATGTTGACGGTCCATGCCTACCCGAAGGCGATGCGCGCCGCAGTCAAGGCTGCCGAGGGTTCGGGGCTGACACTGCTTGGCGTCACGGTGCTGACGTCGATGGATGCGGGTGACCTTGCTGAAGCGGGCTACGCCGCAACGCCCCGCGATCTGGTGCTGGCGCGGGCGGCGCAGGCGCGCGACGCGGGGATGGGCGGCATTGTCTGTTCGCCGGAGGAAGCGCACGCAGTGCGCGCCATAATCGGGCCGCAGATGGCGCTTGTCACGCCCGGCATCCGCCCGGCCGGCAGCGATCAGGGAGACCAGAAGCGAATCGCCACGCCCGGTGACGCGCTGAAGGCGGGTGCGAGCCATCTTGTTGTCGGCCGGCCGATCACCGCCGCGCCTGACCGCCGCGCGGCAGCGCTTTCGATTCTGCATGAAATGAACGCCGCCTTGTGACGCGGCCTGCTAAAAGGACAGAGCTCATGCCCAAAGGTTACTGGATCGCCCGCATCACCGTGCGGGAACCGGAACGCTACCCCGAATATGTGGCGACAGCGGCACCTGCCTATCAGCGCCACGGGGCAAAGCTGATCGTGCGCGGCGGGCAATTTACCGCCACCGAAGGCGAGGCGCGGCCGCGCAATGTGGTGGTCGAGTTTCCGAGCTATCAGGCCGCCTTGGATTGCTACAATTCGCCCGAATACACCGCCGCCCGTGCCATAAGGCAGGCGATCAGCGATGGCGAATTCCTCATCGTCGAGGGCCATGACGGCTGAGCGGACCCAGGGCCCTGACCCTTGTAACCCGTCCCGCCTTCGTCTTGCTCTTGGAGCCGACCCATCATGGCAGCCTCACCCGGTGTTGATCTCGCGTCTGTCGTCACCCTGCTTGGGGCAGCCGTCGTCGCGGTGCCGCTGTTCAAGCGCATCGGCCTTGGCTCGGTGCTTGGCTATCTGGCGGCGGGGCTTGCCATCGGCCCGTTCGGGCTCGGGCTGTTTTCCGACCCGATGGCGATCCTGCATGTCGCCGAACTCGGCGTGGTGATGTTCCTGTTCATCATCGGGCTGGAGATGCAGCCGTCACGCCTGTGGGGCCTGCGCAAGGATATTTTCGGCCTTGGCCTGACGCAGGTGATTTTGTGCATCGGACTGTTGTCGCTGGTTGGCTTGTCTCTCGGCTATCCGCTGATCCCGGCGCTGGTTGCAGGCACCGGCTTCGTGCTCACCTCGACGGCCATTGTCATGCAGATGCTGGAGGAGCGCGGCGACATCGCCAAGCCGAAAGGCCAGCGCATCATCTCGATCCTGCTGCTGGAAGATCTTTCAATCGTGCCGCTGCTTGCCATTGTCGCGCTGTTTGCGCCCGGCGCGGGCGACGTGACGCTCACCGAACGGCTGACCGGCATCGCCATCGCGCTTGGCGCGATCACCGCCTTGATCCTGGCCGGGCTTTATCTGCTCAATCCGCTGTTCCGCCTTCTTGCCGCCGCCAAGGCGCGCGAGGTGATGACGGCGGCTGCACTGCTTGTCGTGCTCGGCGCGGCGCTCGGCATGCAACTGTCCGGCCTGTCGCTTGCCATGGGCGCGTTTCTGGCGGGCGTGCTGCTGTCGGAATCCTCGTTCCGCCACCAGCTCGAAGCCGATGTCGAGCCGTTCCGCGGCATCTTACTGGGCCTGTTCTTCCTCGCCGTCGGCATGGCGCTGGACCTCGCCGTCATCGCCGACAATTGGCGGCTGATCCTGGCCAGCGTCGCGGGACTGATGGTGATGAAGGCGATCGGCATCTATGGCTGCGCCCGCCTGTTTGGCGCGGGCAACCGCGAGGCCGTCGAGCGCGTGGTCCTGATGGCACAGGGCGGCGAGTTCGCCTTCGTGCTCTATGGCGCGGCGCTCGCCGCCGGGATCATCAGCGGCGAGGAAAACGCCATCCTCAACGCGATCATCATCCTGTCCATGGCGCTGACACCGCTCGTCATCATCGCACATGACCGGCTGATGCCGAAAGCGAAGCCGTCAGCCGATGGCGTCGAGGCACCGGAGGGGCTGTCGAACGAAGTGCTGCTGATCGGCTATGGCCGCTTCGGCCAATTGGTGAGCCAGCCCTTGCTGGCGCGCGGATACTCGCTTTCCATCATCGACAATGACACGGAGATGATCGAGGTCGCGGGAAAGTTCGGGATGAAGGTCTATTTCGGCGACGGCGCGCGGCTCGATATCCTGCATGCCGCCGGGCTTGAGACGGCGCGCGCCGTTTTGATCTGCATCGATGACAAGGAGGCGGCGACCCGCATCGCCCATCTCATCCATGAGCACAGCCCGACCATGCCGGTGATGGCGCGCGCCTATGACCGCGGCCACGCCATCGCACTGGTGAAGGCGGGCGTCACGTTCCAGCTGCGTGAAACCATGGAATCAGCCTATGCCTTCGGCGCGCGGACGCTGGAGCTCTTGGGCAATGCGCCGGATGACATCGCACCCATCATGGAGGACATCCGCCGCCGCGACGCCGACCGTTTCGCCATGCAGGTTTCGGGAGACATGTTCTCAGGCCGCGACCTGCTGCTGTCGAATGCAGAGGATGTGAAATCGGGGCGGTGAGCCTCAGCCAAACACCATGAGGCCGACCAGCCCGGCCGTGCCGACGATGATGCGCCACCAGCCGAAGATCGCGTAACCGCGCCGCGAGACGAAGTCGAGCAGCGCGCGCACGACCACCAGCGCCGAGATGAACGCGGCGATGAAGCCGACCGCGATGATGGCGGCGTCATCCATCGTCAACAAGTCACGGTTCTTCCAGATGTCATAGGTGAATGCGCCAAGCATGGTCGGCATCGCCAGGAAGAACGAAAATTCGGCGGCCGCGCGCTTCGACACACCCATCAGCAGCGCGCCGACAATGGTGGCACCCGAGCGCGATGTTCCCGGAATCATGGCAAGGCACTGGAACAGGCCGATCTTCAGGTAAAGCGACAGCGGAAATTCCGCCACATCATGATGGCGCGGCGTGAAGGCCTGCCTGTCAACCCAGAGCAGGATGACGCCGCCGATGATCAGCATGACGCAGATGACGAGCGGCGTCTCGAACAGCACGGTCTTGATGAAGTCATGCGCCAGCACGCCGATCAGCGCGGCGGGCAGGAACGCGATCACGATGCCGATGGCGAAGCGGCGTGATGCAGGGTCCGACGGCAACGTGATGAAGATCTGCCAAAGGCGCTGGAAATAGACGATCAAGATCGCGAGGATCGCGCCAAGCTGGATGACGATCTCGAACACATTGCCCTTCGAGGCAAAGCCGAGGAAATGCCCGGCCAGCAGGATGTGCCCGGTGGAGGATACCGGCAGGAACTCGGTGAAGCCTTCGAGAATGCCGAGCAGCAAGGCCTGGAACAGGGTTGAAAGGTCCATCTTCAGGCTCCGCCGACGGCAGCCGGGAATCGCGGCGCGGGATGCGCGCGCCCCATGTCGGAATCCTGCATGGCTGCTTCTGGTTAACGCATTCTTGACGGGCGGAGCGCTATCCGTTTGAGCCACCCGCCATGACTTCGCCGCATCGCAGGCGTTGCAATCTGGTGCTTGCTCGGAGACCGCGATGCTGACCCTGTTCCACTATCCCCTGTCGCAGCCGTCACGGCTGGTCCGTCTCGCTTTTGGCGAGTATGGCGAGGACATCGCGCTGGTGGAGGAAAAGCCGTGGGCGCGGCGGCCTGAATTTGTCGCCGTCAACCCGGCAAACCTGCTCCCGCTCTTGCTGGCCGAAGGCGAACAGGCCGTCGCCGGCGCAGAGGTGATCATCGAATATGTGGACGAGACGCGTGCGCCATTGGCACGCGGCGAACCGCTGTTTCCCGGCGGGCCGCTGGAGCGCGCCGAAACGCGCCGTCTCATCCAATGGTTCACCGCCAAGATGAATGCCGAAGTGGTGCATCCCCTGGTGCGCGAGCGCATTTTCAAGCCGCAAATGACGGCGGATGAAGGCGGCGGCTCCCCCGACACGCGCGTGATGCGCACGGCGCGTGCCAATCTTCTTCTGCATTTGCGCTATACCAACTGGCTGGCGGGCAGCCGCAACTGGCTGGCCGGCGACAACCGCTCCTATGCCGACCTCGCCGGGGCGGCTGCATGGTCCGTGCTTGACTATATGGGCGAGGTCCCTTGGGGTGAACACGCCGCGGCCAAGGAGTGGTATGCGCGCATGAAGTCGCGGCCGTCCTTCCGTCCGTTGCTGGCCGACCGGGTGCGCACGCTGGTGCCCGCCTCGCACTACACCGATCTCGATTTCTGACGCCCATGGCGGCGGCGCCCGACCGCGCTCTGGCGATGCGGCGCTTCCTTGAAACCGAGGCGGCCGCCAAGGGGTTTGCGGCTTTGGGCGTCACGTCGGCCAGCGCGCCGCATGAGCAGGGCGAGCGCCTGCGGCAATTCGTGGCGCAGGGCCATCACGCCTCAATGGCATGGCTCGCGGAGACGCTCGAACGGCGGGTCTCGCCCGATGCGATGTGGCCGGACGCCAAAAGCGCCATCGTCTTCGGCATGAATTACGGGCCGGACACGGACCCGCTCGTCATCCTTGCACAAAAGGACCGCGCCGCGATTTCCGTCTATGCGCAAAACCGCGACTATCACGACATCATCAAGGGCCGCTTGAAGGAGATCGCGCAGCGCTTCGCCGCGCGGTTCGGTGCGGGCGTCAAGGTGTTTGTCGACACCGCGCCGCTGATGGAAAAGCCGTTGGCCGCTCGCGCTGGGCTCGGTTGGCAGGGCAAGCACACCAATCTTGTGAGCCGCGCGCATGGCTCGTGGCTGTTCCTCGGCGTGATCCTGACGGACGCCGAACTGGCGGGCGATGCGCCGGAAACCGATCATTGCGGCTCCTGCCGCGCCTGCCTCGACATCTGCCCGACGGCGGCGTTTCCTGCGCCTTACCAGCTCGACGCGCGGCGCTGCATTTCCTATCTGACCATCGAGCATGCCGGGCCTATCCCGCATGAGTTCCGCGCGGCGATCGGCAACCGCATCTATGGCTGCGATGATTGCCTGGCCGTCTGCCCGTGGAACAAGTTTGCCGGTGAAGCCCGCGAGATGAAGCTGAAGGCGCGTGATGATTTGCGCACGCCGCGCCTCATCGATCTGCTGGCGCTGAACGACGCAGGGTTCCGCGCGTTTTTTGCCGGTTCGCCCGTCAAGCGCATCGGGCGCGATCGTTTCATCCGCAATGTGCTGATTGCGGGGGGCAACAGCGCTGACACCGCGCTGGAGCCGGTCGTCCGTGCGTTGCTGGACGATCCGGCACCCGTGGTGCGCGGCGCCGCCGTCTGGGCCTATCGCCATCTTGCGCCGCCCGGCCGCTTCGCGGCAGAACGGGATGTGCGCGCCGCATCCGAGCAGGACGGGCAAGTACGGGCAGAATGGGAAGCGCCGGGTTGATGCAGGCTGGAATGGGTTTCGAGTGACACAGGTTCTGATTTTCGGCTGCGGCTTTTCCGGCAAGGCGATTGCGCGTGAAGCGTCGGCGCGCGGGATGGCTGTTTTCGGTACGACACGATCCGCCGGAAAATTCGCGTCGGTTGCCGACGCGGGCGCGACACCCTTGGTGTTTGACGGGACCATGAACGACGCGCTCGCCGCCGCGCTTGGCGGGACGACGCATCTCGTGCTGTCAATTTCGCCCGACAATGGCGGCGATCCGTCGCTCGCGCTCCTCGGCGATGCGCTGAAACGTCATGCGCCGAAGCTTGAATGGGCGGCCTATCTCTCCACCGTCGGTGTCTATGGCGACCATGACGGCGCTTGGGTGGATGAGGAAACACCCTGCCGCCCGGTGTCGTCACGCTCGGTTGCCCGGGTGGCGGCAGAGCAGGCGTGGGCGGAGTCAAGCGCGAAGGCCGGGGTGCCGCTCGCAATTTTGCGCCTTTCCGGCATTTACGGGCCGGGCCGCAACCAGATCCGCACCGCGATGGAGGGCGGCGCGCGGCGTCTCGTCAAGCCGGGGCAGGTGTTCAACCGCATCCGCGTCGAGGACATCGCATCGGCTGCGCTCTTTCTGGCGGCGCGCGGCACCGGCGGCGTGTTCAACATCACCGATCACGAGCCGGCCCCGCCGCAGGATGTGGTGGCCCATGCCTGCACGCTGGCCGGTGTGCCCCTGCCGCCGGAGCAGGATTTCGCCACCGCCGAACTGACGCCGATGGCGCGGTCCTTTTATGGCGAGAACAAGCGCGTCTCCAACGCGAAGATCACCGGGCTCGGTTTTCGCTTCGCGTTTCCCGACTACCGCGTTTCGCTGGAAGAGCTGTGGCGGACAGGGCGATGGCGCGGGGCGTGAACTGATCCTAGCCGGTCGCATTTTCTTGGAAATCCGGACATGGTAAGTCTTCGTTAACCATGATGGGCGGAACGTCGTGTCATGAAATGGCAGGGTGGACCATGCGCTTGACGACACTCCTTGCGGGCTTAGCGGCGGCCGCGCTCGCGGCAGCGGCCCTTGTTGCTGCGCCCGCTTCCGCCGAACCCTTGGCGAAAGACCTGTTCGGCGCAAAACGCACGCCAGCGGCGGGTGCGCCAGCGGCTTTCGGTTTCTACTCCAAGGGCTGCTTTTCCGGCGGCGTCGCCATCGCCACCGACGGTCCGACATGGCAGGTGATGCGCCTGTCGCGCAACCGGATGTGGGGCCACCCGCGGATGATCGCGCTGATCGAGGATTTGTCACAGCGCGCGACGGCCGGCGGATGGCCGGGGCTGCTCGTCGGCGACATTTCGCAGCCGCGCGGCGGGCCGATGCTGTCGGGTCATGCGTCACACCAGATCGGTCTTGACGCCGACATCTGGCTGACGCCGATGCCGAACCGGCGCCTGACGGTGGAGGAGCGGGAGAACACGTCGGCGATTTCGGTGCTGGGCGATGGCGGCAAGTCGCTCTACGTCGATGACCGCATCTGGAAACCCGCGCATGCCGAATTGCTGCGCGCGGCCGCCTCCTATGGCGAGGTTGAGCGCCTGCTCGTCCATCCCGGCATCAAGAAAAAGCTCTGCGACACCGTGACCGGCGACCGGTCATGGCTGGGCAAGGTGCGGCCCTATTGGGGTCATCACTATCATTTCCACATCCGCATGGCCTGCCCGCCCGGTTCGCCCGGCTGCAAGGGGCAGGAGAAAACACCGGCGGGTGATGGATGCGGCGCCGATCTCGCATGGTGGTTCACGGATGAACCCTGGAAGCCGGCCAAGCCCGGCACCAAGCCCAAACCGCCCGCCCGGGACATCATGACCATGTCCAGCCTGCCCGACGCCTGCAAGGCGGTGCTTGCGGCGGATGGCGGCGCGGATGCGCCTTCGATCAAATTGGCGCAGGCCGCACCGGCAGCCGTGATGCCTGCCGCCGCTGCTGTCGTGGCGGCAACCGGCCTGCCGCGATTGCCCGACATCGGCCCGGTGCCGGAACCGCGCCCGCAGAACTGAGGCAAACACGACTGTTGATCGCTTGCATCGCATCCTGAACCGATTTAACCCCTGACACCGACGGTTCCGTTCACCCCTGCCGGACAGGTTCACCATGCCGACCGCCGATGCCGACGACATTTTGAAATTCCCGATCCTGATCGGTGACATTGGCGGCACGAACGCCCGCTTCGCGCTGCTGGTAGATCCACACGCCGAGCCCAAATCCTTCGACATCGTGCAGACACGGAATTTCCCGACAATCGAGGACGCGGTCCAGACGGCGGTTCTGGACAAGACATCGGTTCTGCCGCGAACCGCGGTCATTGCAGTTGCAGGCCCGGTCGCGGGCGATGCGATCAAGCTTACCAATTGCGACTGGACGGTGCGCCCGCATGACATGATGGCGGCGCTCGGCCTCGAAGATGTGATCGTGCTCAATGATTTCGAGGCGCAGGCGCTGGCTGTCACGGCGCTGCGCGAAGAGGATGTGATCAAGCTTGGCGGCGGGGAATCGCGGGTGTTCGGCAGCCGCGCCGTACTGGGGCCGGGGACCGGGCTTGGCGTTGCCGGGCTTGTCCATGCCCGCCATTGCTGGATTCCGGTTCCGGGCGAAGGCGGCCACATCGATGTCGGTCCGCGCTCGGCACGCGAGGCGGAGATTTTCCCGCATCTGGAGGCGATCGACGGGCGCATTTCCGCCGAACAGGTGCTGTGCGGCGCAGGCTTGGTGAACCTTTACCGCGCGGTTTGCGCGGCAAACGGCGCAGAGCCTGTGCTTGCGCCGGTGATTGCCTCTGACGCCAAGGACGAGCTCGCCCGTCAGCCGGAGCGCGTCTCGACCGCCGCGCTTGACGCAACCGACGCCAACGCCGCCGAAGCATTGCGCCTGTTTGTCGTCCTGCTCGGCCGCGTGGCCGGTGACATGGGCCTGGTCTTCATGGCGCGTGGCGGCGTGTTTCTTGCCGGTGGCATTTCGCAGAAAATCCTTCCCGCCCTGCGCGACCCGGCATTCCGCGCCGCTTTCGAGGACAAGGCGCCGCATTCGGCCACGATGCAAGAGATGCCGGTCTATGTCGTCACGCATCCAACCGCAGCCCTGACCGGGCTTTCAGCTTTCGCCCGCACCCCGGCCCGCTTCGGCGTCGTCGTCGAGGGCCGGCGTTGGCGCATGCCGGCGCATTGAACAAACTGCGGCTTGACGTCAGGCCCGTCGCCACCCATTGAAAAAACGGTAGGCCTTGGCCCGCTCAGGACAGGGAGCAAGGGAGGCCGCGACACCGTCCCGATCCAACCGGACACCACAGTGAAGCCCGGCGCAACCCCGATCCCATTACAGCCAGCCGAGAGAAAGCGCGACAACCTTGCGCTTCTCAAGCGCATCATCGCCGAAAACCGGCCTGTCTTTTCGGGGCGCATGCTGCCGGTCGTCGTGGCATTGCTGACGATCGCGGCAACCACGGCTTATGCGGCGTGGATCATGCGCGATGTGATCGACGAAATCTTCTACCGCCAGCGCGCCGACCTGATTGTGGTGATCTGCCTTTCGATCATCGCTGTCTTCATCATCCGCGGGCTGGCCACCTATGTGCAGAGCGTCACGCTGGCGCGCCTCGGCAACGCGGTCGTCGCGCGCTACCAGAAGCGGATATTCTCGCATGTGATGGCGCTTGGACTGGAGTTTCATGCGGCGAACCGGTCGGGCCAATTGGCGGCGCGCATCAATGAAAACATTCTCGGCATCCGCGATGTGATCAGCGTGACGCTGACCGCCTTTGTGCGCGATCTCGTCATGCTGGTCGGCCTTGTCGCGGTCATGGTCATCCAGGACCCGGTCCTGTCCCTGTCGGCGCTGATCATCGGTCCGCCCCTGATCATCACGGTCGCCTATGTGATGCGGCGCGTGCGCTCGATCACGCGCCAGGCGGTTGAAGTGAATGCAAGGCTGATCGGCGCCATTCAGGAAACAGTGCAGGGCATGCCCGTGGTGAAGGCCTTCACCATGGAGCAGGCGCTGGAAACCAAGCTCGCCGAACTTGTCGACCAGGCGGAAAACCGCGCCAACAAGATCGCCTCGGTGTCCGAGCGCGTCAGCCCGATGGCCGAAATGCTGGCCGGCTTTGCGGTCGCGGCCGTGATCGCCTATGGCGGCTGGCGCGCCATCCATGATGCGCAGCCGCCCGGCGCGGTGTTCTCCTTCATCACGGCCTTGCTGCTCGCCTATGATCCGGCACGCCGGCTTGCCCGCCTTCAGGTGGTGCTGGAACGCGCGATGGTGAATGCCCGCATGATCTATGAAGTGCTCGACCTGCCGCCCGCAAGGGCGGATGCGACAGCCCGCCTGCCCCTGCCCGAAGGTACAGGCGAAGTGCGTTTCGAGGATGTGCATTTCGCCTATGACGCGGAAAAACCGGTGTTGCGCGGGCTCTCTTTCACGGCCGCGGGGGGCAGGACGCTGGCGCTGGTCGGCCCGTCGGGTGCGGGCAAGTCAACCGTGATTTCGCTTCTCCTCGGCTTCCACGGCCCGCAGTCCGGACGCATCCTCGTCAATGGGCAGGA
This sequence comes from Rhizobiaceae bacterium, assembly GCA_025458045.1. Classification (GTDB taxonomy): domain Bacteria; phylum Pseudomonadota; class Alphaproteobacteria; order Rhizobiales; family Rhizobiaceae; genus JALOTE01. The sequence continues at coordinate 19,636 of JALOTE010000034.1, forward strand.
CATCACCACCATCGACCGCACGGACCTGCGCCGTGCCATCGCCTATGTCTCGCAGGCCCCCTATCTGTTCGAGGGCACGGTGGCCGACAACATTCGCTATGGCCGCGCGGGCGCGACCGATGCCGAGGTCGAAGAGGCCGCTCGGCTGGCGCAGGCCGACTCCTTCATCCGCCAATTGCCACAGGGCTATGGCACGCCGCTCGGCGAAAACGGCCTGTCGCTCTCCGGCGGGCAGCGGCAACGGCTGTCGATCGCGCGCGCCCTTGTCCGAAACGCGCCGATCCTGCTGCTTGACGAGGCGACATCGGCGCTCGACACCGAAAGCGAACGCCTTGTGCAGTTGGCGCTCGACAGCGTGATGCAGGGGCGCACCACAGTCGTGATCGCACATCGGCTGTCCACGATCCGCAACGCCGACCGCATCGCCGTGATCGAAGACGGGCGCATTGTGGAAGAAGGCACGCATGAATCGCTTGCAGCGCGGCCCGGCGGTGCCTATGCGCGCCTGCAAAACGCCATGGAAACCAATTCGGCCGCCGGTTCATCCGCCGGTCCGGCCGGGAACGGGACGCCAGCATGACGGTGACGCAACCGCAGATGAACATCGTCGTCACCGGCGCGGCGGGCCGCATGGGCCGGGCGCTGATCCGCGCGTTGACCGAAACACCCGGCGCACGCCTGTCAGCCGCCTTGGAACGTGATGGCTCGCCCTTCATCGGGCAGGATGCAGGCACCCTCGCCGGGCTGGAGCCGAACGGCATCTCCGTCAGCACCGATGCGGTGGCCGCGATTGCGGCCGCCGACGGCATTCTCGACTTCACCGCGCCTGCCGCAACCGTCAGCTTTGCCGAACTCGCGGCGCAGGCGCGCGCCGTGCACATCGTCGGCACGACGGGGCTCGCAACGGAACACATGGCGGCGCTGAAGGCTGCGGCGCGCCATACGGTCATCATGCAGTCCGGCAATATGAGCCTCGGCGTCAACCTGCTGGCGGCGCTGGTCGAACAGGCGGCCAAAGCGCTTGATGCGTCGGGTTGGGACATCGAAATCGCCGAGATGCACCACCGGCACAAGGTGGACGCGCCGTCGGGCACCGCGCTCCTGCTCGGCGAGGCCGCGGCGCGGGGGCGCGGAATCGCGCTTGAAGAGCATGCGGTGCGCGTGCGGGACGGGCATACGGGCGCGCGGCCCGAAGGTGCCATCGGCTTTGCCACATTGCGCGGCGGCTCCGTCGTGGGTGAACATTCCGTGCTGTTTGCCGGCGAGGGCGAAACGGTGGAGCTCAGCCACCGGGCGATTGACCGCGCGATCTTCGCGCGCGGTGCGGTGCATGCGGCCTTGTGGGGCAAAGGCTGCAAGCCCGGCTTCTACACCATGCGCGATGTGCTTGGATTGTAGGCCAGGATGTCAGGCGTTTTCGATTTCCACCCCCTTCATCCTGAGGTGCTTTTTTCCTCCTGTTTCGAGGCTCGCAAACGCTCGCACCTCAACATGAAGGAAAAAAGCCCCGAAGGATGCGTGGCAAGTGAGCGGATGTTTCAACGAGAAGGACGAACGCGATGAGCGGAACACTCGTGCTGGTGCGGCACGGCCAGAGCGACTGGAACCTGAAGAACCTGTTCACCGGCTGGCGCGACCCGGATCTGACCCCGAAGGGCATCGAGGAGGCAAAGGCCGCAGGAAAAGCCTTGATGGCGAAAGGCCTGCATTTCGATGTCGCCTACACCTCCGCGCTCACCCGCGCGCAGCACACACTCGCCCTCATCCTTGCCGAACTTGGCCAAAGCGACCTTCCTGTCACACGCGACGCGGCGTTGAACGAGCGCGACTATGGCGAACTCTCCGGCCTCAACAAGGATGATGCACGCGCCAAATGGGGCGAGGAGCAGGTGCATATCTGGCGGCGCTCCTATGACGTGCCGCCACCGGGCGGTGAAAGCCTGAAGGACACGCTTGCCCGCACGCTGCCCTATTTTGTCACCGACATATTGCCGGAAGTGCTGGCCGGAAAGACCGTGATCGTCGCGGCGCATGGCAATTCGCTGCGTTCGATCTGCAAGGTCCTGAACCGGCTCGACAATGAGGCGATCCTCGGCTTCGAGATCGCCACGGGCGTGCCGATGATCTACCGGCTGGGGCCGGATGCCCGCGTGGTTTCCAGCGAAACGCTGGGGTGACAAGCTGAGCTGCCCGGCCGCCGCGCTGTCTTGCCTGTGACATACATCCCGATCTAGACATTCCGCACGCGTCAACATGCGCTGAATCGGCGCGCGCGCAATCGAGGATAATGTCCATGAAGACCTTTGCTCTTGCCGCGGCATTGGCCGCAACCCTCACCACCGCAGCCGCCGCGCAGGATGCTGGCGCGATTGCCGCAACAGACGGCATGCCGCGCACCACAACAAAAATCTATGTCGTGCCCGGCGTGATCAATGACCCGTCGATAGGTCTCGCAACCGCATTCATCTGCCACAACGACGGCACGGCACCTGTCGATGTCAGCATTGTCGTGCGCACAGGCGGCGGGCTCATCAGCGGTGCGCGCGCGTTCCCAATACCAGGAAACAATACCGTCACTTACTCGACGAGAGCGACGACGCTGTTTTTCGAAGGTGCCGGCGGCGATCTTGGCGCGCGGGACGGTGTCGTCCGCCAGGGCCGTGCTTTCATATCGGCCAGCAGCCGGAATGTGCATTGCTCGGCCCATGTCGTCAGCACGACATCCACTCTCCCCAACACCATCGACTTGCACATGGTGCGGTTCAACCCGGTTGTTGGTTCGACCGAGTGAGTTGAACAGGCTGCACGGTGCGCCTGGGCTTTCCGGTTCCCCTCACCGCGCAAATGCGCGTTGAACCGCTTTGACCCGTCACCGCGCAAATGCGCGTTGACAAGCACGCGGCCTCCCGCCTAAACGGGCGCGACCATCGGCCCAGATGGCGGAATTGGTAGACGCACTAGTTTCAGGTACTAGCGGGTAACACCGTGGAGGTTCGAGTCCTCTTCTGGGCACCAAAAGTTTCAGGTACTAGCGGGTAACACCGTGGAGGTTCGAGTCCTCTTCTGGGCACCAAAGTTCAGTCCGGCAGTGTCCGAGACTGTCCGAAAACCCCGCGAAAGCGGGGTTTTTTGTTGGTTCTTGCGGGATTTCGCGTCCGCCATGGTGTTCAGCCGTCCGGTGACATCCGCCGCATTTGTTGGTATCTTTGTTGGTATGTCGTCAAATACCAACGAGATTGGGCGGAGCCGATACCAACAATGCCGCTTTCTGATAGGCAAATCAGTGGCTTGAAGCTTGGCGCAGGGCCGAGAAAAATCAGCGATGGCGGCGGTTTGCACCTATTGGTGACGCCGCAAGGATCGAAGCTCTGGCGCATGGCCTATCGCTTTGAGGCGAAACAGAAGCTTTTGTCCTTTGGGAGCTATCCGGCTGTCACCCTATCCGCCGCACGGGCCAAGCGGGATGCCGCAAAGGCTTTGCTTGCATCCGGTGTCGATCCGGCTGCTCAGGCCAAGGTTCAGAAGGCGGCGGCTACAGTCGCCAGCGCCAGCACGTTCGAACTGGTGGCGCTGGAAATGCTCGCCAAGGATGAACGTGAGGGCAAACCCGCCACGACCGTGAACAAGAAGCGCTGGCTTCTATCGCTTGCTGCTTCCTCTTTGGGCAACCGCCCCATTGGCGAACTGACTGCTGCTGAAATCCTTGTTCCGCTGCGCAAGGTCGAGGCTGTCGGCAACGGTGCATTCCCGATGCCACCCCGGAAACGCGCCCGGACGTGATGCGGGGGTCATTCATGCCGCCGCGCGCCTTGACCT
>JALOTE010000133.1 GCA_025458045.1 Rhizobiaceae bacterium
GCAGTCCGGGGACCGGGTCAACCTCGAGATCGATCCGCTCGCCCGCTATGTCGCGCGGCTTGCCGAAAGCGGCAAACCGGCCTAGAGCATGCTGCGATTGAGTGGAAACCGGTTAATCGGAAACAGCATGCTCCAAGATATTGATTTTGATCATTTTGTTTTCGTTTTGATGATTCCATCAGAACACAAGATGATCAATGGGTCCTGACCCTAGGGCGGTTTCGGCACGCCCTTCGCCCTCACATGTGATAGCTTCGGCGGCCGTTGCGGGCGAGATGCGCCTGTTTTGCCGCCGATGCCATGACGGCGCGTTCGAGCCGGTGTGGCGAAGGCCCTTGCGGCGTCATCGGTTCGCCGTCGCGCGCCAGTCTCGCAGGTGCGGCGCGACGGTCCGCGCCGAAACGGTTGTCGCCCTCATCGCCCGCGACAAAACCACATTCACCCACCTGCCAGACCAGCCCCACCAGCGGCACGGCCAGCGTCAGCAACCACCATGCGGATTTTCCCAAATCATGCAGGCGTTTCACCGTCGCCGCTGCAAGCGCCCACAATGCCGACAGAACCGGAAGCGCGGCCGCGGCCAACAGTTCAAGGCGGACGGTGGAAAGCTCGCCCTTGTTCACAATGGCAAGCAACGCTTGAGGTGTCAGCCCGTGCTGATACGCCAGCAGAACCACAGAAAAGGCGATCAGCGTCGTGCTGAAAACCATGACGGACCACCAGTCCAACCGAGTGAACCGTCCGCCAAAACCAAAAAGAAAGCCCATGCAACGCCCCCGATGCCGGAAGGCTCGAGTAGGACGTTGCTGTTTCGATTTCCTGAACGACGCCAGGTCTTTGACATGTCCAAGTCGGGTTGGTTAACAGATTCAGACCATGACCAACCCGGGCTCAGGACCCCAGAGCGCAATTCGATCCGGTTGCACCGGATCGGCGCTGCAACATACTGATTGAACGTGATCTGTTTCCAAGAACCGACATCCGCTTCTTGGGATCACGCTCCAAGCCAAGAGGATTGCGCTGCGACCCTGCCGAAGCGCAGTTGGTTGACATCAGGTCATTCAAGGCTTGCGAACTGCCGCCATCTCAAAGGTGATTTCGCAATTGCGAATGTCATCCCAGTTCCGGATGATGCCGGTGACATAAACTGCGCGGGCCTGACTGAAATTGGTACCCGTGTTGGAGTTGACTGCGGTGAACCGCCAAGTCGATTGGAATTGCTGACCACTTGAACCGATGCGCGTGCCGATTGCGGATTTGAATGTCGCGCCAAGCGGAGTGCCCGAGCTCTGCAGGAACGAGGTCGCATATCCGTCACCAAACATCGACACGCGGGTCGTTGGTCCGTTTGAAGCGGTGTTTGCGGGCCGGAACCGCGAAGTGAAGCATGTGTTTGGGCCCCAACCTTCGGCAATGCATGCCTGCGATATTGCCTTGAAACAGAACCGGCCGGTAAAATCGACAGTTTGAGCGGTCGCCTGTGTTGATGCGAGCATAGCGCCGCCGATGATCATTGCAATTTTCTTCATGATTTTTCCCCGATTTGTCTGCAGAGCGAGGTTGCGCGTCCGTCCCTGCACTTCAATACGCAAATAGAGGTGACCCACCCAAAACAGTTTTGCGGAGAAAAGCAGGCAAAAAAAAGCCGCCCAAGGGCGGCTTTTCCAATGCGCTCAACGCGTCAATGACATTCAGGCGTTTGCGCTTCTTGCAAAGTGCACGCCGTTGGTCAGCCGGGCCCACGGCCCTGCCTGACCATTGGGTTTTTTGGGCGCGCTGGATTTTCTTAGAAATCCATCCCGCCCATGCCGCCCATACCGCCGCCGCCCGGCATTGCGGGAGCCTCTTTCTTCGGCAGTTCGGCAACCATGGCTTCCGTCGTGATCAGCAGGCCGGCAACGGAGGCTGCGTCCTGCAATGCGGTGCGCACAACCTTGACCGGGTCGACGATGCCCATGGCAACGAGGTCGCCATATTCGCCGGTCTGCGCGTTGTAGCCGAAGGTCGCGCCCTTGCCGTCGAGGATCTTGCCGACAACAATGGAGGCTTCATCGCCCGCGTTCGTCGCGATCTGGCGGGCCGGAGCCTGCAGCGCGCGGCGGACAATGTTGATGCCGGCTTCCTGATCGGCGTTGACGCCTTTCGCCTTGATCCCGGTCGAGGCGCGCAGCAGCGCGACGCCACCGCCGGCGACAATGCCTTCTTCAACCGCCGCGCGGGTGGCGTTCAGCGCATCGTCTACGCGGTCTTTCTTTTCTTTCACTTCCACTTCGGTCGAGCCGCCGACGCGGATGACGGCGACGCCGCCTGCGAGTTTCGCCAGACGCTCCTGGAGCTTCTCGCGGTCATAGTCCGAGGTGGTTTCCTCGATCTGCGCCTTGATCTGGGCGACGCGGGCGTTGATCTCGCCCTTCTTGCCGGCGCCATCGACGATCGTGGTGTTCTCTTTCGCGATGGTGACTTTCTTGGCGCGGCCGAGCATCTGGAGCGTGACGTTCTCCAACTTGATGCCGAGGTCTTCGGAGATGACCTGGCCCGAAGTGAGGATCGCGATGTCTTCCAGCATGGCCTTGCGGCGGTCGCCGAAGCCCGGAGCTTTCACGGCGGCGATTTTCAGGCCGCCACGCAACTTGTTGACAACGAGGGTTGCCAGCGCTTCGCCTTCGACGTCTTCCGCGATGATGACCAGCGGCTTGCCAGTCTGAACGACGGCTTCGAGGACCGGCAGCATGGCCTGCAGGTTCGAGAGTTTCTTCTCGTGCAGCAGGATGTAGGCGTCTTCCAGTTCCGCTGCCATCTTCTCGGCATTGGTGATGAAATAGGGCGAGAGATAGCCGCGGTCGAACTGCATGCCCTCGACGATCTCGACTTCGGTCTCGGCGGTTTTCGCCTCTTCGACCGTGATCACGCCCTCATTGCCGACCTTCTGCATGGCTTCGGCAATCATTTTGCCGATGGACGCTTCGCCATTGGCCGAAATCGTGCCGACCTGGGCAACTTCGTCGGAATTCTTGATTTTCTTGGCGTTCTTGACGAGCGTTTCGACGACTTCGGCAACGGCCATGTCGACGCCGCGCTTCAGGTCCATCGGGTTCATGCCGGCGGCAACGGCTTTTGCGCCTTCCTGAACGATCGCCTGGGCGAGAACGGTCGCGGTGGTGGTGCCGTCACCGGCGATGTCGTTGGTTTTCGAAGCGACCTCGCGCAGCATCTGCGCGCCCATGTTCTCGAACTTGTCTTCCAGTTCGATTTCCTTGGCGACCGACACGCCGTCCTTCGTGATGCGCGGAGCGCCGAAGGATTTGTCGAGCACGACGTTGCGGCCTTTCGGGCCGAGGGTGACTTTCACTGCGTCAGCAAGGATGTTGACGCCCGCCAGCATGCGCTCGCGCGCCGAGCGGCCGAATTTGACTTCTTTGGCTGCCATTTTCGTTTCTCCTTGGGCCTAAGCCCCAATGATTGTGAGAGGTCGGGAAAAGCGGCGGATCAGCCGACAATGCCCATGATGTCGGATTCCTTCATGATGAGGTAATCCGTGCCGTCGAGTTTCACTTCCGTGCCCGACCATTTGCCGAACAGGATGCGGTCGCCGGCTTTCACGTCGAGGGCAATCACCTTGCCATTGTCGTCACGTGCGCCGGCGCCGACGGCGACAACTTCGCCTTCCTGCGGCTTTTCCTTGGCGGTGTCGGGAATGATGATGCCGCCTTTGGTTTTCTCTTCGGAATCAAGACGGCGCACAACGACGCGGTCATGCAGCGGGCGGAACTTGAGCTTTGCCATGTCTGTTCTCTCTGGATAGGCCCCGCATTGGCGGAGCGGAAATTCATAGCACTCTCATTGGTTGAGTGCTAACACGGGGGCAGATAGGTTCCGGCCCCGGCACTGTCAAGATGGGGCGCGGTCCTTGTGTGCCGGACCATTTCCGATGACATCGCCTTCGCCCCGCGCTAAGGCCGCGCCAGACCGAACACGCGCGGGACCCGCCATGCTGACGCCGATCCACTCGCTTTCCGAAATCAGCGGCCGTTACCGCGCAATCCTGTGTGACATCTGGGGCGTCCTGCATAATGGCATCGCGCCGTTTCAGGAGGCGGGCGCGGCGTTGATGGCCGCGCGTGACAGCGGCGTTCCGGTCGTGCTCGTCACCAATTCCCCGCGCCCGCGCGCTGGCGTCATTGCCCAACTGGATGACATCGGCGTCAACCGCGCGGCATGGGATGCCATCGTCACTTCGGGCGACGTGACCCGCAGCCTGATCGGCGCTGGACCGCGCAGGCTTTTCCATATCGGCGCGCCTCGCGACCTGCCGCTTTATGACGGTCTTGACGTTGAACTTGTCACCGAAGCCGAAGCGGAAGCCATTTGCTGTGCCGGCTTGTTTGACGACGAGACCGAGACGCCTGACGATTATGCGCCGCTTCTGGCGCGCCTCGCCAAGCGCGGCCTGCCTTTCATTTGTGCCAACCCGGATATCGTGGTGGAGCGCGGCGACCGGCTCATCTGGTGCGCAGGTGCGCTGGCGCGGGACTATGCCGCACTTGGCGGCGCAGTCTCGATCGCAGGCAAGCCGCACGCGCCGATTTACCGCGCGGCGCTTGCCCTTGCCGAAAGTCTGGCCGGCCGCGCGCTTGCGCCTTCCGAATGCCTTGCCATCGGCGATGGCCTGATGACGGATGTCAAAGGCGGCGCGGACGCGGGGCTGGACGTGCTCTATATCTCGGGCGGCATACATGCCGGGGAATATGTCAGCCATGGCGTGAGCGACCGCGTGGCAATGCAGCGCTTTGTTGCCGACGCCGGGTTTTCGCCCGTTGCCGAAATGCCAAGGCTCGCCTGATGACGCTCCTGCGCCTGAACAGTGTCGCCGACCTGCCGACCGCCCTGAAAGGCGGCGTCGTTGCCATCGGCAATTTCGATGGCATTCACAAAGGCCATGCCGCAGTGCTGGACAAGGCGCTGTCATTGGCGCGGGCAGCGGGCGTTCCCGCCTTGGTGCTGACCTTCGAACCGCATCCGCGCAGCGTCTTCAATCCGGCGATGCCGGTGTTCCGGCTGACACCTGCCGCCTTGAAAGCCGACATTCTGCGCCGTCTCGGCTTTGACGCGGTTGTCGAACATCCGTTCGACCGCGCCTTCGCCAGCCATTCGGCGGAGGATTTCGTGAGCGCCGTGCTGAAGGACGGGTTTGCCCTGCGCGAAGCGGTCACCGGTTTCGATTTTCATTTCGGCAAGGGCCGCGAGGGCGGTCCGGCATTCCTGATGGAGGCCGGCCGGCGCCATGGCTTCGTTGTGACGCTGGTCGATGCGCTGCGCGACGCGACCTCGGAGCCGGTCTCTTCAAGCCGTATCCGCCAGGCCCTGTCCGACGGCGATGTGGAGGCTGCGGCTGATCTGCTGAACCATCGGTTCCGGCTGCAAGCGGAGGTCAGCCATGGCCGTCAACTGGGCCGCACCCTGGGTTACCCGACAGCCAACATGGCGCTGCCGCCGGAAACCGCGCTCGCCCATGGCATTTACGCCGTGCGCTTCCGGCGCGCGGACGGGTCCCTGCATGACGGGGTGGCATCATTCGGCCGCCGCCCCACGGTTGAAGACCATGGCGCGCCGCTGCTTGAGACCTTCCTTTTTGAGTTCGCCGGTGATCTTTATGGCGAGACGGCGATCGTGACGCTGTTCAAGCGCCTGCGCGGCGAAGAGAAATTCGACGGGCTGGATGCGCTTGTTGCACAGATGAACCGTGACAGCGATAGAGCCAAGGCCGTTCTCGCCGCCGCCCGGCCGCTGTCCCCGCTCGACGCCGCGCTGAATTTCCTGCCGTGAGCGCCGCAACGCCGCCCGTCCGCAAGTGCATCCTGATCACCGGCGCAACCGACGGCATCGGGCTGGCGCTCGCCAACCGCTTGGCCCCGCGCCATCACCTGCTGCTGACGGGGAGGCGCGGGACTCATCCGGCTTTGCCTCAAGGCACGCATTATGTGTCGGCTGATCAGGCGGACCCGACAGGTGCCGCACGGGCGGTGACGAATGCGCTTGAGCAGACCGGGTGGGCCGCGCTCGACCTTGCTGTGCTGAATGCCGGAACGGGTTTCGAGGCAAGCGACGGTCTCGATGCAGCCGACCGCATCCGCCAAACTCTGGATGTCAATCTCAGCGCGACCATCGCCTTGGCGCATGGACTGTTCCCCTGCCTTGCAGCGGCCAATGGCACGCTGACGCTCGTCGGCTCGGTTGCGCACAAGGGGGCTGCGCGGTTTCCGGCCTATGCCGCGTCCAAGGCGGCTTTGCATGGGCTGGCACGCGCGTTGCGCTCGGAATGGCGGGGCCGCGTGACGGTTCAAGTGATCCATCCCGGTCCTGTCGCGACGGCCATGCACGCAAAAGCCGGGCACGATCCGGGCCGCCTCAGCCGCCTGTTCATCGCGCCCGATGCGATGGCTGCCATGATGGAGCGCGCGGCTGCCACCGGCGGATCTCCCGTGACGCTCTCCTTTGCCGCTCGCGCGCTGCATGCCATCCTGCCGGAGAAACGGCTGTGAAGGCGCTCGTGACAGGTGCGAGTGC
>JALOTE010000035.1 GCA_025458045.1 Rhizobiaceae bacterium
CATTGCACGCCACGCGGACTCGCACTAAACGCCGCCCATGCAACATGACGCTCTGCCGCTTCCCCACGCTTCCGTCCTGATCATCGATTTCGGGTCGCAGGTCACCCAGCTTATCGCCCGCCGCGTGCGCGAGGCCGGGGTTTATTGCGAAATTCATCCCTACCAGTCGGCTGAGACCGCCTTCAGGCGTCTCGCGCCTAAGGCGGTGATCCTGTCCGGCGGGCCGGATTCTGTCACCCGCGAAGGCAGTCCGCGCGCGCCGCAGGCCGTGTTCGATGCGGGCCTGCCCATTCTGTCGATCTGTTACGGCCAGCAGACAACGGCCGTTCAATTGGGCGGCACGGTCGAGGGCGGCCATGGCGCGGAGTTCGGCCGCGCCGACATTGAGATTGTCGAGGACAGCGCGCTGTTCAAAGGCTTTTGGCAGGTCGGCGGACGCTATCCCGTCTGGATGAGCCATGGCGACCGCGTGACCCGGCTGCCCGAGGGCTTCTCTGTCAAGGCGACATCAGAAAACGCGCCTTTTGCCATCGCGACAGATGAGGCGCGCCGCATCTACACCACCATGTTCCACCCCGAAGTGGTGCACACGCCGGACGGGGCGAAGCTCATCCGCGCCTTCATCCACGACATTGCGGGCATCGCGCCGGATTGGTCGATGTCGGCCTATCGCGAAGAGATGGTCGCTAAAATCCGCGCGCAGGTGGGCGAAGGCCGCGTGCTGTGCGCGCTGTCGGGCGGCGTTGATTCCTCAGTTGCGGCCCTCCTCATTCATGAGGCGATCGGCGACCGGCTGACTTGCGTTCTCGTCGATCACGGCTTGATGCGCAAGGACGAGGCGGCGCAGGTCGTCGCCATGTTCCGGGAACATTACAATCTGCAACTCATCCATGTGGACGCGTCTGAAACTTTCATCTCGGCGCTCGACGGCGTCGCCGATCCGGAGCTCAAGCGCAAGACCATCGGCCGGCTGTTCATCGACGTGTTCGAGGCGGAGGCTCGCAAGATCGAGGCTGACGGCCGCGGCAAATTCGGCTTCCTCGCCCAGGGCACGCTTTACCCGGACGTGATCGAGAGCGTGTCGTTCTCCGGCGGACCGAGCGTCACGATCAAGTCGCACCACAATGTCGGCGGATTGCCTGCGCGCATGAACATGCAACTGGTCGAACCGCTGCGCGAACTCTTCAAGGATGAAGTGCGCGCATTGGGTCGCGAATTGGGCCTGCCGGCGAGCTTCATCGGCCGCCATCCGTTTCCTGGGCCGGGCCTTGCCATCCGCATTCCGGGCGGCATCAGCCGCGAGAAATTGGCGATCCTGCGTGAAGCCGACGCGATCTATCTCGATGAAATTCGCAAGGCGGGGCTCTATGACACAATCTGGCAGGCTTTCGCCGTGCTGCTCCCCGTGCAGACTGTCGGCGTGATGGGTGACGGGCGCACCTATGATTTTGTCTGCGCGCTGCGCGCCGTCACCTCCGTCGATGGCATGACGGCGGATTTCTTTCCATATCCGATGGAGTTCCTTGGCCGCGCCGCCACCCGCATCATCAACGAGGTCAAGGGCATCAACCGGGTCGTCTATGACGTGACCTCAAAACCCCCCGGCACAATCGAGTGGGAGTGAGGAACGACCGCGCTTTGCGCGGGCAAATTCATCCGGTGGATGAATTTGAGTTCCGAACGCCGCGAGCTTGAGCGAGCGGCAGGAGCGGCAAGGCCAAGCGTCTAGAATACCATTCAGCGGTGAAATCGAGTGACGGACGCCGCAAGCTTGGGCGAGTGGCAGCGACCTGCCCTCAGCCTTCCGCGCCAACCGCTTTGGCCACCAGTTTCGCCGCCGCCAGATCTTCCACCGCCGCGCCGACGGACTTGAACAGGGTGATTTCATCGTCATCGGTCCGTCCGGGATGGCGGCCTGAACACAAGGCCGCGAAATCCGCCCGCACGTCCGTCCATTGGAACGCGCCTTCCAGCTCGGCGCAAAGCAGGTCACCGGCTTCCGCCTTCGCGCCGCCCAAAGTGTCGATGAAGACGGTGGCGCGCAAGACCGCTTCGGCATCCGTCTCCCGCATGGCTGGCTTGAACGCGCCGATGAGATCGACATGCACGCCGGATCTCAGCCAAGCGCCGCGGATGAGCGGCGCTGTGGAAAGCGTCACGCCGGAGATGATGTCCGCGGTGGCGCAGGCCGCCTGCAAATCATCGGTTGCCGTCACAATGAATTGCGGCGCGGCAGCGGCGACGGTGCGCGCGACAGCCTGCGCCTTGCCGCCATCGCGGCCCCAGATGGTGACGCGGCGGATCGGGCGGATGGCGGCATGCGCCTCGGCGATGAGCCCCGCCAGCCGCCCCGTTCCCACAACAAGCAGATGGCCCGCATCGGCCCGCGCCAGATAGGATGCGGCCAGCGCCGAAGCCGCGACCGTGCGACGCGCGGTGACTTCGGTGCCGTCCATGATGGCGATGGGCTGGCCGGTTCTTGCCGAAAACAGCACATAGATGGCGTTGATGGAGGGCAGGCCAAGCTTGGCGTTCGACGGGAACACATTGGCGAGCTTGACGCCATAGACTTCGCCCTCGATCCAGGCCGGCATCAACAGCGCCGTCGCTTCGGCTTCGCCTGGCACATGCATGTCGTGGATATGGCGGTCCGGCGCTTCATGGCTGGACGCGAAGGCGTTGCGCAACGCATCGATCAGCGCCGGAAAGGGCAGGGCGGCGCGGCAGGCGGCGGCGTCAATCACGGGCAAGGGCATGGTCGGCATCCGTCGGGCGGTTTCAACCGCCGCAGGCTATTGCGTCGGCGTGATTTTCCAAACCGGAAATTTGCCTGTCGAAAATCGGTATCAGGTTGCAGGCAGCCAAAGAATCGGTTGCCCGATCCTCTTGATTTGCTAGCGTTGAAATTCCCAAGGAGCACCACCATGACCCGTTCACGCCTTTTCGTTCCAGCTTTCGTCGCGCCACTGGCGCTTGTCGCACCCGCCGCCCTCGCCCATACCGGCCATGCCGACACCGGCGGTTTCGTGCATGGCTTCCTGCACCCCGTCGGCGGGCTGGACCATGTGCTGGCGATGGTGATGGTCGGCCTTCTCGCTGCCGCAATGGGTGGCCGCGCGCTTGTCGCATTGCCGGTCGTCTTCGTCTCGATGATGGCGGTTGGCGGTCTGGCTGGCATGAGCGGCATGGCCTTGCCCGGCCTTGAGGCCGGAATCGCGCTTTCAGTTGTCGTGCTTGGCTCTTTCCTCGCCTTCCCGGCGACATCGGCTGCGTTGGCTGCCGTCGCGCTCACAGGTGCGTTTGCCGTCTTCCACGGCTTTGCCCATGGTGCCGAAATGCCGGTTGATACATCGGGCGCAGCTTATGCGGCAGGTTTCCTGATTGCCACCGCGATCCTGCACGGCGTCGGCATCGCCGCCGGGGTCACGCTCAATCGTTTCGGGGGCCGCATGGTGTCGCGCGCTGCGGGCGCCGCCGGGGCGCTGGCCGGTGTCGCGTTGCTCGGCGGAATGATCTGAACACCGCTCGGGCCGGTGTCCTGACCATAGTGCCCTAAGAGTGGCGACGCATGGCCTGCCAGCTTTGGCCAGTCAGCTTTGGCCAGTCAGCTTTGGCCGGTCAACTCCAGTATCGCCGTCCTGTATTGCTTGAACCGCTCCGACATCTGGCGGACCTCGGTTTGGGCCACTAGGCTGGTTGCGGCAGGTGCCTTGCCGCCCATCTTGCGCTCGGCCCAATTCTTGATGAAGGCTACGTCCTTGCCGGTCAGGAACGGGTTGGCCTCGATCACCTGAGCCCCGAGCAATGCGCCAAGGTCGGCCCCGTCCTCGCTGGACAGCACAAGCCGTGCACCCTCCGGTCCGAGGAAATGCGCAAGGTAGAGCCGACCGGCAGTGATCATGTGTCCACCCGCTTCCAGATAGGATTTGTTTTCCTGTGCCAGATTGGTCACCATCTCGCGCGACAATGTCGGGTCGAAGCGCATGGCCAATTGTTGTTCCTTTGACAGGGAGGCCGCCAGATCAGGCCGGTAGGTGCGCATCATCCGCAACCAGGTCGATTCAATGAACTGGCCCAGCCCGGTTGCGGTCGAAAGCGGGTTCTTGGCCGTGGCATTGCCGCCGCTTTCCACATGAATGATCCTGTCCACCAACCGGGACACCGCCTCGCCGCCGCCGGTGGCTGCCACCACGGTTGCCTGCGCCAACGGGTTGATCGCGTGTCCATTGGCATGAAGCTCGAAATGCAGATGCGGCCCGGTCGAGCGTCCGGTTGTGCCGACAAAACCGATCACGTCACCCGCCGAAACGTCTGCGCCCGGTGTGGCTGTGGAGGCAAAAGAATCCAGATGGGCATAAAGCGTTTCGCGTTGTCCGCCATGCTTCAGCCGAATGACATTGCCATACGCTCCTTCCACGGCGGCGGACGCCACCCGCCCGTCGAACGCCGCCCGCACCGGCGTGCCGATGGGGGCGGCCCAATCAACACCCTTGTGCAACAGGACGCGCTTCAGGATCGGATGATTGCGCGGCCCGAATCCCGAGGTTTTCACGCCGCCGGAAACTGGAGTGACCATGCCGTTGACTGTCTCGACCGTGCCTGAACTGTCATGTTCATCATGACAGTTGAAGTCGGGTGCGCCCTCGGACTGGAACACGAAACAGCGGAACGTGCCTCCTCCCCCGTTGATGGCGGCATAGAGCACTCGCCCGCGGCTTTCGCCGCCAAGGCGGCCTTCACCGGCATAGACAAGCGTGATCGTGTCATCCGCCTTGACCACAGCATTGATATCGCGACTGCGGGCCAGATACATGATGACTTCGCCAGCAATTCCCGAAGGGACGCCGTTGCCCGCGGTCGCGCTGAAAATGGCGTCAAGAAGCCGAACCTGCGGCGGTGGCGCATCGGCGGCCACGGCCATGTCGTCTTGCGCGAAAAAGTTCGTCCCTGCCCACGGGTCGGCGGCGACCGTGAATTCGTTGTCATTGCCGACTGCCAGCGCGCCGAGAAACCGGCCGGACTGGTATAGGGCGATCTGCACCAGCTTGTGGCCGCCGCCAGCGCCGCCCAGCGGCAATTTGCGCAATGCGACAACGGAATTCGGTTGAAGTTGCTCCAACTCCAATCCGGAACGGAAAGCATCCCTTATGCGCTGGGCGTCCAGCAGGTTGACACCATGATCGGTCATGAAATCCGCCACGTCGATGATCGAATTGATCCGGATCACCAGATCCTCCGTCAATCGCAGTCGTGCCTGCTCCGGTGTGAGCACTAAAGTGGTCGTATTGTCGGCGATTGCGGTCGGCGTGAAAGCCTCGGCCGATCCGGTCAGATCGGCAACCGCGATGTCACCCCATCCCGCCGTTGCAGGTTCGCCACCTTGCGCTGTTGTGTCCACCGAGAAGGGCATTTCCCCCTCGGGCGGGCTGTCCGCTACGGCCGACGCTGAGCCGGCTCCGCGTGTCGGCGAGGTGCGACCGCCCGAGCGCTGGGATTGGAAGAAGGCGAAGTCCTGTTGCGTGGACGGCACGGTGACCGTGATCCGCTCGCCGCTTTCAATCAGCCGCGCCGACAGCATGTGGACGGTTCCGCTGACGCCGAAATCCGCAAGCGCGCGCGGCGCGTCAACAGCTTGCAAGCGGCGTGTGCCCCCCTCGCCGCCGATCTCGATGCGGATCGGATCGCCGGGCAGATCGACGATCGCCGGGACATGGGCGGCAACGACGGTTTCCACATCAATCTGCGTCAGTTCCCGGTCGTCGACGGATGAACTGTCGGTGTGGCGTGACGTTCGGTCGAGCCAGAAACCGAAAGCCAATGCGGCGCACAGTGCGGTTCCCGCAGCCGCGCGGAGACGCCAGCGCCGCAGGGTTCGGGCGTGGCGCAATTGCGCCTCCCGCTGCGCCTTGCGCTGACGGAACGATGCGTCGACTTCGTGGATCATCCCGACCGTCCTGCACCGGACAGCGCCAAGGGTGCACGCCCCTTACGAGTTCCTTTGCGGTTGCAGTGTGCCCTCAAGGCGCGCCTGCCGGCTCCCGCAACGCCGTCATGCTCAATCAATGGGTCACAGCGCGGGTCCGGCCTTGCCAGATCCAAGCGCGGCCTATCGGAACACACCGATGATCCTCTTGGTCGTCAGTTTCTTCTTGCCGCCTGGGGCTGCCGGCTTCACGGCAGGCGGCTTGGGTGCGGTTTTCTTGACTTGCGGCTTGGGAGGCTGCGGTTTGGGTGCGCGCGGCTTGGGCGGCTGCGCCGCCGGTTGCTTCTTGGGCTTTTCACCTGAAGCTTTCTTGGTCCCTGATTTCGGGGTGTCCGCCTTCGGCTTCGCGTCCGCCTCGGTTGTCTTGCAAACAACAGTGTCCACGCTTGTCAGCCGGTCAAGCAGGGCCTGTGTCGGCTCGACATCCTCCGGATCGAGTTTCTGTTCGGCGTAGAAGCGCAACACTGCACGCGCGGATTTCGGGCCCCAATCGCCGTCAATCGCGGAGCGGTAGCACCCGAGACGGAACAACTCGGACTGCGCGCGCTTTGCCAGTTCGCCCTGGCTGAGCGGCTCCGGTGCAAGAGCGCCAATCGGAAACTGCAAATCGCCTGGCAATGACGCGACCTGGACCGGAGCGGCCGGTTGCGCCGCGCTGCCGCCGGGCGGGCTCACCGTGGGCCGCGCCACCGGTGCCGGTGCAACGGCGACTGATAGCCCGAGATCCTCGACGGGTGTTAATGTGGGTGCCGTCCGTTCATTCTTCACGTCCGTCCCGCTGCCGTTGTCTTGCCCGGCAGCATGTGCGGAGGCAGGGTTTGGCGCACGTGCGGCGGCTGGCGCAGGTGCTGACGCGAGGGCTGGCGCAATGTCGGCAGCCACAGGCGGCTGTGCGGCTTCGGCCTTTGGAAACCCGCGCTCCAAAACAGGTTCGACCGAGCCGCTTGCCGCCTCCGGCTCGATCGCTGCGACTTGGATTTGAGGTTCTGCCGGAACCGCAGGCGGCAGGACTGTTGGCGGCAAGACTGTTGGCGGCAAGACCTTTGGCGGCAAAACTGTTGGCGGGTTGCCTGTCTGCGGCCCTTTCGTTGCGGCGGACACCGGCCTGTCGCCCTTGGCGGCCAAGGAGCCGGAGTCCAATGGTGATGGAACAGGAATGAGAGACGGGACAAGGGCCGCCGGGCCTTCGATCATGGGCGGTTGCTGCGGCACTGAGGCAAGCTGCTCCACCGCTTCGTCGTCGCGTGCGGGCGCGCCGGACCGGGCCGCCGGCAGCGCCTCTGTCCCGACAAGAGGCGAAACAGCCGCAACAAGCGGGCCTGGCAAGGATGGCGGAATTTGCGGCAGAACAGGCACAGGTGAGCCTGTGTCAATGGGCGCGTCTGCGACCGCTGCGGCAATCAAGGGCGAGGCGGCAGTCGGGACGATTGGCGAAGGTCGAGCCACGCCGGCAGGTGCCTGGTCCTGAACCGGACCGTCATCCGGCCCAACCGCGCTGTCAGTTTCGCCGCCAGCTTCAACCTGCGGCTCCGCCCCTGCTTCCGGCACGGACGCCACGTCGGTATTCGACTGTTTCGCAGGATGTGACGCCTGCGGTGACTCCGCCACGGTCGCTGATTGACGCTCAAGCGCGCTGCCCTCCTCAGGCGCGACAGCCAAAATCTGCAATTTCGGCTTCGGCGTCGATGAGGGTTCACTTGCTGCTGCGTTCCCGTCGTCCGGCGCTTGCGGTGTCGAGGCGAGGTCAGGTCGCGCGGTCGTGGCAATGGAAGGTGTTGCCGGCCGCTCTTCCCCGGTGTCTTCACCCGAAACAGGCTCGGGGCCGGCTGTCACGGACTCGATTTTCAAGGACGGCGTCACTTTCGCAACAACGGTGTTGTCCGTTTGTGACGCGTTCTCGGCCTCGTCATCAAGTGCCAGACCGAACTTCTTCTTGAACTTTTCCCGCAACTCCGGATCCAGCTGATCGAGCAATGCAAGGTCTTCGGCTGTCAGCGAGTCGGAGTTTTCCTCGGCGAGGTTGAAGTAGAACTGCGACCGCAGCGACGACTGGTCCCACGGCGTCTGCTTGGCGAACGTCGCCTCTTCGACCTGATTGCGCACGCGGATCATCATGTCTGAGATCGAGATGCCTTCGACGACCATGTTGTCGGCCAAAGCGCGCGCAAAAGGGCTGTTGTCGCCGGCGCCGTCGCGCGTGATGTTTCCCGGCTGCGTGGCGAAGGCCACAAACGTGCCGCTCCCGGTCTCGATCTGTGCGAGACCCTCGCCGTTCATCTCGCCTGCAGCCGATGCCGGGACTGGATTGTTACGGCAAGCGTCAAGCAGGATAAGCGTTTGGCGCGACTTGTCCTCCAACCTGGCGATCACGCTGTCGAGGCTTATCGTTTCCTCGGGGATTCTTGCCCGGTCAGTCAGTTCGGCGTCGGCTGGCACCAGAAAGTTGCGACCGCCAAGCTGGAATCCGTGGCCGGCAAAGTAGAACAACACAGCCTCTTTGCCATCGGCCGCGGCCACGGCCGCGTCGAGCGTCTCATCGAAGCCGTCGCGCGTCACATCGGTGACAGTCATCACCTCAAAGCCAAGGCCTTCGAGCGTGTCTGACACAAGCGCCGCGTCGCGCCCGGGGTTTTCGAGATCCGGGGCATGCTGGTAGTCGGACACACCGATGACGATGGCGAGGCGGCCTTCCAATGCGGGCGCCGATTCGGCCGGACCCTGCGAGAATGCAGGCGCGACCTGCACGGCGAGGAAGCCCGCCGCGACAGCCGAACGCAACATCAAAACGGTGGCTGCCATACGGCGCCGCATCATCCAGCCTTTCCGTCACAGCCCCGGCGCACACGCCGACAGCCCGTCTGTCACATCATGTTCAGGGACATGCAGCGATGAAAACCTTGCCCGCCGGATCCTTGAAGAAGCAGCTGCCTGGCTGTGAACTGACCGGGCCGACAAGCTCCGGCCCGGTCGGCGCGGCTGGAGGAGGCGCCGCGGTTGATGTGCAGCCCGTTACAGCAAGCGCAACAAGGACAAGTGCAAAAGCGACGCGCATTCTGCGTATCCCTCAAAAACATACGACAAGTTCACCACACCTCGCCATGGAAGCAAGTTCTGGGTTGCAAATCAACGACCAGACACGAAAAAAAGACTCGCTGATTGAGTGAAGTGCGAGAAAAAATGTTGGTGCGCGCCAGTTTTTAGCCTGCAATTGTGGTTTGACGACGCGCCGCCAGTGGTGGCGTTTGAGGTCTTCAAGCCAGACTGTGTCACTCAAGGGATGCTTTGATGCGAAAATTGCAACATTGCGGCACTGTAGGCGCTGGTTCCCTGTTGCTGACGATGGCTTGCCTGTGCGCTGCGAGAGCTGAGTTGCAAATATGCAATCAGTCCCTGGATATCCTGAATGTGGCGATCGGCTATGAAGACCGAGGCGAATTCCAGACGGAAGGCTGGTGGAGCATCGGGGCAAACCGCTGTTCGGAGGTGATACGCGTGCCTTTGGCCAACCGCTTCTACTACATCTACGCGGAAGACGTTTTTGGTCAGCCTGTGATTTCGGGCGATGTCCCAGCATGCATCGATGCGCGCCGCTTCACGTTGCGCGGAACGCAGGATTGCTGGATCCGTGGCGCGCGCCAGGCGGGTTTTTCCGAGATCGACACCCAATCCCAGGAGCGGTGGACTGTCTTCCTCGCCGCACAGGACTGAGCGCGTTCAACGCCCGCCCAGTTTGAAATAGGAAAACGCAAAATCCGCTTTGATTCCCTGTTCACGGATTGACGTGACAAGCCTCGGCATCAGTTGCGCTGCCAGTTGCGGTTCCGCCAAAGCCGAGCCCCGGATTGGAGTGTCGCTGGAAATCGCCAGAATCAGTTGAGCGGTCGGTTGGCCCGCCCCGTCTTCGACGAGTTTCATCTCGAACGTCCCGCCCTCGGAATCCCGCTTCAGAAGTTGGTCGACCTGATACACGAAACCGTCATCATCGATGAGATACAAAATCGTGATCCGCTCGCCGACGCCTGACAAACGCCCTTTGAGCGCTTCGCCGCTCGTCAGGACGTCATCCTCAATCACAAGCTTCATCGTCGGAATCTGGTCATCGCGCAGCCGTTGCAAGGCGTCGGCGATTGGACACTGCGCGGGAACGATGGGGCGCATTTCAATCTGGGCCTCAAAACCGAATTGTTCGGCAAATGCCTTGTCAAATCGCTCGAACGGCGCTGCCTCGGAACTCATGCCTTCGACGTGAAGCGTGGTATCGCCCGATTGGAGCGCTCGGATGAAAAAGCACTCACCGCCATCGAAATCCCGCATCCAGGCCAGCCTGCGGGCGGCGGCATCCAGTTGGTTGCGCGTGGTCTCCGCATCGGTCGGCTCCGGCAGGCGCGCAAGCTGATCAGCGGCAGGCGGCGGCGGGGACGCAGGCCCTGGCGCCGGGGATGGAGTGGGTGCGGGAACCGGTTCGGCAACCGTCGCTTCGGCCGTTTCGGCAGCCTCCCGTGCCGGCGCGCCGCTCACGGCCGACAGCTCTCCGGTTGGCGCTGCAGGAGCAGGAGCAGGAGCGGGAGCGGGAGCGGGTGCAGGGTCGGGTGTTCGTTCTGGTGTCGGCGTTGGCTCCGGCGTCGGTGCTGGTGCAGGTGCAGGTGCAAGTGCAAGTTCCTCCCGCGGCACCGATGTTCGTGCAGATGGCTGCACTTGCTCTGCTGGCTGCAACACGGGTGCGGACGAGCTTGCCACAATGTCCGTCGCCGGGCGGGACATGATCCACGCGGCCGTGCCGCCTCCGCCGACAAGCAAGGCCAGCGCCGCCGCTATCCATGCCGCTTTCGCACCTGATCGAGCCGGAACCTTGCTTTCTGGCATGCCTGAGGCCTGCTGACGTGGCAGTGTCGGCCTCTGCCTTGGTGCCTCCTCGCGCTGAGGCGGCAGGCGGCGCGGTTCAGGGCGCTCGTCGGCCATTGCATCCGGAGGCGGTTGCGGCTGTTGCTGTGGGGGCACCGTGAACGAGCGTGCAGCCATGATGTCTGGCGGTGCGGCAGTCTGGCTCAGAGGCGGGCTTGCGGGCGGGCTTGCGGCTGCGCCCTCATCGACGCGGATGACGCGTGGCGCGCTGCCGGCGGCATCAAGCGGTCGCGTGCCCGCTGTCATCGGTGTCGGCTTCGGCGTCAGGAATCGTGTGCGGACGGGCGCGGCCGGTGCAATCTCAGGCGCAAAGAATGACGCAATTTCCGCCATCGTGACCTGCCGGTCAGCCGGGTCGGGCTGTAGCATGACCTCGATGATCGGCCGTATGGCGGCATCAATGTCGCTGATATCGGGAACGCTGCGCCGCTTTTCCAGCACCTGAACCGGGTTGCCGCCCATGTCGATGGGATGGCCGCGCAGCACATGCACCATGAGCAAACCGAGGCTGTAGACATCGGAGGCCTCGGTCACCTGACCGGAAAACAGGCCCGCCTGTTCCGGAGAGACGAAATTGTCCTTCCCCGCAAATTTGCCTTCCAGCAAGGTCTTGCCGTTGCGCGTGCGCGCAATGCCGAAGTCGATGATTTTTGCGGCAGCAACATTTCCGCCCGGCAGAAGCACATTGTCAGCGGAAACATCACGGTGGATCACGCCGTGCTTGTGGGCGGTGTCGAGCCCGGAAGCCAATTGGTGAAACAGCACCCCGGCTTCCGCCAAGTCCAGCGGCCCGTCATCCAGCCGTTTGGCCAGTGACGGCCCGTCGATGAACTCCGTGACCATGTAGGACCGGCCGAGCCCCGGGTCGGTGGCGAAGGCCATGTAGCGCACAATGGCGGGATGGTGAAAATCGCGCAGCGTGCGCGCCTCTTTTTGGAACAGTTCGAGGATTGTCGCGTCGCGCGCGTGCTCAGGCAGCACGATCTTGATCGCAACCTTGTGCCCGCCCTCTATTTCATGGCCGCGATAGACCTCGCCCATGCCGCCGACACCGATGCGTTCATCGATTTCGTAAAGGCCGTTCAACTGCTTGCCCGGCCCGATGGGCGCAAGCGAGAAGATGCGGGTTTGGTCGGGCGTCTTCATGTGACCCGTTCCCCGCCGCCGTCGGCCCCGGTCAACGCGACAGGAACGGTCGCCTTGGACAAGTGGAACTGGATGGCGCAGACCGACACATTGTCGGTGCCGCCCCGCTCATTGGCCAAAGCGACAAGGCGGTCACAGATTTCGCGCACGCGGCGTCCGGCCATGATCTCGCCGATCTCTTCATTGCTGACATGGGTCGTCAGCCCGTCGCTGCACAAAAGGATGGTGTCGTAGTGCGCCAGATGCCCGCGCGACACATCGAGATGCAGATAGTCGCTGACACCGATCGCATTGGTGATCACGTTGCGGCGCGGGTAGTTTGCCGCCTCCGCCGTTGTCAGGAGGCCGCGGTTGAGCAAGTCCTGCACTTCGGTGTGGTCTTGCGTCAGTTGGGTCAGGAATTCGCCGCGCAACAGATAAGCGCGGCTGTCGCCCGCCCAGGCGCATAGATAATCGCCGCCGAACACCAGCAGCGCCACCACCGTGCTCCCCATGACCCGGCCGCCTTCCTCCTGCGAACGCCGTCTTATGCCGCCATTGGCACGGAACATGCGCCCGTAGAATTCGTCGCTGAGTTGCGCCGCCGACGTGATCGGTGGCAGGGCCTGCATCGCGCCGACAATCGTCGAGCTCGCGAAATCCCCGCCCTCATGGCCGCCCATGCCATCGGCCACCATGAACAGCCCGGCTTCCGCGTCGGAGAACACCCGGTCCTCGTTCAATTCCCGGACGCGGCCGACATCGCTGACGGCATGGCAGCTCAACTGGAAGCGTGGCGTGGTCATGGCGCGGGCTTTCCTCCCAGCATGGCTGTCATGAATTCGGGCTTCGGCATTCCGCTGAACGCGACGGCCTGCGCAGCCACGAGGTCGCCGCCGGCAGTCCACCACAGGCTGCCATGCCTGCTCTGTGCGAGGGCATGCATGTGACGCGCCGTTGCAATCGCGTCATTCAATGCGCCATCGCCCACGATGGCTGCAAAGCCTCCGCTTGGCATCTCCTTCGGCATGCCCGGTTCCATCACCGGATGATCATCCAATCCGTCGATCAGCCCTTGTGGCTCAGGCGGCATGGTCGCGTCGTCAAGGGCTGAAAGAAGGCGTGCGCTCGCTTCCGGATACCAGGCTTGCGGGTCGGGATCGGCGAGACGTGTCTCCCCGTCAGCGGCATGGCTGACAATGACCAGAGGAAATGAGCGCCCGACACCGTCGACCGACGGCATCAGCACGCCGGCGCTGTCCATGCCTGCGATTCCGGAACCGATCCTGAAACACCACAGCGGCTGGATCATGTAGTGGTCGGCAAATGCAGGGCCCAGGGCATGACGGCTGGACGCCAACCCCACCTGCAACCACTTCTCGATCAATTCCATCAAAGCGCGCGGCATTGAAGCGACGATGAAATCGCGCTTCGCCGGATACTTGCCATAGACGCCGACCGGCATGTCACAGTCCCGCCGGGCATTTGAAGTCGTCCAACGCAGGCAACACGAACGGGTTGCGCAGGGAACTGACCTCGATGCGATAGGAGACTTCGCGCCCGCCGATCACGAAGCGCGCGCTGATGCCGTCGCCGCTTTGGCTGATGCTGCCCGAGCGCAGGAGCTTCATGAAGGCCCAAGGCCCCGTATGCGACAGGGTCGAATCACGGTCCGGCAGTTCGGGGTAGATGGTGATGCTGGCCGATCCCGCTCCAGTTCCGGGCCACGTCAGGTTGACGGGTGCATTGCCAACCTCCGCCGATTGAACGACAACGCCGTTGACTTCCATCAGCACCATCTCCGCATTTCCGGAAATCGTGTTTGGTCGCACCACCATGTTGAGACCGATCATCGGCGAGCCCGCCGGGAAGAACGCGTCGCGGATTTCCGCGGCCCGCTGGAACTCGCGCAGGGTCGCGACCGACATTTCCTGCGCCACATTGGAGTCCGGCTTGAACGCCCACTCGGCCCCGCTCATGTCGACAAATTCGGCAAGGCGGGTGGCAAAGAAGCGGTCAAACACGCCATTGGGTGCAAAAAGCCGGGCGAACTCCGTCATCTGCACATCACGCCCGCTGTCCCGCGCGAACGGATAGCGGTTGGCTGTCACCTCCTGGCAAACACGTGTGACCTCGCTGTTGAGCGCCTGGTTCAACTGCGCAACCGCCGATCCCGCCGCATCGCCTTCGAAATCCGAGATGGCCGACTCCATCATCGTGCGGAGCGGCGTCGGCAGTCGCGTCGCGCTCGCGCGAAGGCTGACGACCTGCACTTGCAAGTTCGCCGCCACCTGCTGCGATTGTGACGGGTTCGTGGCCGCAAGGACAAGGCTGCGGTAAATGTCATAGAGATTGGTGATCAGCGTGTCGATCGGGCGTGACTGGTCCGCCCCGTCGGCCAATTGATGGAAAATGCGGAAATCCGCTTCGATGTCCTCGCCGGGCACCAATGCGCGCTCGCCGCCGCCGCTCGTTCCGAGACGGGTCTGTGATTTGCGGATGGCGAGATCGATGCCGATCCGCGTCCAGCCGGTTGCCCGGTCTTGCGCCCGCTTCACTGCGGCGCGCGCCAGTTCCTCGACAATGCCGGGTTCGCCCCCCTCGGAGACGGCCTCCGCCGGTCCGGCACCGCCGTCCGGTTCGACGGTCAACCGTGTTTCCCGCGAGACGGCGAGCACAAGATTGCGCAGCGGCGAGTTGGCCGAGGCGGCCGCCGACAAGTTCAAATATTGCGGCTTGTCACCGGACATGGAACGCAGCCGCACCTTGGAAAACATCGTTTCCCATTGGCGGATGAAATCCTGCCGGTATTTCTCAAGCAATTCCCGCCCGAGATTGGTGAATTGCTGCTCGACGCCGGCCTGTTGCCCCGCCTCGCCGAGCACCCAGTTCTCCGCTTCGAGTTTCTCCGCGACTGCGCCGAGCTGGTCCAAAAACACGGTATGAAAGCCGGAATAGGTGAAATAGCCGTCGACGCCGACATCCTCGATCGGCGTGCCGTCAATCGTCTCAAACACCAGCGCCGAATCCGGTCCGCCGGCTCCGACCAGCGTCCAGGCACCCAGCCCCGAACCGGCGGCTTCCGCCCGCATCAGCGAATAGGCCCGGTCGGCCAGTGACAGGCGCACCAGCATGGGCTGGACCGAGGCGACCAAAGCCCCGTTCAGTTCGATTGCGGGCGGCCGGGCGTCATCCAGTTCAAGCATGGCGCGCAAGTGCGATTCAAGCTCGGCGCGCCCCGCCGCATTGGCGGCGCCGGGATAAAGCGTTTCCTCCCAGTCGCGCATCATCCATGCGACAACAAACTCATCCTCAACCTTGGGTGCCTTGCCGCCAAGCATGAGATAGACCTTGAGCGCCTCATAAAGGAACTCCGGGTTGTTGGCATTGGCCTCCATCTGCTCTTCCAGCCGCAAGACCAGGCGGGAGCGCAACGTCCGCTCAAGCGCGTCCCTGTAGGCCTCGATTCCGGCCTCCGTCAGCCTGGCGCGCTGGCTGAGCCCGAGCGTCTCCTGCCAATCAGCCTCTTTGCCCCGGTTGGCATAGCCGGTTTCCATGTTGCGCAGCTTGTGCAGCAGGTCGATCACCTCATGCAGCTTGGTGTCGCTGACGGTGTCCTCGTTCAGGGCCTTGCCGCCGATGCTCCGGTATTCCGCGATGGCCGCGTCGCCTGCGCTGATCAGGGCGCGGTTCTGGTTGAAGCTCCACAGCCAGGCCGAGGCCAGACCGGCGGTCACGAACGCAGTCAGCCCCATGACGCCATAGCGCATGATCTGGGACCGGCGCACGGCGGCGAGATCGCGCGAGACCCAACCCGCTTCCTTGAAGATCACATCGGTGAGAAGGGTGCGCAGGAAAAAGCTTTTGCCCTTGCCCGACATGCTCGATTGCAGATTGGAAGCGAAACTGTCCCCCAGCGCGCCCAGCATCTGGTCGAACGGTGTGCCTTCCTGCGTGCCCGACGTCAGGTAGAAGCCGCGCAGATGCGCATTGGCGTGATAGCGAGTCGGCTCAAAGATCGTCTTGAGCAGCCGCGCGACCGGCTCTTTCAGTGCCGCGACCTGTGAGGGGAAACCGAAGATGGCGATCCGCGCCATCGGGTCCGGCTCCTCCTGCAACCGGTCGGCGGTCTCTTCGGTGAGCCGTTCCACAAGCGCGTCGAATTCGGCGGGGACCTTGTCGATGCTGTTCAGCTTGCGGTCGGATGTCTGGAAGGTCGCCCCCCACACCTGACGGCGGCGGACTTCGGGGAAGGCTGAGAAATACTCGTTGAATCCGGCAATCAGGTCGGCCTTTGTGAACAGCGCATAGACCGGAAAATCCACCTTCAACTGTTCGTGCAGTTCCAGGAGCCGTTTACGGATGGCAACCGCATGGGCTTCGAGTTCGGCGTCGGGGAGTCGCATGATGTCTTCGATGCTGATGGCGACCAGGACGCCGTTGATCGGCTGCTTGGGCCTGTTCTGTTTGAGCAGGTTCAGGAATGCCAACCAGCTCTTGTTGTCGGCCTTCGCATCGGAATCTTGCAGCGTGTAGCGCCCGGCGGTGTCGACGAGAACGGCGTCCTCGGCAAACCACCAGTCGCAGTAGCGGGTGCCGCCAACACCTTCATAGGACGCGCCACCCGCCTGGCCGGCCAGCGGAAATTTCAGCCCGGAATTGACAAGCGCTGTCGTCTTTCCGGCCCCGGGCGGCCCGATGATGACATACCAGGGCAAGTCATAGAGGTAGTTGCGCCCACCCGATGCCTTCCTCAGTGTTGCCAGCGCATCGCCCATGCGCGCGGCCAGTTCCTTCTCGTCGCCTGTTTCGGCGTCCGGCAGGATGGCGGCTTCCAGCGCCTTCTGTGCCTTGCGGCGGTTCCACCAGCCAAGCGTGGTGACGGCGATCCAGATCAGCCAGGCCGAACCGATCAGCAGGGTGCGGGTCCAAAAGCCTGCAAGCGGCGCATGTCCGGCAATCGCGATCAGCGGCCCGCCAAACCAGATGGCGGCGGAAAACAGCGACAACGCAAAGGGCGCGACAAGAAAAACCGCGATGCGCTTCACCCGCCCGCCAGTCGATGGGGTCTGCGCCGCTCCGCTCACAGTGTCTCCTCGCGCGGTATTGACAGGTCAACCCTCCGGTTGCGTGCGCGGCCCTCCGCCGTGTCATTGGCCGCGACCGGATCGAGTTCTCCGCGTCCCGCGATCGAGATACGCGAAGGATCGCTGACCAACGTCGTGATCAGTGCGGCCACGCCTTCGGCGCGGGCCACTGACAGGTCATGGTTGGATTTGAACCGGCTTGTCGCCCGCAGTTTCACATTGTCGGTGTGCCCGACGATGTTGATCGGCCCCGGCTCCTTGTCGAGCGCGTCGGCAATCCGGCGCGCCAATGGCTCAAAATCGGCCTTCACATCCGCGCTTCCGCTGTCAAACAGCAGCACGTTGCTGACACCGATGACGATGGTCTCGCCGACGGCCGCCGCGGTCACGGAACCGGCTTGTATTTCGGGTGCCAACGCTGCGCGGATCCGGTCGAGCTGGGTGGTGTCCTGCACATAGGCCGGCTCCGGCAATGGCGCGAAATCAGCCCGGGCGAGCAAAACAGGGCCCTGCGGATGCAGCAGCACCATGCGCTCCGAAAGCGCATCGCCATCCGCGCCCAAGAGCACCCGCAAGGTCATGAAACCGGCGGCCAGCAACCCTGCCGCCGCCGCTGCGACAGTCCATACGGGGATGCCATCAGCAAGGCGCCCCCGACCGGTGTCGACGCCCATCCAGCGCGGTGAAATCCCGTCATCGGTGCGCGGCCGCACCGCGCGCAAGGTCTGGAACACATCGCGCCGCACACGCTGCAATTCGATGTCGCCGCCCGCCATCGCCCGGTATTGGCCCTGAAAGCCAAGCGACAGACAGGCGTGGATCAGTTCGAGCAGGTCATAATGCAGCGTCGGGTTGGCCGTCAGCGCCCTGATCTTGTCAAACAGAACCGTGCCTGATGTGCGCACATTGAAATATTGTGCCAGCATTGAATATTGCAGCCAGACATTCTTGTCGCCTTCCGGCAGGTTTTGGACAATATCGTCGGCGGTCGCGCACAGGGCGTATTTCGCGATCTGCACCTGTTCCGGGTCAATGGCGCGGCCAAGCAGGGTGCGTTCGAAATCCCCGATGCTGCGCGACACATGCTGCATCAAAGGCATGGCGTCCATTTCGACGACAAGCTGGCGCAATCTCCCAAGCAGGATCAGAAGCGGCACGGCAGCCTGCGTGATCGGGTTGGTCGCCTTCACCTCGCCCTTGGCGAGCATCTGGATGGCGGCGGCAAGCGGCATGCGGCGGCGAGGCTGCGCGGGCTGAGGCTGCGCCATTCCGGGAAATTCCGGCGAGCGCTGTGAAACCCAATCATGCCCGCTTCCGCCGAATGCGGCGGGATTGCCCGGTGCGCCGAACGGTGCAAAAGGCGGCTGATGGGGTGGCGCGGGCGGCGTTGCGTGCGATGGCCATGCGCCGCCCGGGAGCCCTGTCGCAGGCGGCTGCGGCGGCGCGCCCCAAGGATTGGTGTCCAGCGCCTGGCCGGGTGGCGTGATCGGCGCATGGCGGATGACCGTCCGCTCCTGCCCTGGTGTCTGCGCCGGGCCGCCCGGCCGGGGCCGGATCACGGTCTTGGCAGGTTTGGCGAACGGATCGTCAGACTGGCTCATCGTCCATCATCCATGATCGCCCAGAGTTCCAATTCGAGGGCCGGCCAGTTGCCGGCAAAGTGGATCCCGATGCCACTGGCGACGCTGAACTCTGGCCAGAGCGGCGAAGTCCGGTCGAGCTGGAAATACACATGGTCGGACAAGTGCCGGATCTGGCGTGGAGGCGTAGGCATGTGCATGATCGGGATGCCGGGAAGATGGGTGTTGACGATATCGCGCATGCGCGTGTTCGGGCCGATCTTCACAAGGTCCGGCACCTGCATCTGGATCTGAGTCAGCGGCATTGACGACGCCACCTCAAGGACGAAGCGGGCATTGCGGAACAGCGTCCTGTCCGTGACACTGGCGAGATAGGCTTGATGCGACATTTCCTTGAGATCGAGACGGATCGCTCGGCCGATGTCGAGGCTAAGCAGTCTCTGGATGCGCTCAAGCAGCGGCTCGAATGCATCGCGAAGGTTGTCGTGGTCATAGCGCGGCGCATCCTGCGCCAACCGAGTGCCGGAAAACGTTGAAAGCTCGCCTGCCAGCCGCAGCAATTGCACGAAGACCGTCTCAGGATGCGTATATTGCGACTGGCGCAAATGCTTGAGCACATTGATCTCGCGGTTCAGCATTTGCAGCATGAAATAGTCATAGGTTTGCAGGCCGCCGCCTGAACTCGGGTCTGACGCATAGCGCGCCAACGATTCAAGCCGCGTGTCGATCCAGCCTGTCACCCGGTCGAGCCAGCCCGAAGGGACCGGATGGGCATGGCAGGCAAGCACCGGCGGGCAGAAGGTTTCATCAAGGACAATAGTGCGATCACGCACTTCGATGACCCGCCCGATCACCAGATTGTTGTGGCCGGGCTTTGGCTTCTCACGCACTTCCAGCACGGCGCGCGGATGCGCCACTTCGATTTCCTCCTCCAGATGCATGGCGGAGGTCGTGTCCTTGATTGTTTCGAGCCTGCGGAAATACCTGCTTCCGCTCATGCCTTCCTGCATGTCGATCTCGCGGCCGTTCGGATCCCGGTCAGGCAGGACGAGATAGATGTGGCGCCGTTCCGACCCCTCGGGAATCTCAATCGGGGGCGGGGGCGGCGAGTTTCCACCAAGATCGAAAGGTGTTCCGTCTGGGAAAATGCCCGTCGCCCGCAACAGACCGAATCGATTCTGTTCCGCAAGATCACGGTTGATCGCCAGATGCGAGAATCCCCATGGATAAGGCGTGATAGACCGCACACGCAGATCGATCAGATGCTCGACATGACGGTCATGCTGCTGAAGGTGGTGCTGTCTGAGAAACAACCCTTCCGACCAGACGACCTTGCTATACCACGACATGATTCCAAGGCCTCCGCCACATGGGCGCACGCATTTTGAAACACTACGCTAACAAACACCTGATCTGCTGTTCAACACAATCCGGTGCGGCGTTGAAAAAGAAATGCAGCGCGGCCTGTGCCGCCACGCTCCATTGCGCCGCCATCCGGCTCGCCAGTGACCGCATGACGGCCTGCAACGCCTGTTCATGAGGTTTCTCAGCCGGTGCTGCAATTGATTGTCGAGCGGATTGCAACGCCAGTGAATCCAGGGAGATCGGTCATTGTTTTGAGTCAATTCGGCCGATCATGATTCGCATGACGCGAACGTTAGGCCGAAGGACTCCAGGCGACGGCACGTCCGAAATTCGTTTCGACTGGTATATAGTGAATTGCGTCTATCGACCTGTATTGCGCTGCCGGTTTCGTCTTCTGGCCGGTGCGGCATGATTCCGTGGACTGTTGCATTTCTGCAATTGCCGTGATGTTAACCTCCCGTTAGAAATTAACCTCCTTCCGCCGGGGGTCTGCGCGTGCCCGCCGGTCTGTCTCTGTCATTGGAGTGGCACGATGAGTGCAAAAACGCGCGCGCATGAACTCGACCCCTCAGGGCAAGCCGTCCCTGCCAATGGACCGGCCGTGACCATGGCTGAAATGCGTCGGCGCAGCCGCCTTCTGGCATCGAGCACTTCGTTTTCCCTTGCGCATCTCCCGCGCGGCGTCCTTGCGTCGTCCGCAGGCGCATCCCGCCTTCCCTTGGGCGCACTTGCACTGGCAGCCGTCCTTTCAGCCACCTCCATCGGCAACGCCGCGCTGGCGCAGACCGCATGGGATGGCGATACCAACATTGACTTTTCCGCCGACACGAACTGGGTTGGCAATGTCGCTCCCGGAGCTTTGGATGATGCGACGATCACCGGGCTCCTTGCCAATCAACCGACCGTGTTCACTGACGCTACGGTCAACACGATCACAAATAATGGCGGCACGCTGAGCATTTTCGCCGATCTGACGGCGAACGGCGGCACAACCCAGAATTCCGGAACCATAACGCTGTCCGCAGGCGGGACGTTGTCGGGCGGCGTGACCCTCAACGGCGGGACGCTGAACAACACCAATATCGGCGGAACGCAGATCAACGGCAACGTTTCCGTTGCGGGTGCCACATCAAACTTGCTGAACACCGGCACGATCGCCGGAAGCGTGACGCAGTCGAACGGCAACGCCGCAAGTGCGGGAACAATCACTGGGAACGTCGGTGTCAGCGGCGGCGCGTTCCTCAACACTGACGGCGACATATCCGGCACATTGAATGTGAGCGGCACCGGTTCTTTCACGAATACAGGCAACGGGGCATCCGTTACCGGCTTGACAACGATGACCGGCGGCGCGGTCACCAACAATTTCAATGCCACCTTGGGGAATGTCGATGTCCAGGGCGGGACGTTCATCAACAATGGCACCGCGGGCGATGTGACGAATGCCGGAAACGGCGCGAACGGGCACATCATCACCTCGCTGACGAACACAACCGGCGGCACGTTCACCAACAATGGCATGGTGACGGGCGGAACCGACATCCAGGGCGGGACCGTGTCCAACTCGAACTCCGGCTCGATGCTCGGCGTGAACGTCGGCGTGGCTGGAACGTTCAACAATGCCGGCGCGACGTCGAACATCGTCAATTCCGGTATTGTCAACGCCAATGCTGGCGGCGCGGTCGGCAATGTCGACAACCAGGCGGGCGCGACATTCAACAACGTGTCAGGGTCGACCGCACAGGCCATCACGAATGCGGGAACGGTCAACAACTCCGGCGGGATTGGCAGCGTCATCAACGAAAGCGGTGGCCTGCTGAATGTGCTTGCGACAGGGGTTGCCGGCAACATCGAGAACCAGTTGGGAGCGACCTTCAACAACCTCGCCAATCTCGCGACCTCGAATGTGAGCAATGCCGGCACTGGCGCGAATGCGGGCACGATTGCCACGCTGACGAACACCGGCGGCACCTTCGCCAACAGCGGCACGGTGTCCGGCGGCACGGCTGTTCAAGGCGGTGTTGTATCGAACACCGGCACGCTGAATGCGACGACGGTCGGCGCGGCTGGCACGCTCAATTCTTCCGGCACACTCGGCAACACGGTGAACGCCGGCGCGCTGAACATCACCGGCGGCACGGCGGGCAACATCGAGAACCAGACAGGCGGGACGTTCACCAACCTCGCGTCA
>JALOTE010000179.1 GCA_025458045.1 Rhizobiaceae bacterium
CTCCCGCCCGACCCCATGCTGGCGATGCGCAGCGCCGGTGATCAGCGCAGCGCCGGCGGGCAGGCGGTCAGCGATCGCCTGCAGAGCTGGGCCATCCTCGTTCAGGAAGAACGGAAACGCCGACTCCGGCCAGAGCACGTGCGTTGGCCGCCAGTCCGCTCCCCGACCCCAATGCGTCGACATCTCCAGATAGCGTTCGAGGATCCAGTCGCGGCCCTCGATGCTGAAGCGCTCATCCTGCGCAAGATTGGGCTGAACGATGCGTAGGCGGACGCCGTCCATGCTGCCGACCGGCGCGCCGGGGTGCCGCCAATGCCCATGACCGTAGGCCCCGAGCACGAGCACGACCGCCAGCACCGGTCCTGCGATACGCACGCTTCGTCCGGTTCGAGGCAAGACAAACAGGGCTGGTGCTGACAGGCAGAGGAGCGTGAGGAAGGTCAGGCCATACACGCCGATGACGGAGGCCGTCTGCGCGATCATGATATCTTGCGTCGCGGCGTAGCCGAACAGATTCCAGGGGAACCCCGTCAGCAGATGCCCGCGCGCGTATTCCGCGATCGTCATGCCGACGCTGAACGCCAGCACCGCGCCAATGCCGGGGCGCCAAAGCCAGGCCGCAATCGCGCACCCCAAGCCTGAGAAGACCGCAAGTCCCGCTGGCAGCAGGACAACGGCGAAGGGCAGCAGCCAGGCGTATTCGTCAGCTTGGACGAGAAACGCTGAGCCGATCCACCACAGCCCGAACAGATGATAGCCGAACCCGAAACACCACCCGAGCTGAAACGCGGCGTTCAAACCCGGTTTTGCGTCCGCATTGGCGCGTGCCGCCTCTAGCAACATGATTGTCAAGGGCAAGCCGATCAGGAGAGCGGCCCATGCGCCGAACGGCGGCATCGCAAATGAACAGAGGGCCCCAGCGAGCCACGCCGAGACAGCGCGGGGCCTCTGCCCCGCGCGGCGCAGCGTTTCGACGATCCCGACCATGCGGGCAGCTCACCGCAAGACGGTCTGCGCCCGGCGGTTTTGCGACCAGCAAGACAGGTCATTGCAGACCGCCACGGGACGCTCCTTGCCAAACGACGCCGTGTCGATGCGCCCGCCGGTCACGCCCTTGGCTGCCAAATACTCCTTCACCACGGAGGCCCTGCGAGCGCCGAGGGCGAAATTGTATTCGCGCGTGCCGCGCTCATCGGCATGACCTTCGATGACGATCCGGGCACGCGGATAGCGCTTCAGCCAGTCGGCTTGCCTGTCGAGGGTGCCGGTCGCACGCCCATCCAGCTCGGAGGAATCGCTTTCGAAGAAAACGCGATCGCCAGCGTTGACCACGAAATCCTGCGCGGAGCCGGGCGTCAGGTTGCCGCTGTCGATGCCGCCGCTTGCACCTGCCCCTTGCTGCGGATTGGCGCAGCCTGCCGCCAGTGCTGCAAAACCGAGCATTGCGACGATGCTTGCTGCTCGTGAAGCCTTCAGTGTCCGTCGAATCATGGAGCCCTCCCTTGAATTCGACGACGGGTTGACAACCTCAAGCGGCTTGAGGTTCAAGTTGAGGTTCAAGTCATCTGAACAAGGATCACGGCAATGTCATTCGGGCTCACGATCGGCGCGCTGGCGCGCCAGACGGACGTCAAGGTTGCGACGATCCGTTACTATGAGGAAATCGGCTTGATGCCGAAGGCGGACCGCACCGAAGGCGGGCAGCGGCGGTATGGGGCGGCGGAGCGCGATCGGTTGGCGTTCATCCGGCATGCGCGTGATCTCGGGTTCTCCGTAGAGGACATCCGCGGGCTCTTGGCGCTGCAGGACGACCCGTCGACGCCTTGCGATCTGGCGCATGAGTTGGCGGCTCGGCAGGTCGCGGCCATCGAGCGCCGCATCCGGCAACTCGCCGTGCTCAAGGGCGAGTTGACCCGCATCGCCGACAGTTGCAAGGGCGGCCGCATGGCCGCCGATTGCCGGGTGATCCATGCACTCGCCGACCACGGCCAGTGCGCGCATGACCACGCCGCGCATGACCGGATCGCGGCTGAACCGGCTGTTCCACCCCCAACCCGCAAGGCGATCGTCCGGGCTGCGAAAAGGGCTTGACCCTCTAGTTGCTTGAGGTTCTATCACGGTGCGGTCACAGCAAGGACTGCACCGATGAACGCCCATCCCAAGCTGCCTGCCGACGCGCAAGCTGCGACCACCGATGCTCCGCTGACGCTGGCCTGGACCGTGTCCGGCATGGACTGCGCCTCCTGCGCCGCAAAAATCCGCGGCGCGGTCGAGCGACTGCCGGGCGTCGGCGATGTGGCGCTATCGGTGATGAGCGAAAAGCTGTCGCTCACGCTCGCGCCCGGTGGCGTTGAGGCAATGAAGATCGAGGCCGCGATCAAGGCGCTGGGCTATGGCGTCACGCCATTGGCAGTCAAAGCAGCGGCATCGAAGACGACCGAAGCCATTGCCGGTGCGTCCGCTCATGAGCACGGGCCCGGCTGCGACCATGATCACGCGCATGACGATCACAAGCATGATGGTCAGTCGCATGCCGGACATGATCATGCCGGCTGTGGCCTGCCCGGCATCGTGATCAGCCGCTTCCGCGTCGAAGGCATGGATTGCGGCTCCTGCGCCGCGAAGATCGAGGGCGCGGTCAAGCGCATGCCGGGCGTCCAGAGCGCGTCGGCCTCGGTCGGCGCGGGCACGCTCAAGGTTGAGCACATGGCCGCCGCCGGCTTCGGCCGCGTGCTGGCGCAGACCTTGAGGCCGCTCGGCTTCGTGGCGACGCCGTTGGAGGCGGCCGGAAGCGGCGCGCCGGCAGCGTCCGCTGAAGCCGGTCATGATCATGGCGACGGCGCGCCCTCGCACTCGCACGATCATGCCCCCACGCCGCCCGGCAAGCGGTGGTTCCAGACGGCGAAGGGGCAACTGGTCATCGGCACCGGCGCGCTGCTCGCCGGAGCGTGGGCCTCGAAGTTCTTCGTGGCTGAGGCCACAGCCTATTGGGCCTTCGTGGCGGCCTGCCTGATCGCGGTCGTGCCGGTCGCGCGCCGCGCTTTCGCGGCGGCGAGGCTCGGCCAGCCCTTCACCATCGA
>JALOTE010000134.1 GCA_025458045.1 Rhizobiaceae bacterium
CCGCGCCCTCAAAAGCCGGGCCGGTGGGCGAGGATGCCGCAACAACGCGCTCGCGGTTGCCAAGCACGATCTCGGCATTGGTGCCGACATCGACCAGCAACATGATGTCGTCGCCGCGATGGGGCCCTTCCGACAAGGTGGCGGCCGCCGCATCCGCACCCACATGGCCGGCTATGCAGGGCAGGCAGTACATCCGCCCGCCTTCGGCGATGCGGATGCCATTGTCGCGCGCGTCCATCTCTACAGCGTCCGACACGGCAAGCGCGAAGGGCGCGCCGCCCAGTTCCGTCGGGTCGATGCCGAGGAACAGGTGGTGCATGATCGGGTTGCCGACAAACACGCTGTCGAGAATGTCCTCGCGCAACACGCCCGCTTTTTCGCAAAGCTGTCCGATCAGATCATTGACCGCATCGCGCACGGCCTTGGTCATCGCCTCGCGCCCATCCGGGTTCATCATCACATAGGAGACGCGGCTCATCAGATCCTCGCCGAAGCGGATCTGCGGGTTGGATAGCCCTGCCGAAGCGAGCGTGTGGCCGGAAAGCAAGGACGACAAGTGCATGGCGATGGTGGTCGAGCCAATGTCGCAGGCGATGCCGTACGCTTCGTTCTTCAAGCCCGGCCACAGCCCGATCAAGCGCGGACGGCCGACACCATCCTTGTGGATCGCCGCCGTCACCTGCCATTCGCCCTTGCGCAGAATGCCCTGGACGCGCGGCAGCAGCCAGGCGGGCACTTCCACGTCGGCGTGTTTCCACTCGCTCTTCAACGCGATGAGCAGCCGGTCGAGATCCCCCAGAGGCTTGTGCATGTCAGGCTGTTCCACCTCGACAAAGCAGAGATGCACAGCCGGGTCACGCTCGAACACCCGCGTGTCGACATCCTTGCGGATCATCTGGCGGTTGACCTGCACATCGTTCGGCACGTCGATGACCAGATCCCCGAGGATCGTCGCCGAGCAGGACAGTCGGCGTCCTTCGGGAAGCCCGCGCACCTCATGATAGCGCGCCTCTTTCTTGCCAACGGGCGAGATGTTGGCGCAGGACGAGGTGATGCCGTGCTTGGCGAATTGGCCTTCCTGCACCTCAATTTGGCAGCGTCCGCAGGTGGCGCGGCCGCCGCAGACGCTTTCGACGTAGACACCGAGTTCGCGCGCGGCGTCGAGCACAGGCGTTCCCGCCGGAAAACGGCCACGTTTGCCGGACGGCATGAAGAGGACGAGGTGATCGGTCATGAGTGTGTGAGCGTTACCAGCTTGTGTTGGAGAACTGCCTTCGTCCTTCGAGGCTTTTTTCCTTCATGCTGAGGTGCGAGCGCATGCGAGCCTCGAAGCAAAAGGAAAAAAGCACCTCAGGATGAAGGCTGGGGAGACATTCTTTGCCCTGCGCGTCTCGTCACCCCTTCAGGAAATAGGTGATGGTTGTGACGACGCGCACCTTCTTCATCATCTGCTTTTCGGGCCGGTCATTGGGGATTTCGACCGAGGGTGAAATGGTGATCACGCCCTGATTGGCATTCTGGATGTCGCCGACGGCAGCACCCGATTCAACGGCGAATTTGTCGGCGGCTTCACGGGCGCGCTGTGTCGCTTCCGTCAGCATCTCGCCCTTCAGCGCGTTGACGCCGGTAAAAATGTAGGACGGTCCGGCGCTGTAGCTGTCTGTTGCAAAGACGACGCCCTGCTTCAGCAAATCACCGATGCCGCGCGCGGCGGCGGCGACTTGATCGACATTCGAGGATTTGACGATGAGATCTTCGGTCAGGACAAAGCGCGAGTCCGGCGGAGGCGTGCCGCCGCCATAGTTGGTGATCGTGTCCTGCACCATGATGTTCTGGACCTCGGCCTCGCCTTCCGCAAAACCCTGCGCTGCAAGGAAAGCGACAACCTTGGCGTGCGACGTTTCCAGCCGCCCGCGCGCGATTTCCAGCGTATCCCCGCTGGCGGTGAAGCGCAGCGGCAGAAAGCCGAAATCGGATTTCACTTCGCGCTCGGCAAGGCCCTTCACCGTGACCGTGCGGAAACCAAGACGGCTTTCGACGAGCGATTTACCGGCGAGATAGCCGGCACCGGCGAGGCCAAGGGCGAGAAGGGCGGCGGGAAGGATGCGGGTGAGCAGAACCATGGTGATCAGCTTTCAAAAGGACAAGCGCACATGCGCCAATGACTCATGCGCCGCGCCGCCTGAATGCAGGCTGAAAGCCCCCGTTGCCGTTCCTTGCAACAGGCCCGCGGCAGGATCAGGCTTTTTCCCTTCATGCTGAGGCGCTTTTTGCCTCGTGGTTCGAGGGTCGCTACGCTCCCACCTCACCATGAAGGCAAAAAGCCTCGAAGCAGGAAGGAACAAGCGCCGCAGGATGAAGAGAACGGTACTTTCATCACGGTGAATGATCCCGTTCACGCGCCCGGTGTGCCCAAGCGCTTGGCGTTGGAGCGCACCCTTTTGACGTAAGGGGCGAGACCGGCATTGGCGATGGTGCGCTGCGCTTCCGATGCTGTCGGCACCTTGCCGAAGCATGCGCCGATCCAGAGGCCGAAGGCTGCTTCCTGCATGCGCAGCGCGCTTTCGACGGAAGCCGCCATCTTTTCGGTCACCATGCGGGTGGCTTCCGGTTCGGCGCGGTGCGGCGCAAGCGCGAAACCCGCCATGCGGGTGGCGGCTACCATGGGCGCAAGGACGCCCAGCGTGGACATGGTCGTCTGCGGCGACGGGCGTTTGCGTTTGGCCATGGCGCAGTGTTGCACGTTCAACGGCACAAAGCGAACGAAATTGCTGCATTGCAGCAAAAACCATGACGCACCCCTTGATGTTCAACCGCGCGCCATGCGCGCTTCGCGTCCGCCGCGGCGGCGCGGCGCATCGCCCGAGGCCGCCGGCGCTTGCGGCGCGGGTGCCGCATGGTCGCCCGGTTTGAAATCCTTGTAGGTCTTGATCCAGGTCATGCAGTTCGGGTCCGTCCCCGCCAGCACATTGGCGGCGCGCACCATTTCCATTTCCTGCGGCCGGCACGGGTTCATGATCGCCGATGTCATGCCGGACGCGATCACCATCGGAATGAAGGCGGCGTTGATGCCGTGGCGGTGCGGCAGGCCAAAGGAGATGTTGGACAGGCCGCAGGTGGTGTTGACGCCCAACTCATTGCGCAGGCGGCGCAGCAGCGCAAACACTTGCAGGCCGGCGGTCCCCATCGCGCCGATCGGCATCACGAGCGGGTCCACGACGATGTCATGCGGCTTGATGCCGTAATCGGCGGCGTGATGGACAATTTTTTTTGCCACCTCGAAGCGGACATCCGGGTCTTCGGAGATGCCCGTCTCGTCATTGGAAATCGCCACCACCGGCACATCATATTTCTTGCAAAGCGGCAGGATCGCTTCGAGTTTCTCGACTTCGCCTGTGACCGAATTGACCAGCGGGCGGCCCTTGGCCACTTTCAAGGCCGCTTCAATCGCCGCGGTGACGGACGAGTCGATCGACAGCGGCACGTCGACCAACCCTTGGACGATTTCGAGCGTCTGCACCAAGAGCGCCGGCTCAGTCTTGTTCGGATCAACCGCCGTCACGCCGGCATTGACATCCAGCATGGTAGCCCCGGCGGCGACCTGCTCCAGCGCGTCCTTGATGACGGTGTCGAAGTTGCCCTCGACCATTTCTGCGGCGAGCTTCTTGCGGCCCGTCGGGTTGATGCGCTCGCCGATCACGCAGAAGGGTTGGTCGAAGCCGATGGCGATTTCGCGCGTGGCCGATGCGACGATGGTGCGGACGGTCATGAGGTTCTCCCGAAAGACATAAAGACTTCTTTATGTCGTTATTTGTTTTCGTCAACCCGCCCTGCGGGGTTCAAGCAGAAGTCGCCGCCCTTTCCGCCATTTTTTCTGGCGAGACCGGCCCGCGCTGACGCAACGCCTCCATCCGCTCGACAAGGCCGGGCTCATCGGCGCGCGCTTCGCGCTGCCACGGTTTGCGGCCCTTCAAAACTCCCGACTCGTGGACGATCTCGGCAACATATTCTTCCTGCCGATAAGCCATGACGTGAACGCCGTGGACGCCTGCGATCTCCTTCACCTCATTGATGATGTCGATGCAGAGGCGCTTGCCTTCGGCTTTCTGGTCGGCGGCTCCTTCGATGCGTTTGATCACGGCATCAGGGATATGGACGCCGGGCACGTTGTTCGCCATCCAGCGCGCCGTCTTGGCGGAGGCGAGCGGACCGACGCCGACAAGGATGAAGCATTGTTCATCCAATCCCATGTCCCGCACGCGGATCATGAAGTCGCGCAAGCGCGCCACATCATAGCAATACTGGCTTTGCACGAATTGCGCGCCGGCACGGATTTTCTTGGCGAAATGCAGCGGTCGGAATTCAAACGGCGGAACGAACGGATTGATGGCCGCGCCAAGGAATACAGTCGGCGGCGTCGTCAGCTTGCGGCCGGACAGGAACTTCGCCTCGTCGCGCATGGTGCGGATGGTTTCCAGCAGCGACATGGAGTCGAGGTCAAAGACAGGCTTCGCGCCGGGCTGGTCGCCGGTCTGCACCCCGTCGCCGGTGAGGCAGAGGATGTTCTGCACGCCCATGGCCGACGCGCCCAGCACATCGCCCTGGATGGCGATGCGGTTCTTGTCACGGCAGGAAATCTGCATGATGGGCGCGTAGCCCATGCGCGTCAGCAGGGCGCAAATTCCGACTGACGACATATGCGCGTTCGCACCTGACGCATCGACCGCGTTGATGCCATCCACCCAGCCGTCGAACACGGCGGCGCGGTCATAGACGTCCTGCGGATTGGCGCTGTCGGGCGGGTTCAGTTCGGCGGTGACGGCAAACTCGCCGCGGCGCAGCACCCGTTCAAGCCGCCCGCGAGACGAATGGCCGGGCAACGGGTCAAGCGGCAGGCCGGGGTCGAGCGGGTTGATATCCTGCAACGGGCTCATGATCTCGCGCTTTCGGCGGCCGCCTTGGTGACGCGCAGCCAGGAGGAGGTTTCCTTCAGCGTGTGGTCCACCGGCTTCTGCACGGCAAGGATGGCGTCGCCTTCGGTCATCAGACGGGAGCCTTCCCACGCCTTCACCCAGACGCAGGGCATGTCGGGGATCACCTCGCAATGGCCGTTGGCGCGCACGCCGCCGCAGGGGCCGTTGCGCAACTGCTTGGGGCAATTCATCGGACAGGACATGCCCGTGGAGGACAGCACGCATTGGCCGCACATGCGGCAATCAAACAGGGTACCCTTGACTGCGCGTTCAACGGCGGCAACCGGTGTTTCCGCCCGCTCATAGCCAATGGCGCGCCACAGCGGATCGAGTTTCACGAGCGTGGCGGCGAACGCCTTGTAGAAGCCTTCGAGCAGCCGTGCATTGCGGATCGACCAGTATTTCAGGCTGATGCGGCGGCGCACACGGCCATCGGCGGCAAAATTCACCGGGCCGACGATGGGTTTTGCCACGGCCTTTGGCGCTGGCTTGGCCGCTGGCTTGGCCGGCGGCTTGCCGTCTGCCTGCACCGGTGCAGGTTTTGCCGCCGTCTCAGCCATCCGCGCTCCCTGCGGCCGTGCCGCCTGCCTTCACAAGGGCGACCAGCCGCTCCTTGGTGTATTCCGTGTCAATGGCGGCAAGCGCCTTGTCGGCCTCCGCCTCCAGATCATCGCCCACGGGAACCGGATCGCCCTTGCGCCATTCGGCCAGATAGGCGTCCGTGTCACGCGCGCCGACGCGCATGGCGCACATGTCGATCGCCTCGGTGAAACGCAGGGGCAATTCACGCTTCGCGTTGGCGCGGCCCTTTTTCACGATCACCTGAGCGGGAATGTCGCGCCAGTAGAGAACTATCAGGTCGGCCATGGATGGTCCTTTCGAGAATGGAGAATTGGCTGTGGCAGCCGCATCCGGTGGTTTCGCCGCGACTGGCGTGCGCCACATTGCGACGTCGCAATTGGAATGCCAGCCGGAGCTACCAAATGCCTTTGCGAAGGCCGGTCCACAGATAGGACCAGATCGGCGGATGGAAATGCTGGCGTGACGGCAGATCGACCGTCAGTGGTTGCGTGGAGCCGTCCAGCACGTCGCGCACGGCTTCAATGGCAATGCTGCGCGAATGCGCCGCCATCAGCATCGCGTAGGTCAGGATCGTGTCGCGACCATCGACAGGGATCCGTATCTGGCGGAGGATGCCGCCTGTATCGACACCCGGATCGACCAGATGGATGGTGGTTCCGAAATTCGCCTCGTCACCCAGCGCCCGGGCGAAATAGCCGCCATTCATGCCGCGATAGGCCGGATTGATGCCGGCATGATAATTCAGGACCGGGCAGGGGATCGCCGCCAGCGTGGCTTTTGACAGCATCCGGCAACCGGCCAGAAACACGAGGTCGGGCTTCAGACGCTGGATGAGGGCGAGGGCGTCCGCCCCGTTTGCAGATGAGACGGCGTGAAGCGTGTGGTGCGC
>JALOTE010000135.1 GCA_025458045.1 Rhizobiaceae bacterium
CGTGGCGGGGGATGATCCGCCCCAGCGCTCCGGATCAGGTATTGCGTACCGGAGCCTTCTACCACCGGCGCGGCGTAGCGTAGGCGTCGGCAAGCGTAAGTGTGGCAAGGCCCCGTTTCATGTGCTGAAACGGGGCCTTTCGCTTTTCCGGCTTTGAGCCATCACCCTGCGCAGTAGGTCTTGATGGCCGCGATCAAGCCGGAGCGGCGGCGTTCGGCCCGCTTGGGGGCCGTGGCATTCCAGACGATCTGCACCTGGTCGCCGGATTTGAAAACGTAAAGCATCACCGTTGGTCCTTGGACAGTCACGCGGCTGCGTGACGGATTTGCGTCCTCACGCGGCTGCGTGACCATGTGCCGGTCGCGCAGTGCCGAAAGGGTCGCAGTGCCGATGCACCCGGCTTGCGGCAGAACCGTGTCACCGCGCGCCGTGCGGTGTCGGAAAGAGGCTACCCTCGCGTGCAACGGAGGAGGCGCGCGCGGCTTTGCGCTCGCATGGTTCGCGTCCGGTTAACGCGTCACGCGGTCAAGTCGCGATATGCGAGGTCGAGGGCCTTGCGTGCGCGGCGCATGGCAAGGTCGATCGTGTCCTTGGTCCACATCAGCGGCGGCGACATGATCATTGTGGAACCGACGGCGCGCATCATCAGGCCGCTGGCGATCGCATGATCACGCACGACCATGCCTTCGTCACGGTTGAAGCGCGCGCGGGTCGCCTTGTCCTTCACCAATTCGATCGCGCCGAGGAAGCCGAATGAACGCACCTCACCCACCATCGGGTGATCAGCAAGCGCATCCTTCAGCGCCGATGCCAGATATGGCCCCGTCACATCGCGCACGGTTTCGATCATGCGTTCTTTCTCGATGATCTCGAGGTTCTTCAGCGCCACCGCGCAGGCGACCGGATGGCCGGCATAGGTGTAGCCGTGATAGAATTCGCCGCCCTTCTCCTGCAGGACTTCCGCCACACGGTCGGAAACAAGCAAAGCCGAAAGCGGCTGGTAGCCGGACGTCAGCGCCTTCGCCGTTGTCATCGTGTCCGGCTCGATCCCCATGGACTGCGCGGCAAACCATGCGCCGGTGCGGCCGTAGCCGGTGATCACTTCATCCAGCATGAGCAGGATGTCATGTTCCCGGCAGATGCGCTGGATTTCAGGCCAATAGCTGGCCGGCGGGATCTTCACGCCGCCGGCGCCCTGGATCGGCTCGCCGATGAAGGCCGCGACATTTTCCGGCCCCGCCTTCAGGATCTCCTCTTCGACGGCGCGCGCGGCGCGGATGCCGAACTCATGGTCGCTCTCGCCCTCATGTTTCAGCTCGAAGGCATAGGGGCACATGACATGGCGGATGTTCGGCACCGCGCCGTTCAACTGCCCATGCATGGCGCTCATGCCGCCAAGCGAGGCGCCCGTGATGGTCGAGCCGTGATAGGCCCAGTTGCGGGAGATGATGATGTTCTTGTCGGGCTTGCCTTGCAGCACCCAATAATGGCGGACAAGCCGCAGCGCGGTGTCATTGCTCTCCGAGCCGGATGACCCGAAGAAGCACTGGTTGACATTGGTCGGCGCGATTTCGGCGAGCTTGCGCGCCAGCAGGGTCGGCGTCGGCGTCGTGCAGCGGAAGAAATTGTTGTAGTAGGGCAATTCCTTCATCTGCTCGGCGGCGACCTCGGCCAGTTCGTCGCGCCCATAGCCGATATTGACGCACCAGAGGCCCGCCATCGCGTCGAGGATCTCGTTGCCATCGGTGTCATAGACGAATGCGCCCTGCGCGCGCGAAATCACACGCGTGCCGGCTTGCCGCAGGTCTTTGTGATCGGTGAAGGGGTGCAGATGATGCGCGGCGTCGATGGCTTGCAGCTGTGCAGTGGAAAAATTGCGGTAGGCCATGGAAAACTCCTGAAAACGGGCCGCGCGCTTCCGGCTGCGGCCATGCGGTTGGTTCAATCGCGAAGGGTTTTCAGGCGTCGTGCGGGCTGTAGCCGATCCGCGCGCACAGGATCAGCAGCATCTGGTGGTTGGTGAGTGTGGTCGGGATCACGGCCATGAGGATGAGCCTAGCCGAA
This sequence comes from Rhizobiaceae bacterium, assembly GCA_025458045.1. GTDB lineage: Bacteria > Pseudomonadota > Alphaproteobacteria > Rhizobiales > Rhizobiaceae > JALOTE01. The sequence goes on from JALOTE010000135.1 coordinate 2,065, forward strand.
GGTTGCAGGTGAAAAAAGCCCCCTTCGACCAACAGTCCGTGCACCGATCGATTCCGAAAATCATCGCGCAAAAGCGCAAATCCGCGCTCTTTTCCGGTTTCGCGGAGCGCCCGGAGCCGGATCCCGCCAGATCGGTGGGCGACGGCGGCGCTCCTCCCCCTTGGCCCGCCGCACCACGCTGACCATTTGAAAAGGACCGTGTCATGACGACCTCCCTCCTCCCCAAACTCACGCTTGCAGCCGCGCTCGCCTTCGGCATGGTCACCTTCGCCAAGGCCGACGAAACGCAGAAACCGAAACTCGACAACACACCGACCGCCTCGATCACGGCGGTGCAGCCCGCAGGCGCGGCCGAAACCTGCAAGCCCGGGAATGACGCCTTGGCCTGCGCCGCAAACAGGGACATCGCAAATCGCTATCCGGTCAACGCACTGGAAGGCATGAACCTCGGCTGGTGACCCCCGCACTGGCTGCGTGAAGCGGTGCGGCGTTCCCCAAAGTGCCGCGGCCCGCTTGCGCCGCGCCCGGCTCGTTGCCGTGCGCGGCGCGCCCTTTCCGTCGTGCATACGCCACGCTAGAAACAGTCCCCGATAACACGCAAGATCGAACCCATGCCCACCGCACTCATCCTCGATCTGCTCCTGCGCGGCGGCGCGATAGCGCTTGCGGTTCTGGTGATGGGCCAGATGCTGCGCGCGCGTCCCGTCCCCTTCGGGATCATCGTCGGCGTTGCGCTGATGGCCGTGTCGATGAACTACACCATCATGACCATTCCGGCGCTCGCGTCCGGGTTTGAAGCGGCGGGGGCGAAGACAGCCTATCTCCTGCTGAAATATCCGGGCTTCATCGCCGCCAATGTCTTTCTCGCCTTTGCCCGCGCGCTTGAGGACGACAAATACAGGCCTGACTGGATCGACGGCGCGCTGCTGGCCGCTTCGACGGTCCTGTACTGGTTCATCTGTTTCGACACACGTCTGGGCTTCACAGTGCCGATGCGTGTGGCGCATGTGGCCTTCAGCCTCGTCATGGTCGGCTGGGCCATGCGGCTGACATGGCTCGGCCTTTGCGATGATCTGGTGGAAACGCGCCGCTCGGTCGCACGCGCCATGCTCTACATCATGCCACTGACCGGGGCGGTGATCCTGATTTTCACTTTGATCGAGACGGTGAGCTGGCCGATGCGCCCCGCCCCGCTGATCCAGAGCGCGATGCTGTTTGGGACATCATTGGCTTTCGCCGCCGCCATGACAGCGGCAAAGGAGGAATTGTTTGCCAACCCCCGGCCGGTCGCGCTCAAGGCCGAAGGCAGCATCGCACCGGCCGACCGCATCGAACTGGCGCGGTTGCAGGATCTGATGGTGAAAGGCGTGTTCCTTGAGCCAGGCCTCAGCATTGGCGGCCTCGCCGACCGCATGGGCGTGCCGGAACACCGCTTGCGCAAGCTCATCAACAACCATCTCGGTTACCGCAACTTTGCGGCCTTCATCAATGACCACCGGATCGATGAGGCCAAACGCCGACTTGGCAACGCCGCGCTGGCGCGCGACCAGATCACCGGGCTGGCATTCGAGTTGGGCTTTGCCTCGCTCGCGCCGTTCAACCGCGCCTTCAAGGAACGTGTCGGCATGAGCCCGAGCGAGTTCCGCACCCGCACCCTCACCGAGCTTCTGAAATCAGCCGACAGCCGCGTGCCAAGCTGAGCGGGCGCGCGGTCAACCGGTCTTGCGCGCGATGATGAAATGTCCGGGCTGCGGCTCCCCCTCGTCGGTGCGGACAACGATATCTTCGGCGTGGAGCAGTTGCATCCCAGCGCGTGCCAGCGTCGCGGTCAGATAGGCTTGGGCGTGATGGAAGCGCTGATGGCGCCCGACCACATAGCCGCCCGCGGCAAATGCCGCATCAGCCAGCGTCTCGGATGACAACGCAAACAGGCCATTGACCTCAAGGCAGCGGCCGACACCGGCAAAGAGCGGCCCGACATCGCCGAGATAGGGCAACACATCGGTTGCTGTCACGAGATCGAATGGAGCCTCGTCCCAGCCTTCGCAGAACCGAACGGCGTCATCGACATAAAGCGCAGCATAGAGCTCGCGCTCGTCGGCATGGTCAAGGATGGCTTCGGCAAGATCGACGCCGGTGATCGCGTCAACCCTGCCCGCCATCGCCACGGCGGCAAGGCCGGTGCCGCAGCCGAGGTCGAGCATGCGCTGGAACGGCCCGAGGCCCAGTTCATCCAGCCGCTGGCGCATCAGCATGGGCACGGCGTAACCAAGCTGCTCCACCAGAATGTCGTCGAACACATCGGCATGTTGCGAAAACAACGTCGCGACATAGGCTTCAGACGCGCGGTCCGGCACCGGCCCCAACCCAAGCGCGGCAAGCCGGATGGCTGCGCCGCCATGGTCCTCCGGGTCGAGCGCGAGGCACTCGCGATAGGCCGCGGCCGCGCCCGCCGCGTCGCCGGCCTTCTCGCGTTTAAGCCCGCGATTGTAGGCGCGCGCCAGCTTGGCTTCATCGATCAGCATGGTTCAGCGCTCCGGCGTTGGTGGTGCGGTCGGCCCGCTTTGTCACGGTCTTGTCGCGAACGGAACAGTTGACGGGCCATATGCGTTAAAACTTGTTCATGCTCTCTGATTGATTTCGAGTTCGGAACCGTTAGGCTCCCTGCTCGGGAGGCGGCCCAGGGTGCGCCTGTTTTCCTGTCATCAGCCGGTTCGGGGGGCGGGCCCCGGATGCGGCGCAACATTCAGCCCGTCAACGGAGGTCAGACGATGAAGAAGCTTCTTGCTTCAACGGTTTTCGCAGCGGGCATGGTCGCGCTTTCGGGCGCGGCCAATGCGGCTGAATGCGGCACGGTGACGATCGCCAACATGAACTGGCAGTCGGCGGAAGTGCTGGCAGCAATCGACTCGATTATTCTCAGGGAAGGCTATGGTTGCGAAACTGAAATCGTGGCCGGTGACACGATTCCGACGTTCACATCGATGAATGAGAAAGGCCAACCGGACTTTGCGTCCGAAATGTGGATCAACGCGGTGCGCGAGCCTCTCGATGCAGCGGTGGCAGAGGGCAAGCTGGCGCTGATCGGTCAGCCGCTAAAGGATGGCGCTGGCGAGTCTTGGTTCATTCCGAAATTCATCGCGGACGCTCACCCGGAGATCAAGACCGTGGCTGATGCTCTGGCCCGCCCTGACCTCTTCCCTGCACCTGAAGATCCCAGCAAGGGTGCCGTGTATAACTGCCCCGCAGGTTGGGGCTGCCAGATTTCGACCGGCAACCTGTTCCGCGCATTCAAGGCCGAAGAAAAAGGCTTTGTGCTGGTTGACACCGGCTCCGGCGCAGGACTCGACGGATCAATTGCAAAGGCCAACGAAGCCAAGCAGGGCTGGCTTGGCTACTATTGGTATCCGACCTCTCTCCTGAACAATTACGAAATGGTCCCGCTCAGCAATGGCGCGGAGCATGACAAGGCGATGTGGGATGGCTGCATCATGAAAGGCGCCGAATGCGCTGATCCGCAGCCGACAGATTGGCCGAAGACTGAAGTGTACACCGTGGCAGTTGCCGACCTCGCGCAGCGCGCTCCGATTGTAGCCGAATATCTCGGCAAGCGTGCGGTCAGCGGCAGCGAAATCCAGGGACTGATGGCCTGGATGACGGAAAACCAGGCAACAGGTCAGGATGGTGCCATGCATTTCCTGAAAACCAGCCCGGATGTCTGGTCGGCTTGGGTGTCTGCCGAAGCGGCCGAGAAAATCAAGGCCGCCGTCAACTGACGTCGAACTGGGCGGGCTTTCGCAAGAAGCCCGCCCTTTCCTTGTCCGGCGCAAGCGGCACTGGGCTTGCCGTGCCAGGATGTAAGCCAAGGGGGCGCGCGATGGAGTGGCTTGTTGAATTCCCGACAATGGATGGCGCGCGACTGACGGCGCTCAAAAAGGCGATTGACCTCGGCTTCAGGCAGTTCACCCGGGCGTGGGGCCCCACAATCGAATGGATGCTCGAACCTGTCCGCTGGTTCATGATCAACATGGAACGGCTGATGCTGAACACGCCTTGGCCCATCATGCTCGCAGTTTTCGCCTTGATCGCATGGGCAGCAAGCCGATCGAAGAAGATTACGGGCGGTGTCATCTTCACCCTCGTGCTGATCGGCTATTTCGGCATGTGGGAAGACACGATGCGCACCATCGCCATGACGGTGGTGGCAACCCTTCTTGCCATCGTGTTCGGCATCCCGATCGGCATTGCCATGGCACGTTCCGGCATCGCAATGGCGCGCTCCAACCGCGTGCAGGCGACGATCAACCCGATCCTCGACGTCATGCAGACGATGCCAAGCTTCGTCTATCTCATCCCTGTCGTCATGCTGCTCGGCATCGGCCGCGTGCCCGGCCTTATCGCCGTCATGATCTATGCGATCCCGCCGATCATCCGCCTCACCAACCTCGGCATTCGTTTGGTCGACAAGGACGTGCTGGAGGCGGCTGACGCGTTCGGCTCCTCAAGCTGGCAAAGGCTCAAAAACGTGCAAATGCCGCTGGCCCTTCCCACCATCATGGCGGGCGTCAACCAGACGATCATGATGGCGCTGGCCATGGTCGTGGTGGCGTCCATGATCGGGGTGCAAGGGCTCGGCCTTCCCGTTCTGCAAGCCATCGCAAACCAGTATTTCACGCTCGGCATTTTCAACGGCCTCGCCATTGTCGGCATCGCCATCATTTTCGACCGGACCAGCCAGGCCTATGGCAAGCGTCTGCAGAAACATCTGGAGACGGTCCATGGCTGAGGGTTTGGGAATTGAGGTGCGTGGTCTCTACAAGATCTTCGGCACCAACCCTTCGGCATTCGTCGACGCCGTCAAAGGCGGAATGACAAAGAAGGAACTGAACGAGAGGCACAATCACGTGCTCGGCCTGCGCGACATCAACATTTCGATGCCGGGCGGCGGCATCACGGTGGTGATGGGGCTTTCGGGTTCCGGCAAATCGACGCTGATCCGGCACGTCAACCGGTTGATCGACCCGACTGTGGGCGAAATGCTCGTCGGCGGCGAGGATGTCACCAAGATGGGGCCGGACGCGCTGCGCGAGTTCCGCCGCCACAAGACGGCGATGGTGTTCCAGAAATTCGCGCTGCTTCCGCACCGCACCGTGCTCGACAACACGGTCTATGGCCTTGAAGTGCAGGGCCTGCCACGTGACAAGCAGGAGCAGGAGGCACGGCGCTGGATCGCCCGTGTCGGCCTGTCGGGCTTTGAGCAGAAATATCCCAACCAGTTGTCCGGCGGCATGCAGCAACGTGTCGGGCTGGCGCGCGCGCTCACCAATGACGCTCCGATCCTGCTGATGGATGAGGCGTTTTCGGCCCTTGACCCGTTGATCCGCATGGACATGCAGTCGGTGTTGCTCGACCTCCAGAAAGAGATCAAGAAGACGATCGTGTTCATCACCCATGATCTCGATGAGGCGCTGCGGCTGGGCGACAAGATCGCGATCCTGCGCGATGGCGAAGTGGTGCAACAGGGTTCCGGACAGGATATCGTGCTGAAACCGGCCGACGAGTACATCGCCAATTTCGTGCGCGAGGTGAACCGCGGCCGCGTGATCTTTGTGGAAACCATCATGGCGGAAGGTGCAAAGCCGGACGCCAAGGCAGTGCCGATTCCTGCCGGCACGACACTTGAGGAAGCCGCCAAGCGGATGACGGAAGCCGGCACCATGGCCGCCGCTGTCACAGGCCAGAATGGCAAGGTGCTTGGTGCGTTGTCCATGCAAGCTTTGATCGGCGCGATGGTGACACCGGTCAGCCATGACAAGGCGGCGTGACAGCTCAAACGTTTTTCTGTTTGCGGCAACGAAAAACCGCCTTCACGTCGCGAACATGGCAGCACGACGCGGCATGGGTGGTGAAGATGCTGCCGTCTCCGGTTGAAAGGGTCCCATCTCAGTTTGACGTCCGTCTTTCGAGGCTTCTTGCCTTCGTGGTGAGGGTCCGTCTTTGGACGGGCGAGACAGGCGGCTCGCCCCGGCAGGACGAGCCTCGAACCAGGAGCCAAGAAGCACCTCAGGATGAAGGGGACTTCAAACTGAGACATCACTGTTGAAAGCCAGCATGACCGAACCAGCACCTGCGCCTGAAATTTCCGTTGAAACGCGCGGCGCCGAAAGGGCGCGGCGTGGCGGTCGCTCGGCCAATGCACGACGCGGCGGTGCGGCCGTGTCCCAACTGCCTTGGGGTGTGACCCGCAATTTCGATCCGCCCATCGAGCCATTGCCGCCGGAGGGCGTGCTTGCCATCCACAATGCGGCGATGACGATCCTTGAGGAGATCGGCATCGAATTCCTCAATTTCGAGGCCATCGAGGTCTTGGAACGCGAAGGCAAGGGCGCGGTCATTGTCGAGAAGCGCCACGCGGACGGCGCGCGCATACGCATGGGTCGCGATTTCGTGATGGAGAAGATCGCGCTCGCGCCATCCTCGTTCACGACGCCGCGCAACCCGGCGCGGGCCCTGCCCTTTGGCGGCAATCACGTGATCTTCGCGTCGATCGCGTCTCCGCCCAATTATTCCGACATGGAAACCGGGCGGGTGGCCGGAAAACGCGAGCACTTCCAGAAGCTTGTGAAGCTGACCCATTATTTCAACTGCGTGCATGTTCATGCGGGCTATCAGGTTGAGCCGCTCGATTCGCACCCGTCGGTGCGCCATCTCGATTGCCTGTTCGATCAGCTCACG
>JALOTE010000136.1 GCA_025458045.1 Rhizobiaceae bacterium
GTTCGACGTGCAGGTGATGATCCACACCGACACGCTGAACGAGTCTGGCTTCGTCGAAGACACGGTGGCGGCGTTGAAGGGCCGCACCATCCACGCCTTCCACACGGAAGGTGCCGGCGGCGGCCATGCGCCCGACATCATCAAGGTGTGCGGGCTGCCGAACGTGCTGCCCTCATCCACCAACCCGACGCGGCCCTACACCGTCAACACCATCGCCGAACATCTCGACATGCTGATGGTGTGCCACCACCTCGACGCCTCAATCCCCGAAGACATCGCGTTTGCCGAAAGCCGCATCCGGAAAGAGACGATTGCCGCCGAAGACATCCTGCACGACATGGGCGCGTTCTCGATCATCTCATCCGACAGCCAGGCCATGGGCCGCGTCGGCGAGGTGATCATCCGCACTTGGCAGACGGCCGACAAGATGAAGCGCCAGCGCGGGCGGCTCTCCGGCGAAGCCGGCGACAATGACAATCTGCGCGTGCGCCGTTACATCGCCAAATACACGATCAACCCGGCCATCGCGCATGGGCTTTCCCGCGAGATCGGCTCGATTGAAGTGGGAAAGCGCGCCGATCTGGTGTTGTGGAACCCGGCCTTTTTCGGCGTGAAGCCGGAGATGGTGCTGATCGGAGGCACCATCGCCGCCGCCCCGATGGGCGACCCCAACGCCTCCATCCCGACGCCGCAGCCGGTGCATTACCGCCCGATGTTCGGCGCGTTCGGCAAGGCGCTGACATCTTCCTCGGTCGTGTTTGTCAGCCAGGCGGCGCTCGACAACGGGCTTCGCGGCCGTCTCGGCACGGGGAAAGAGATGGTTGCCGTGACGAACACGCGCGGCGGCATTTCCAAGCGCGACATGGTGCTGAACAACGCCATGCCCCATGTGGAGGTGAACCCGGAAACCTATGAGGTGCGCGCGGATGGCGAATTGCTGACCTGCGAACCGGCGACCGTGCTGCCCATGGCGCAGCGGTACTTTTTGTTTTGAGGTGAGATTGAATGTAACGTCAATTGTATTTACATTCAATCGCGCTTGACATGGATTTCGAATGGGATGAGGCGAAGAATGCCTCCAACATAGCCAAGCACGGCATTTCGTTCGGGGATGCCATTCACGTCTTTGACGGATTGGTGGTTTCGAAGCCTGACCGAAGGCGCGATTATGGCGAAGAGCGGACGATTTCGATCGGTTTGATGGATGAGGTGCTGATCGTTGTCTTGGTCCATACCGAACGCAGCGGAACGGTCAGGATCATTTCAGCAAGGAGGGCCAGAAGCGATGAACGTGAAGTCTACCAAGCCGCGCTTTTCGCGTCCGCTGACGGCCAGGGAACTGGCGGCGCTGCCTGATGAAACGATTGACTATTCGGACATTCCGGCGACCGATGCCGCTTTTTGGAAGGATGCAAAAGTCGAGTTCGCGCCCTTCGCCCCCAAGAAATCCGTCACCAAGCCCGGGCGCGGCTACCAGACGGCGATGAACGCCGTGCTGAAAGCCTATGTGAAGGCGCAGAAGGGCGGTTGAAACGGCAGCAACCGTTCAACCGACGCCCGTCCGAGCCCAACTTGGTCCGGTCTGCCCGAGGGCGTCACGCCGATGCCTGCCCCGACGCTCGTCCGGCATTCCCACCCATCCCCAGGCCATCCGGGCCAATCTCGGTTGGGCCGGTTGCCTTCCCTCACCCGCATGCCCATCTGGCGCGCATGTTCAACGCCGATCCTCCCATGCCCGCGACATCCGAGACACCCAAGCCATTTGCGCCGCCGCGCCGCGCGGTGATGCTCGTCAACCCGAATGCGCGGCGCGGGACGCAGTCGCTGGAACCGGCGCTGGCGCGGCTTGCCGCCGCCGGCATTATGGTGACGCGCGAACACTTCTCGGGCCCGGGCGAGGTGCGCGCCGACATCCTGCGCCATGCGCGGAACTGCGATGCCGTCATCCTGTGCGGCGGCGACGGCACGCTGAATGCCGCGGCCCCGGCGCTGATAGAAACAGGCCTGCCGCTCGGCATCATCCCCATGGGCACCGCCAATGATCTCGCCCGCACGCTCGGCATTCCGGAAGACGCGGGCGCAGCGGCAGGCATCATCGCGGGCGGCGCACGGCGCACGATCGACCTTGGCGAGGTCAACGGCCACCCGTTCTTCAATGTCGCCTCGATGGGGCTTTCAAGCGACCTTGCCCATTCACTCGACAAGACGATGAAGCGCCGCTTCGGCAAGCTTGGCTATGCGCTGGCGGCGGCCCGCGTGCTGATGCGGGCGCGCAATTTCCGCGCCATGATCATCACGAAAAGCGGCGTGACGCGGGTGAAAACCTTGCAGATCGCCGTCGGCAATGGCCGTCATTATGGTGGCGGCAATGTTGTCGAGGAAACCGCCGCCATCGATGATGGCCACCTTGATCTCTACTCGCTTGAACTGGGCTCGGTATGGAAGCTCGCCTTGATGGCGCGCGATTTCCGCGCCGGCTCGCATGGGGCATGGCGGGAGGTGCGCACCGAGCGCTGCACGGAATTTGAAGTGCGCACCCGCCAGCCCATGCCGGTCAACACGGACGGGGAACTGGTGACGCAGACGCCTGCCCGCTTCCGCCTGCTGCGCAATGCGGTGACGGTGTTTGCTCCACCCGCCATCGCCGCGCGCGATGTGTGATCGGGGTCAAAACCAGCCGAGCGACCCGAGATAGGCGGTCGCCGCCATCGCCGCCTGCGCGCCGAACAGGATGACGAACCCGTTCCACGCCAGCGCCACGCAGGAGAGGATGATGGCCGCAAGGATGGCGAGGCCGTCCCGCTCGATGAGGCCAAAGCCGAAGGCGATCAGCGCCACTGACGGCAATTGATTGCCAAGCGGGATGGGCAGCACGATCGAGACGGCCAAGACGAATATCGGCAGGGCGAGGAACATGCGGGCCGTCCTGCCGGTGAAGGCCGCGTGGCGCGGCTTCAACCATCGCTCGATGACGCGCATCGGCTTGGCCAGCACCGCCGCGCCCTTCACCAGAAACTCGCGCGGGATGGACACCGCGCGCAGCCGTTCCGGAAGCCAGACCACGTGGCGGCCCGCCATCACCTGAAGCGCGATCAGCGCCACCACCGTGCCGGAGACAAAGCCGACCGGCAAGCCGGGGGTCGGGATGAAGGACGGCAGAGCAAACACGATCAGCATCAGCCCGAGGCCCGCATCGCCAAGCGCGTCCATCAGCGCCCCGATGGTGACCCGCCCTTGCGGAAAAACATCGGCAAGGCTGTTGAGCGCGGCGGTCGAGCGCCCGGGCGCAGCGCCCGTGCGGTCATCGGTCTCCGCTGGATTGAGGCCGGGGTCCGGCATCGGGCGCGTGTCCATGTCGCACAGATGGGGCATGGCGCGGCAAATTGCGAGGGAGAGACCATGAGGCCGTCCAGTATCGCGATCAATCCGGCCTCTTTCCTTCGTGCTTCGAGGCTTTTTCCCTTCATGCTGAGGCGCGAGCTTGTCGAGCCTCGAAGCAGGAGGGAAAAAGCGCCTCAGCATGAAGGAAAGACGCCGGGCTTTGGCATAGAGCAATCACGGAGGTCGGTGCTCAACTGAACTGATGCCCGATATCTGGCCAATGCGAGGACAAATCGACAGCATCAGACCGTCTTGGCCATCGACCTCAATTCGTAAATCAGATCAAGCGCCTCGCGCGGGGTGAGTTCATCAGGCGACAGTGCCGCCAGCCGCGCCAATACGGCGCTTTCGGCCTTGGCCGGTTCCGCCGCCGCCTGCCGGCGCACCGGCACGGAAAAGAGCGGCAGATCATCGACAAGCTTGGCCGGCGTGTGCCCCGCGCCGCCCTTCTCCAGTTCCTCAAGGATCATCTTCGCGCGCGCCACCACGGCGGGCGGCAGGCCCGCCAGCCTTGCCACCTGAACGCCATAGGAACGGTCGGCGGCGCCTTGCGCCACCTCATGCAGGAACACGACGTCGCCCTCGAATTCCTTCACCCGCATCGTCACGTTCTTCAGCCGTGAAAGCTTTGCGGACAACGCGGTCAATTCGTGGAAATGGGTGGCAAAGATCGTCCGGCAGCCATTCACCTCGTGCAGATGCTCCAGCGCCCCCCACGCAATCGACAGGCCGTCATAGGTGGCGGTGCCGCGTCCGATTTCGTCAAGGATCACCAGGCTGCGTTCACCCGCATGGTTGAGGATCGCCGCCGTCTCGATCATCTCCACCATGAAGGTGGAGCGTCCACGCGCCAGATCGTCGGATGCGCCGACGCGCGAAAACAGCCGGTCGATGACGCCGATGCGGGCCGAACCGGCGGGCACGAAGGAGCCCGCCTGCGCCAGCAGCGCGATCAGCGCGTTCTGGCGCAGGAACGTCGATTTGCCGCCCATGTTCGGCCCGGTCAGAAGCCAGATCGCGCCGCGCCCGCCATCACCCGTGGGAGACAGGCGGCAATCATTGGCGATGAAGGGCGGGCCCGCCTCGCGGCGCAGCGCCTGTTCCACCACCGGGTGACGCCCGGCAACGATCTCGAAATCCAGCGACGCATCGACCAGCGGGCGGCACCAGCCCTCGTCGTCGGCGAGTTCGGCAAGGCCCGCCGCCACATCCAGTTCCGCCAGCGCTCCGGCCGCCGTGCGGATGGCGGACGCTTCCGCCTGGACGGCGCGCGACAAAGTTTCAAACGCATCCAGTTCAAGCGCCAGCGCCGCGCCGGCCGCATTGGCGATTTTTGAGTCCAGTTCGGCCAGTTCGGTGGTGGTGAAGCGCATCGCATTGGCGAGCGTCTGGCGGTGGATGAAGCGCGCCTTGAGGTCAGGCGTGCCCGCCATGGCATCGGCATGGTTCTGCGTCACCTCGATGAAATAGCCAAGCACCGCATTGTGCCGGATCTTCAGCGCGCGCACGCCCGTCTCCTCGGCATAACGCCCCTGCATCGCCGCGATCACACCGCGTGATTCATCGCGCAGCGCCCGCAATTCATCGAGCGCGTGCATGGCCCCGTCGGCGATGAAGCCGCCATCGCGCGCCAGCACTGGCAACGTGTCGGCCAGCATGCGCGCGAGTTCGGTGCAAAGGTCACGCGACGGCCCGACCAAGGCCGTGCGCGCATCCCGGACCAATGATGGCGCCGCCTGCGGCAGCAGATCATGCACCGACCGCGCCGCAGTGAGCCCTGCACGGATCGCGCCCAGATCGCGCGGGCCGCCGCGCTGCAACGCCAACCGCGACAGGGCGCGGGCCATGTCTGCCGCTTCCTTCAGCGCGGCGCGCAGGCGCGCGCGCAGCGCGTCTTCAGCCAACAGAAAGGAGACCGCGTCCAGCCGCCGGTCGATCGCCGCCGGATCGGTCAGCGGCGCGGCGATACGTTCGGCCAGCAGCCGCGCGCCCGGTCCGGTCAGCGTGCGGTCAACCGCTGCCAGCAACGAGCCGCGCCGCTCGCCCGCCAATGTCCGCGTCAGTTCAAGATTGGCGCGGGTCGCCGCATCGATGAACAGCACATCGCTTGCCTGCTCGCGCTTGGGCAAGGCCAGTTGCGGGCGACTCGCCTTCTGTGTGCGTTCGACATAGGCAAGCAGACCGCCCAACGCGGCGCGTTCGGCCCCGGAAAATTCGCCGATCCCATCCAGCACCATCACGCCATAGGCATCCGCGATGCGCTGGCCGGCGGCCGTCGAATCAAACAATGATGCAGGCAAGGGCGCTGCCGCCCGGCCGATGGCGGCCAGCGCCGGCTTCAAAGTCTCGTCGCCAAAGGCCGTATCCGGCACCAGGAATTCGCGCGGGTCGATCCGCAGCACATCGGCGACAAGCCTGTCCGTCGTGGTTTCGGCCAGCCGCACATCACCCGTGGACAAGTCAAGCCAGGCGAGCGCCATGCGGTCGCCGTCCGCCTTGCGGCGGCCAAGCGCCATCAGGATGGACGCCTCGCCGGGCGCAAGCAGCGCCTCTTCCGTGATGGTGCCGGGCGTGACAAGCCGGATCACCTCGCGATGCACCACCGATTTCGAGCCTCGTTTGCGCGCCTCCGCCGGATCTTCCATCTGTTCGCAGACCGCCACCTTGAAGCCGGACGCGATCAGCTTGGCGAGATAATCATCGGCGGTGTGCACCGGCACGCCGCACATGGCGATGTCGTCGCCATTGTGCTTGCCGCGTTTGGTCAGAGTGATGCCGAGCGCGCGGCTCGCCGTCACCGCGTCATCGAAGAACAATTCATAGAAATCGCCCATCCGGTAGAACAGCAATGAACCGGGATTGGCTGCCTTGATGGCCAGATATTGCGCCATCATCGGCGACGCGTCGAACGCAGCTGCGTCGGGCGGCGTTTCGCCCGTCACCGCGATATCAGGCGCAGCGCGGCCTTCGCCGTCGATGAAATTGCCATAGCGCTTGCGGATCAGGGTCATGGCTTGGCGCGGGGAAAAGGTGGAGCTCCGCGCTTTCTTGCCACGTTTTCGGACGGCGCTCCACCGCCACCCGTCAGTTGCGTCCGGTTGGCAACACTTTGTTCGCCATCGCTTGACCTTGGCCGCCTGCCTGCGCGGCGCGCAGCCTGATTTGCGCAAAGAAGCGCATGTTCATCAGAAAGGCTGCGGCGAGCAGGCCGAGCGCGAGGCCGCCCCAAATGCCCGGCGCGCCAAGCCCCGTCTGAAACGCCAGGACATAGGCCGCCGGCACGCCAAGCCCCCAATAAGAGACAATCGCGATCATCATCGGGATGCGCGTGTCTTTCAGACCGCGCAGATTGCCCGCGCCCACCGCCTGTGCGCCGTCAAACAGGTTGAATGCCGCGCCAATCAGCAGAAGCGGGATGGCTGCCGCCAATGTCTCGGCAAACAGCGGGTCATCGGCGGGCAGGAAAATTCCGATCAGCAGCGACGGGAGCGTGAGGAATGCGACGATGGTGACAAAGGCCGCGCCGAAGCCCGTGTAGAGCGCGGCGCGCGCGGCACGTTCGGCGTCCGCGATGCGTTCCGCGCCGATCTCCTGTCCCACGCGCACGGTTGCCGCATGCGCCAGCCCCAACGGCACCATGAACGAGAATGAGATGAGCTGCATGACAATCGAATGGGCGGCCAGCGGAACCACGCCCAGCCAGCCCGCCATCAATGTCGCCATCTGGAACAGACCGACTTCGGCGATGATCGTCAGCGAGATCGGCAGGCCGAGCGCCAGAGACGACCAGAGCACCGGCCAGTCCGGCCGCCAGAAGCGGACGAGCACCTGATAGGCTGCGGCCCGCTTTTCGCGCACGCCATAGGCAAGCACGATCAGTGCCATCAGCGAGCCGGTGATGACGCTGGCCAGCGCCGCGCCCTCGACACCCATTTCCGGAGCGCCAAGATTGCCGAAAATGAACACCCAGTTCAGCCCGGCATTGGTGATGACGCCCGCAATCGACGCCCAAAGCATGATGCCTGCCCGGTCGATCGCGCCGAGGAACGAACGGAACACGATATAGACCATCGACGGCACCATGCCGAAGGCGGCGATGACCATATAGTCTCCGGCGAGCGCGGCAAGTTCCGGCTTTTGGCCCAACAGCACCAGGACCGGCTCGACCGCCAGCAAGGCGGGCAGGCAGGCGATCCCGTAGAACAGCGCGAACCAGAGGCCCATGCGCAC
>JALOTE010000137.1 GCA_025458045.1 Rhizobiaceae bacterium
TAGGCCCGGAATGCATCACCGTTCATAGCGCCGTCCAGGACCATGGGCGCTGTCATGCCCGACAGGCGCAACGCACCGGTGAATGTGGTTGTTTTCCAGTGACCGTGCGGGATGCCTGCCCGACAGCGCTCGCCCTTCTGGGAGCGCCCGCGAAGGCGCGCCATTTTGGTGTTGAGGCCTGTTTCATCGATGAAGACGAGCTTTTCTGGGTCAAGGTCGGGCTGTTCATCGAACCACGCCCGGCGCTGCCTCAACAGGCCAGGGCCTTCCTGCTCCAGTGCGTGTGCGGTCTTCTTTTGTATGTGAACCCGCGCGAGCGCAGCCAGGCGCTGAGCGCTGATCGTCCGATCTTCAAGCTCCGCTCGCCGGCGAGCCGCGCCACCATCTCGTCGAGCGTGATGTCCTTGCGCGCCTCTATCATGGCATCAACGAAGCCGGCATGGGGCGACAATCGTGATGGCCGCTTTGCGCGTAAACGCGGCGCCATCTCACCCTTCGCGGCGCGGTCGATCCAACGGATCGCCGTCGAAGCGGCAACGCCAAAGCGCTCGGCGCATTTCCGGGCCGAAAGACCGCTCATCGAGGCCTTCAAAACGCGTTCCCGCAAGTCGATGCTCAATGCACGGCCCATCCAAATCACCCTCCATGGTTGGAGAGCTTGAATCAGAACCGCTCAGCCGTGTCACCAAGCCAGCGATTCAATCAGTGCCGGGTCGGATCTAGCTTAAATAATTGAAAAACATCAATTATTTGAGACGATAACGCGCTCGGTAACATTTGGGCAACTGATCGTCAAGTGCGGGACAACAGAAGATTTAATGCTCTGTTTTTATTGAAGAAAAATTGGCGCACCCGAAGAGATTCGAACTCCTGACCCCCAGATTCGTAGTCTGGTGCTCTATCCAGCTGAGCTACGGGTGCCAATGGCAGCGATTGCCGCTGCGACGCTGGCTCTCTAGTCGCACAAGGCCGGTTTGGCAACGGCAAATTTCGTTGGTGCCATGGCGCAGCTTGCAACCAGCGATGCTGTCAGACTGCAGCACAAATGGCACCTGACCTTCTCCCCTGATCGCACACGTTCAGAGGTTAGCCTCGTTCCGGTTTGAGGTAGCGTCTGCAGTCGTGGTGTGAATACACCGGCATGTCCGGTGCAATCGTGGCTGCCATCCAGGTGTATGGTTGCGGTCGAGTTGGCATCACTCGGGCGGATCAGGAAAAAGGAGGTTATGTCGGCTGTCTGGACACGAGGCTGGTGCCGGTTGGGCATCGGCCAGGCACTGGAGCGGTGCTCCTGCCGGGAGGTTGGCGGGGTGGAAGTTCCTCTCGCCCCACAAGCGATGCTCGCCGATCAGCATGACCTCCTCGCCCGGCAGGTGCTGTGCGCCCATGCTGCCGATGTGCTGCGCCGGGCCGTCGGCGACCCGCACACGAATGGCGGCGAAGCGGGCTTCGAGCCTGCCGCTCATGCCCCGCGGCCACGCGAGCTTGCGCCACGAGGCGCTCTCCGGCATGGCTTGCGCGCTGATGACGTCGAGTCCGGCACATGGTTCTTGCGCGGCCGGCCGCGGCCTGCAGTGGAAGGACGCGCCGAAGGACCACGGGCCGCACAAGACGCTTTACAGCCACTTCCGCCGCTGGACGGAATTGGGCGTGTTCGACAGGATTTTCAGTGATTTGGCCGCAGGCGACCGCCGGGCAGAATGATGATCGACGCAACCCCTTCGAAAGCTCACCGCCCGGCGTCGAGCCTGCAAGAAAGGGGGATGCTTTCCCGCCATATCGGCTGCACGAGAGGCGGGCTGAACACAAGGCTGCATGCTGTTTTCGACGGCGAAGGCCAACCTTTCGTGATGCGCCTGACTGCAGGCCGGGTCTCCGACCATGTCGGGGCCGGTGGAAGCCCGGCAGGTATTGGTGAACGAACCGAGAGAAGCCGCCGCTCGATCAGTTCGAATTCCGTCACGCCCGGTTCGAGACCCACCCATCCATCCAGCGCTTGCGCAATGCGTCGCCCTCGCC
Source organism: Rhizobiaceae bacterium (assembly GCA_025458045.1). Classification (GTDB taxonomy): domain Bacteria; phylum Pseudomonadota; class Alphaproteobacteria; order Rhizobiales; family Rhizobiaceae; genus JALOTE01. Next base: position 2,020 of record JALOTE010000137.1, read on the forward strand.
GGTGAAACGGTCTGAAAGCAATGACGCGTCACGCATGCGGTCGGTGCGGAAGTTGCGGATGGCGTTTCGCGTGTCGCACCACGCGACGAGCGTTGTCCAAGCGGTGTAGTAGATGAGTGCCAGAGGACGCACCACGCGTTGCGTCTGCACGCCGGCCTCGTCGGTGTAGGCGAAGGTGAGCTTCGTCTCCTCACGGATGCCTCGGCGCAGCACCGCGAGATCGATGCCTTCGGGCGATGGCGCCACGCCGCCCCAAGCATGCAGGCTTGGCCTGTCAAGCGAAGGGCGGAGCGGCGCGGGGAGTGCGGCGGCGATCTTGCGGGACACGCTGGATGCCGCTTGGCGCAATTGCGTGTCGGCGGAACGGTCAAGCAGGGCGAGCGCCAGCGTGATCGCTTCGCTTTCTTCGATCGAGAGCATCAGGGGCGGCAGGCTGAACGCCTTGCGCAACACATAGCCGATGCCGCGCCCGCCTTCGACGGGCACGCGCATTGCCCTTAGCGCATCAATGTCGCGGTAGATCGAGCGCGGCACCACTTTCAGTTCGGCCGCCATGGTTGCCGCTGTCACTGGTGCGGATGCGGCGCGCAGGATCTGCACGATCTCGAACAATCGTTCGGCCTTCTGCATCCCAAGACTCCGGCTTTGCCCAGCACCAGACTTGCCGCAACTGACATCGCTTGTCACTTGGCGGGGGTTTATCGGGTGTCGGTGGACCACGACTTCGGGCAGGACAGGCACGAAAGCCGCGTTTCCCAGAAGGCCAACTGACATGTCTTATGTTGAAAACCTCGCGCTGTTTTTCGTTCTGCTCACCGGCATCATCATCATGCCGGGCGTCGACATGGTGTTTGCCATCGGCAATGCGCTGACGGGCGGGCGCGCCCGCGGGCTGGCGGCCACGGCGGGCATCATGGCGGGCGGCGCGGTGCATACCGTCTGGGGCGTGCTCAGCGCGGGCGCATTGCTCGCCTTCCCGCCTGCGCTGATGCAGGCGATGCTGCTGGCCGGTGCGGCCTATCTTGGCTGGATCGGCGTTTCGCTGTTGCGCAGCAGCATCGCCATCGGCGCGGTCGAGGCCGCCGCATCGGCGTCATTGTGGCAGGCGTTCCGGCAGGGAGCGGTCACCTGCTTGCTCAACCCGAAAGCCTATGTGTTTGTCGCCGCCGTCTATCCGCAATTCGTCAAGCCGCAGTTCGGAAGCCTCGCCGCGCAAGGCCTCGTGCTCGGCGCGATGACCGCGGCGATGCAGTTCATCGTCTATGGCGGGCTGGCGATCGCTGCCGCGCGCAGCCGGGACATTCTGGTTTCCAATGCCGGTGCGACGGCCTTTGTCGGACGCGCCGTCGGTGCCTCGTTCCTCGCCATTGCTGCGCTCACTCTGTGGGAATGGAGCCGGATGGGTTGATCACTGTGCCAGGAACTTTTGGACCATGCGCCGCCCTGCTGTCGGCCGGGGCCTGATCACGGTCATTGAGGCCATAGTCCCGCAGCACATGGGCGATGCGCAGGCGGTAATCCTCGAAGACACCGCTTCGACCTTTGGCTTGCGCGCCGCGATGGGCCGACAGGTTGCGCCACTGCGCAATCGCCTCCTCATCGCGGAAGACGGACAGGGACAACAGCTTCTTCGGATCGCTCAGGCTCTGGAACCGCTCGACCGAGATGAAGCCGTCGATCCGGTCGAGCATCGGCCGCATGGTGGCGGCGATGTCGAGATACTCGTTTTTGCGGCCTTCGGCGGGCACCACCTCGAAGATCACCGCAATCATGGCTGGCGCAGCGCTCCATGCGGGGCGGAGACCATCTTGAGGAAGGTGCGGTCCTCTCGCAGCAGGAACTTCTCGGCCTGCGCAAACTCATAGTTCCACCGCCCCAACGGGTCGGCGGCGAGCCGGGCGCGATAGGCCTCATACTCGGCCAGACTCGGCACAGTGTAGATGCCATAGGCGAGCGTGCTCGACCCTTCATGCGGCGCGAAGTACCCGATGAGGTCAGCGCCGCAACGCGGGATCGCCTCGCCCCAATTGCGCGCATAGGTTTCAAACTGCGCGCGTTTCGTCGGATCGATGTGGTAGCGGATGACACAGGTCAGCATGGCGATAGCCTTTCTTCGGATCAGGCCCGGGATCATCCCCTGCCCTACAGCGTTGCCTTGCGTGGATGCTTCGATTAGCATCGAAGCATGAAAGACGGCCCTGACATTGCCATCATCGCCGCGCTGATCGGTGATCCGGCACGCGCCAACATGCTGACCGCGCTGATGAGCGGAAAAGCGCTGACGGTGAGCGAGCTTGCGGCGGAAGCCGGCGTGACCATCCAGACGGCGAGCGCGCATCTGTCGAAGATGCATGAGGGATCTCTGCTCCGCCCGCTGAAGCAGGGCCGCCACAAGTATTTCTCGCTGGCAAACGAACAGGTCGCCCATGTGCTGGAAGGCCTGATGGGCCTTGCCGCAGGCGCGGGGCATCTGCGCATGCGCACCGGGCCGCGTGATGAACGCCTGCGCAAGGCGCGCGTCTGCTACAACCATCTGGCAGGCGAGATGGGCACGCGGCTGTTCGACAGTCTGCTGGCGCAGGGCCATCTCGCGGGAACGGATGACGCGCTGTCGCTGACCGGGAAAGGCAAGCGCTTTGTCGCGGAGTTCGGCATCGACATCGAGCGCCTTGGCAAAAGCCGCGCACCTCTGTGCCGCGCCTGCCTCGACTGGAGCGCGCGCCGCCCGCATTTGGGCGGCGGTCTCGGCCGCGCCTTTCTTGCGCGGTTCGAGGAACTGGGCTGGGCCAAGCGCGATCCGGACAGCCGCGCCATCGCGTTCTCACCGCGCGGGGAACGTGCGTTTGGTGAGGTTTTTGGTGATGCGTTTGGCGCCGAACGATCATGAATCGTCGAACAATTGTCGTTTGCTGGCGCTCGGATCAAAATGGTCGCCACTGTCGAAATCGGTTGGCCAGCAAGCGGCGCGTCATGCACAGTCATGCAAACCTGCGCACTGCGAGGAGAGATCATGTTCGTCACCGTCAATGGCGCAAGACTGTTCTTTGACGTCGATGAATGAACTGGCCGACCTGCCGCCGACCCGCCATGTTTCGGCAGAACCGGCACGGTCACGTCTGTCCGGGCGCTGAAGGGTTTGGGAATGAAGGTCCTGTTGACCGGCTCGTCGGGCCAACTCGGACGCGCAATCGCGCCGATGCTGCGTCGGCGCGGGCATCACGTCATCGGCGTCGATATTGCAGACGGGCCGGAAACGGCGGCGGTCGGCTCGGTCGGCGACGCAGCGTTTGTCGAAGCGGTCGTCGCCATCCACAGGTTTGACGCCGTCATCCATGCAGCAGCCTTGCATGCGCCGGACCTTGAACGCGCCGCGCCAGGCCGGTTCATCGATGTCAACGTCATTGGCACCATGAACCTGCTCGATGCCGCAGCGCGGCACGGCATCGGCCGGTTCATCCTGACGTCAACCACGTCGCTGATGGTCACGCCGGACATCGCCAAAGGCGAACATGATCGCGCCGCCTGGCTTGACGAGGATTTCGGCCCGCTCGCACCGCGCAACATTTATGGCGTGACAAAACTGACCGCCGAGCATCTGTGCCGGACCCATACCCTGCGCCATGCCATGGCGTGCATCATCCTTCGCACCAGCCGGTTCTTTGTGCCGCAGGAAGACCCCGCATCAGGCCTCACCGCCGCAAACCAGATGGCAAATGAATTGCTGCACCGAAGGGTCGGCTTGGAGGACGCGGCCCTCGCGCACGGACTGGCTCTGGAAAAGGCTGCCGACATCGGCTTTGGCACCTACATCATTTCGGCGCCGCCACCGTTCTCGCGCGGCGATGCCATGGATCTGATGGTTGATGCCGGGCCGGTCATCCGCCGCTGCGTGCCCGGCGCCCATGACGTTTACGCACGGCTGGGCTGGCGCTTTCCGGCGGTGATCGACCGGGTCTATGATCCGGCCCGGGCCGAAGCAGAACTGGGCTTTCGCGCAAGGCTGGATTTCAAAACCGCACTTGAAGCGGGTGACGGTTGATGTGAGCCTGGACGGGTGGCGTATTGCACTGTCGAGCCCACAAAGCGGCACGTCGTAAGCGTCTACAGTTCGCGCGGCTTGCCGCCTGCGAAGGTCACAACCGCCTGCGAACCATCCTTGATGCGCGGCAGCGCGATATCGAGGATGCCATCGCCGTTCAGATCAGCAATGCGCGCGAGGTCAAGGTCACGCGAACCGTTGATGTGGTTGGTGTAGCCGTCGATGCGCGCCCGCTCCACGATCCGC
>JALOTE010000036.1 GCA_025458045.1 Rhizobiaceae bacterium
CGCCTTGCCGCCTTCTGGACGGCAGTGGGCGAACGCGGCCGCTTTTCCCCCATCCAGCGCACGCCGCTGGATGTGCTGTCCGGCAATTTCAGCATGGAGGCCAATCCGGCGCTGTTCTGGTTCGAGGCGGTGTCGCGCACGCTGTCGCCGCGCATGGCCAATCCGTTCGGTGTCAATCCCTTGCGCGAAGTGGTGGAGGCCGAGATTGATTTCGGGCGTGTCGCCGCGTGTGACGCGATGGAGGTCTTCATCACCGCCACGCATGTCGAGACAGGTCAGGGCCGCGTCTTCCGCAAGTATGAACTCACCGTCGATCATCTGATGGCCTCTGCCTGCCTGCCGACACTCTTTCCCGCCGTCGAGATCGAGGGCGAGCACTATTGGGATGGCGGCTTTGCCGGCAATCCGTCGCTCTATCCATTCTTCTACGAAAACGCGGTCGAGGATCTGCTGCTGGTGCAGATCAACCCGATCCGCCGGACCGAAGCACCGGAATCGGCGCGCGACATTGCCGACCGCATCAACGAGGTGACCTTCAATGCCGGGCTGCTGGCCGAACTGCGGGCCATCGCCTTCGTCAAGAAACTGATCGGACAGGGCAGAATTTCGTCCGAGGAATATCGCGACATCCGCCTGCACCGGATCGACGCGGACGAAGCCTTGTCTGCCTTGTCCGCCGCTTCAAAGTTGCTGGCCGAACCGGCCTTCCTCATCCATCTGCGTGATCTTGGCCGCGCCGCCGCCGAAGACTGGCTCGAAACCGATGCCGCATGTGTCGGCGTTCGTCCCGGCATCGACCTGACCGACATGCTGAGCCCGGCCATGCGCGCGCCTCTGGCGGATGCCGGGACCCGGCACGACGGCAAACTGAAGCGGATGATGGCTGAACGCCCCTTCCCCCGCGCCGCCGCGCGTGGTTGAAGCAGGCTGGCGCAAACGGCTTTTGGATCGGTCATGGCATTGACGCTCACCATCAATGGCGCAACCCGCATCGTTGACGCCCCGGCGGACATGCCTCTGCTCTGGGTGCTGCGCGATGTCATCAAGCTGAAGGGCACCAAATATGGTTGCGGCATTGCCGCGTGCGGCGCCTGCACCGTGCTGGTCGACGGCGAACCGGTGCGCAGTTGCGTGACATTGGCAGGCGACGTCACAGGCGCGGTGACAACCATCGAGGGGCTTGCAGAAGACGGTGTCCTCTCGGCCGTGCAGCAGGCCTGGGTTGAGTTGAACGTCGCGCAATGCGGCTATTGCCAGTCCGGCCAGATCATGGCGGCAACGGCCCTGCTCGCCGGCAAGCCGGACCCCGACGACGCGGAAGTCACCGAAGCGATGGACGGCAATCTGTGCCGCTGCGGCACCTATCCGAAGATCCGCGCCGCCATCGCGCGGGCATCCGCCTTGCTGAAGGATGCGGCGTGAGATGGGCCTGAAACGGCGCGCTTTCCTGATCGGCACCGCGCTCCTGGCGGCGGGCGGCGTCTATGGTTGGCGGCGGCTCACTGCCGGTTGGGGCGACCCGTTCGACGGGCGGCTGACGCGCGGTGAAACGCCGCTGACGCATTTCATCGCCATCGGCGATGACAATTCCGTCACCATTGTCTGCCCGCAGGCGGAAATGGGACAGGGCGTCACCACCACGCTCGCCGCACTCGTCGCCGAGGAACTCGACCTGCCGCTCGCCATGGTGACCGTGCGCCATGACATCGCCTCGGGTGCCTATGGCAATGTGGAAATCCTGCGCGATGGCTTGCCGCTCGCGACCGATGGCAGATCGGCCCTCGGCACGCTTTGGGCAGGCGTCGCCGAAACGATCGGCCCCGCGCTTGGGTTGCAGGTGACGGGTGCTTCAACATCGGTGCGTGATGGATTTGAACGCCTGCGCATGGCGGGAGCGACAGCGCGCGCGCTGCTGGCTGAATCGGCGTCCATTGAACTCGGCGTTCCGAAAGGCAGCCTCGCCTTCAGCGATGCCCGCATCATCCATCAGGTGTCGGGCCGGTCGCTGACCTTCGCCGAAGCCGTGAGCCGCGCTGCAGCGCTGCCGGTTCCTTCCGAAGTCCGTGCGAAGCCGCGCGAGGAGTGGCGCATCCTCGGCAACCCGCAGACGCGCGTCGATGGCCGCGCCAAGGCAACAGGGCAAGCCGTGTTCGGCATCGATGTCGACCTGCCCGACATGCTCCATGGCACAGTGGTGCTCGCCCCGCGCGCCGGCCAGACGCTGGCCGCGCAGGATGACAGCGCGGCGAAAACCATGCCCGGTGTTGCCTCCATCCTCCGCGTCACCACCCATTGGGGTGACGGCGTTGTGCTGCTGGCCGACACGACATGGACCGCCTTCACGGCCGCCGAAGCCCTCAACCTCACATGGGCGGACAATGGCTCGACCGCCGACGATGCCAGCGTTGCGGCGGCGCTCGATGCTGCGCTTGATGCAGGCGATGGCTGGGTGCTGCGCGAAACGGGCAATGCCGCCCGCGCGCTCGACACGGCTGACAGCCGCGCCGTGATGCGGCTTGCCTATGAAGTGCCGTTTTTGGCGCATGCCACGATGGAACCGATGAACGCCACGGCCAGGCTGGCTGACGGCCTGCTCGATGTCTGGGCGCCGACACAGGCGCCGAGCGTGGTGCAGTTTGCCTGCGCGCGCGCGCTTGATCTGCCGTTGGCCTCCATCCGCGTGCACCCGACCTTGCTTGGCGGCGGTTTCGGGCGGCGGGCGGAAGCGGATTTCGCGCTGATTGCCGCCCTGGCGGCGCGCGAAACGAGCGGCCGACCGGTGCAGATCACTTGGTCGCGCGAAACCGACATGACACATGATGTCTATCGCCCGGCGGCCAAGGCCCGCATCACGGCCTTGCCCGGTGATGATGGCGTGCCGCGCGCGCTCTCGATTGTCGCGGCGGCGCCCTCGCCCACCCGCTCGATTGCTGCACGGCTGATGCCTTCGGCGCCTGTTGCCGGGCCGGACCGCTTTCTTGCCGAAGGGTTGTTTGACACGCCCTATGCCTTGCCGGTGTATCACTCGGAAACCGTGGATGCCGATGCAGGCGTGCCCGTCGGCTTCTGGCGCTCCGTCGGCTATGCGCACAACACGTTCTTCCTGGAATGCGCGCTTGATGAGATTGCCGTTCGCTCCTCCGCGGACCCGCTGACGCAACGCCTCGCCCTTCTGGAAAGGGACGTGCGCGCCCGCGGCGTGCTGGTGCGCGCGACAGAGCGCGCGGGCTGGAAGGAACCGAAGGAAGGCATCGCCCGCGGCCTCGCCTTTTGCCGCGCCTATGGCAGCGATGTCGCCTGCGTGGCCGAGGTCTCGGGCACGCTCGACGCCCTGACAATCGAGCGGCTGGTGTTGGTCGCCGATGTGGGGATTGCGCTGGACCCGTCGCTCGTCACTGATCAGCTTGTGTCCGGCGCGGTGTTCGGGCTTGGCGCGGCCATGCATCAGGCGGTCAGTTTTTCAGACGGCGTGCCCAACGAGACCAATTTTGACACGTTCGAGCTGCTGCGTCTTTCAGGCTGCCCCGTCATCGACACGGAAGTGCTGCAAACCGGCGACACGCCGGGCGGCGTCGGCGAGCTTGCCGTGCCGGTCATCGCGCCCGCGCTCGCAAACGCGATTTTCGCGCTGACAGGCGAACGCATCCGTTCGCTCCCGCTGATCGGACGCGTGACGTTTGCCTGAACGGAAGGATCAACCCTTCACGCCATCGGCGTGGCGCCCGAGTCCCGCACCGGCAAACACGGCGACAAAAATGAGCGCCAGCGTGAAGAAGATTGGCGCAAAACCCGTGTGCTCGGCGATGAAGCCGATCAGCGATGGCGCAAACAATATCCCCGAATAGCCCATGAAGGTGGCAACCGAGATCGCCACGCCCGGCGCATGGCCGGGCAGATTGCCGGCGGCTGAAAACATGATCGGAACGAGATTGGCAACACCCAGCCCCGCGATGGCGAAACCGGCGATGGCCAACGGCGCGTTTGGCGCCAGCGCGGCGATGGCAAGCCCGGCACCGGCAAACAGGCAGGACACGCGCAAGGTGCGCACAGCGCCAAACCGGTTGCGCACGCCGTCACCGGCAAAGCGCATCACCGCCATGGTGGCGGAGAAGGCGGCAAAGCCAAACCCTGACAGGGCGATATCCGCTCCCAGTTCCTGTCGCAGATAAAGCGCGCCCCAATCCAGCACCGCACCCTCCGGGATCATGCAGGCCAGCGCCATCGCGCCAATCAGCCAGGGCAGCAACTCGCGGGGCAGCGCCGCCTTCGGCTTGCCCTCGCCCTCGACATGGGCGGCACTGTCATCGAACGTGATCATCCATGCCGCCGCAACAAGGCCAACCGACAGGGCGGTGACCATCAGCACATGGGCCTCGCCGCCGAAGCGGCCAATGACCAGCCCGCCGAGACCGGCACCCAGAAAACCGCCAAGGCTCCAGAAGCCGTGACAGGATGACATGATGGCACGGCGCATGTCACGCTCGACGGATACGGCATTGGCGTTCATCGCCACATCCATGCCGCCGACCAGCCCGCCGGTGACGAACATCATCATCGCCGCGAACCAGACGCCCGGAAGATGCAACAGCATGAACAGCGCCACAGACAGGGCGAGCGCCATCAGCCGCACGATCACGCGTGATCCGGCGCGCGCGATCACCATGCCGACCAGCGGCATCGCCACGAGCGAACCGACACCGAAGGCGAGGATCATCAGCCCGAGCGTCGCCTCGCTCAAGCCGAGCCGCGCCTTGAACTCCGGGATCATCGGCGCCCAGGAGCCGACCGTGAACCCGTTGACGAGAAACAGCAAGGACACCGCGATGCGGGACGATGGAAACAGAGCGGGGCTGGAGGCGATCGACGACATGGCGCGCACCGGAATCAGGGATGCGATCGATGTTGCCTAAATCGATTTAACAAACAAGCGCCCGCTGATCCTCCCTCATTCACGAATTATGAACTGGCAAGACAAAGCCGACTGCATCACGCCTTGAACACCACCAGCAGGTCCTTGGCGTCGATCTGGTCGCCGACTTTCACTTCCACCCGCTCGATCACGCCGTCGCGGTCGGCGTGGAGCGCAGTCTCCATCTTCATGGCCTCGATGGAAAGGAGCACGTCACCAGCCTTCACCGCCTGCCCTGAGGCCACGCCGAGCGTGGACACCACGCCCGGCAGCGGCGCCCCGATCTGGCTTGCATTGCCCGCCTCGGCCTTTGGCCGGATGCGCGCGGAGGCGGCACCCGCGGCGCGGTCCGGCACCTTGATGCGGCGCGGCTGGCCGTTCAACTCGAAGAACACGGTGCGGAAGCCCTGCTCGTCAAGGTCGCCGATGGCAAGGCAGCGGATGACCATCGTCTTGCCCGCTTCCAGCGTGACATAGATTTCCTCTTCCGATTGCAGGCCATAGAAATAGACCGGTGTCGGCAGGGCGCTGACGGGGCCGTATTTCTCCTGCGCCGCCATGAAATCGCGGAACACTTTCGGATACATCAGATGCGAGGCGAACTGCGCGTCTGACAATTCGAGGCCGAGTTCCTGCTCGATCTTCTCATGCTCGGCAAACAGGTCGATGTCCTTGAGAAGCGAACCGGGCACCACGGTGATCGGCTGCTCGCCCTTCAGCACTTTCTTCTGGATGCCTTCCGGCCAGCCGCCGGGTGGCTGCCCGAGCGAACCACGCATCATGTCGACCACGGAATCCGGGAAGGAGATGTCCCGCTTCGGATCGAGCACATCGTCCTTGGTGAGATCCTGGCTCACCATCATCAGCGCCATGTCGCCGACAACCTTGGACGACGGCGTCACTTTCACGATGTCGCCGAAGAGCTGGTTCGCATCGGCATATGCCTGCGCCACCTCGTGCCAGCGCGCCTCAAGGCCGAGCGAACGGGCCTGCTCCTTCAGGTTGGTGAACTGTCCGCCCGGCATTTCATGCAGATAAACCTCGGAGGCGGGGCCCTTCAGGTCACTCTCGAACGCCGCATATTTGTGGCGGACAGCCTCCCAATAGAACGAGATCTTGCGGATCCATTCAGCATCCAGTCCGGTGTCACGCTCGGAGCCTTTCATGGCTTCCACGATGGAGCCGAGGCAGGGCTGCGCCGTGTTGCCGGAAAACGCGTCCATCGCGGCGTCCACGGCATCGACGCCGCTTTCGACGGCGGCAAGGATGGTCGCGGCACCGATGCCGGCCGTGTCATGGGTGTGGAAATGGATCGGCAGGTCGGTTTCCTGGCGCAACGCCGTAAACAGCACGCGCGCAGCGGCAGGCTTCAACAGCCCCGCCATGTCTTTCAGCGCGATGATGTGGGCGCCGGCCTTCTCGAGGTCGCGCGCCATTGCGACATAGTATTTCAAATCATATTTCGGCCGCGCGGCATTCAGGATATCGCCGGTGTAGCAGATCGCCGCCTCGCACAATTTGTCGGCTTCGATGATCGCGTCCATCGAGACGCGCATGTTGTCGACCCAGTTGAGGCAATCGAAGACGCGGAACAGGGTGTAGCCGACACCGTTCGCCCCGCGCAGCAGCATTTGCAGCAGGATGTTGGGGGCCGCCTCCCGCACGAGATGCAGGCGCTCCCACGGGTCTTCGGTGAGGAAGCGCATGGACACGTCAAACGTCGCGCCGCCCCAGCATTCCAGCGAAAACAGGCTGGGCAACGCCTTGGCATAAACGGGCGCGATGCGGGCGATGTCATGGGTGCGCATCCGCGTGGCGAGCAGGGATTGATGCCCGTCGCGCATCGTGGTGTCGGTGATCAGCACGCGGTCTTGCGCGCGCATCCAACGGGCAAAGCCTTGCGGGCCGAGATCATCCAGCAATTGCTTGGTGCCATCCACCTTCGGCGCATCGATGCGCGGGACTTTCGGCGCAAGCGCGTGCGCAGGCGGCTTCGGCCTGCCCTTCGTTTCGGGATGGCCGTTGACCGTCACATCGGCAATGTAGCGCAACAGCTTCGAGGCGCGGTCCTTGCGCTTGACCTGCTCGAACAGCTCGGGCGTCGTGTCGATGAAGCGCGTGGTATATTCATTCGCCTTGAACTTCGGATGGCTGATGATCGCCTCAAGGAAGGTCAGGTTGGTTGAAACACCGCGGATGCGGAACTCGCGCAAGGCGCGGTCCATGCGCGCGATCGCCTCCTGCGGTGTCGGCGCCCAGGCTGTGACCTTCTCCAGCAGCGGATCGTAGAACCGCGTGATGACAGCGCCCGAATAGGCCGTACCGCCGTCCAGCCGGATGCCGAAGCCGGTCGCGCCGCGATAGGCATGGATGCGGCCATAATCCGGGATGAAATTCTGTTCCGGGTCCTCGGTGGTGATCCGGCATTGCAGCGCATGGCCGTTCAACCGGATGTCGGCCTGTGCCGGCACGCCTGATTCCGGCGTGCCGATGGCATGGCCCTCAATCACGTGGATCTGCGCCTTGACGATGTCGATGCCGGTGACTTCCTCCGTCACCGTGTGTTCCACCTGGATGCGCGGATTGACCTCGATGAAATAGAATTTGCCGGTGTCGGCATCCTGCAGGAACTCGACGGTTCCCGCGCAGACATAGCTTGTCGCCTGCGCGATCTTCAGCGCATGGCCCGACAGTTCGGCGCGGCGCGCATCGTCGAGGTAAGGGGCGGGGGCCCGCTCGACAACTTTCTGGTTGCGGCGCTGGATCGAGCAATCGCGCTCGAAGAGATGCACGGCGTTGCCATGCCGGTCGCCGAGGATTTGCACTTCCACATGACGGGCGCGTTCGATCAGCTTCTCGAAATAGATCTCGTCCTTGCCGAAGGCGGCCATCGCCTCGCGGCGCGCTTCCGTCACCTCGCGCGCCACATCCTCAAGCTTGCGGATGGTGCGCATGCCACGCCCGCCGCCGCCCCATGAGGCCTTCAGCATCACCGGCAGGCCGATCTCCTCGGCCTTCTTCAAAACCGTCGCGATGTCATCGGACAATGGGTCGGTTGCCGGGATGACGGGAACGCCGATCTCGATGGCGAGGTTGCGGGCCGCTACCTTGTTGCCCAGCCGCCGCATCGTTTCGGGCGACGGGCCGATGAAGATGATGCCGTTCTCGGCACAGGCATCGGCAAACTCGGGGCTTTCCGACAGAAGGCCGTAGCCCGGATGGATCGCGTCCGCGCCACTTTCCTTGGCGACCCGGATGATTTCCGAAATCGACAGGTAGCTTTCAATCGGTCCAAGATCGCGGTCAAGATGGTCGCCCCGCCCGATCTGGTAGCTCTCATCGGCCTTGAAGCGGTGCAGCGCGTATTTGTCTTCCTCGGCCCAGACGGCGACGGTCTGAATGCCCAGCTCATTGGCCGCCCGGAACACGCGGATGGCGATCTCGGAGCGGTTGGCGACAAGGATTTTGCGGATGGCCATGCGTGCGCGCTCCCCGATTGCGGCGAAACTGTGACAGAGGCACTCGCGCTCTATCGCGCTTCATTGTGCAGTGCAAACACTTCGTGGCAAGCCCCGCTTTGGCAGCGGATGACACAGCCGATGTCTTGGACAAGAAAAAAGCCCGGCGCTTGCGCACCGGGCTCCTGTCTGCGGCTCACACCGTCAGACGGGCGAAATCACATGCCCATCTGGAAGTAGGTGTAGTTGCCGTCTTCGCCTTTTTTCCACTCATACATGACGTAGTCCGGGCGGGTGATGTCGCCCTTGGCGTCATAGGAGAGTTCGCCGATGGCGGTGGCATGCGGGCCGTTTGCCTTGATGGCGGCGGCGACAGCCTGTCCGTCATTGGATTTCGCGGCGGCAGCAGCCGAAGCGAGAACCTGGAGGGCGGCGTAGGAGTAGAGCGTGTAGGCTTCCGGCTCGAAACCGGCGGCGCGGAACTTCTCGACGAGGTCCTTGGCGGCCGGGTTGTTGCGGGGATCCGGAGCAAACGTCATCAGCGTGCCGTTGACGGCGTCGCCTGCGATCGAAGCGAGTTCGTTCGAAACGATGCCATCACCCGACATGAACTTCGCGGTCAGGCCCTGGTCGGCCATCTGGCGCATCATCAGGCCGGCTTCGGTGTGCAGGCCGCCGAAATAGACGACCGATACGCCGGCTTCCTTCATTTTCGCGATGAGGGCCGAGAAGTCCTTGTCGCCGGTGTTGATGCCTTCATACATGGCTTCCGTCATGCCGCCGGCATTCATGGCCGCCTTGGTGAAGTCTGCGAGACCCTGGCCATACGGCGTCTTGTCATGGATGACCGCGACTTTGGCGTCCTTGAAGTTGGCAAGGATGTAGCCGCCGGCAACCGTGCCCTGCTGGTCGTCACGGCCGCAGGTGCGGTGCGTGTTCCACAGGCCGCGCTCGGTGAAGGTCGGGTTCGTCGAGGCAGGCGTGATCTGCACGATGCCGTTTTCGGCATAGACTTCCGAAGCCGGGATCGAAACGCCGGAGTTGAAGTGGCCGACAACCCATTTCACGCCGTCACCGACGAATTTGTTGGCAACCGAAACGCCTTCTTTCGGGTCCGACTTGTCGTCGCCGAGAACGATCTTGATCATCTCGCCATTGACGCCACCGGCGGCGTTGATGTCGGCGGCGGCCTGTTCGGCGCCTTTCTGCAGCTGCGCGCCGAAGGCGGCGTTCGGGCCGGTCAGCGGGCCGGCGACGCCGACCAGGATTTCAGCCCAGGCCGCGCCCGAGAACGACAGGACTGCCGTCATCGCGACCGCGGAGAGAAGTGACTTCTTCATGGATGTGCTCCCGTTAAGGTGGTGGTCTGGTTGTAGGTCCATCAGCGATGCCACCTGGATCGCCATGGAATAAATCAAGCCCATTTCAGGCTCTTTGTCACGCCTTTCCGGGTTGGGAACGGCGCAATTTGGTGAATCCGGCGCTCAGCGCGTCTTGTCGCGCCAGCTCAACGGAGAGGCCCTTTCGTAAAGCCAATGGTATTGCGACACCATCTGGTTGGTGCGCGTGTATTGGTAGGCGGCAAGCCCGACGGCCGACAGGACAAAAAGGTCCGAAACATAGTGCACCGGGCTGAGGAACGGCCCCTCATAGAGCGCGTAGTGCAGGAAGCGTACCGCGGCCGCCAGCCCGATGGCGGCAAGCGCGAACTTCGCCTTGGATTGCCAAGTGCTGGCGATCGCCTTGCCCGTCATCCATGTCGCCCAGCAGGCGATCATGTAGAACACCAGTTCGCCGACGAAGAACTTCTCGAAGATCATCGCATAGATCATGACGCCCTCAATGCCTCCCGCCTTCGAGATAGGCCGCGCGCACCTCGGGGTTGGTGAGCAGTTCCTTGCCGGTCCCGCTCATCGTCACGCGGCCGTTGACAAGGACATAACCGCGATTGGCGAGCTTCAAGGCACCGAAGGCGTTCTGCTCGACGAGGAACACGCTCAGGCCCTGATTGGCGTTCAGTTCCTTGATTGCCTCGAAAATCTGCTTGACGATGAGGGGTGCAAGCCCGAGCGACGGTTCATCCAGCAAGAGGAGTTTCGGCCGCGCCATCAGCGCCCGCCCGATTGACAGCATCTGCTGTTCGCCGCCCGACAGCGTGCCGCCGCGTTGGGTGATGCGCTCCTTCAGGCGCGGAAACAGATGAAACACCTTTTCGACGTCGTCCTTGAAGAAGGCGAGATTGTCGAGCGACGCGCCCATTTGCAGGTTTTCCAGCACCGTCATGCGCGGGAAGATGCGGCGGCCCTCGGGCGACTGCGCGATGCGCAGGCGCGCGATCTCATGGGTGGGCAAATCGGTGATGTCGCGGCCCTCGAACACGACCCGGCCAGTGCGCGCCTTGGGGCTTCCGAAGATCGTCATCATCAGCGTGGACTTGCCCGCGCCATTGGCGCCGATCAGCGCGACGATCTCGCCGCGCTTGACGTCGATAGACACGCCGCCGAGCGCACGGATATTGCCGTAATAGGTCTCGACATCCTGAACCGAGAGAAGCGTTTCAGCCATCATTTGCTCCCCTTGGCCTTGGGTGCGACAGCCTTGGCCGATGGTTTGGCGACTGCCTTCACCGCAGGTTTTGCCGCCGCCTTGGCCGGGCTGTTGACCGGGTCTTTGGCAGGAGTTTTCGCCCCGCTTTTGGCCGGCGCCTTTGCCTTCGCCTTGGCGAAGATTTTCGCCTGGCCGATCCAGTCCTCGCGGGCGATGCGCCCGTCAAATTCCAGATAGGCTTCGGCTGCCTTCACATCGGTCTTTTTCCACGCCGCGATCTGGCTGAAATGGAAAATGCCATGCTCGTTCAGCTTGCGGTTGTTCACCGGGCCGATGCCTTTGATGCGGGTGAGATCATCGGCGACGCCACCACGCGGCGCGATCATCGCGTTGGCGACACCGCCGCCAAACGCGTTGGCGGGCGGGGCGGATTTTTCAGCAGGTTTTGCGGCGGCCGCGGATGCCACGGGCGCTGCTTTCGCCGGAGCCTTCACCACACCCTTGGACGATGCCTTCACCACAGCCTCGGACGATGCCTTCACCCCAGCCTTGGCCGGTGCCTTCACCCCAGCCTTGGCCGGTGCGGAAGCGGCTTTCGCGGAAGCCTTTGCAACAGTCTTCGAAGCGGCCTTGTCAACCTGTGCCTTCGACGTTTTGGAACCAGCTTTCGCGGCTTTCCTCGCCGGTGCGGCATCGGCGGCAACCGGCAGGGCGGCAACGGCGGCAAGCGCCGCAGGCACCTCAACCCCGGCGGACCTCATGTCATCGGCGACAATATGGGCTGCAACCGCGTCGGCGTCGACGGCGCCGCCGGGCGCGGCCCCGATCAACCCCTCGATCTCGTCATCCTCGACGCCGAGATAGGCGGCGATGACCTTCGGATCGTTCTTCACCTCATCCGGCGTGCCGTCGGATATCTTGCGGCCATACTCCAGCACGACAACATGGTCGGAGATTTCCATCACCACGCTCATGTCATGCTCGATCAGCAGGATGGACACGCCGGTGTTTGCGCGGATGTCGCGCAGCAATTCGTTGAGCGCGGCTGACTCACGCGGGTTGAGGCCAGCCGCCGGCTCGTCAAGACAGAGCAGTTCCGGCCCCGTGCACATGGCGCGCGCGATTTCGAGGCGGCGCTGGTCACCATAGGGCAGGTCACCCGCAGGGTCGTCGGCACGGTTGATCAAATTGGTCTTTTCGAGCCAGAATTCGGCCTGTTCCATCGCCTGCCTTGCCGACGCCTTGTAGCCGCCAATGCCAAGCAGGCCGAGGATCGTGTAGCCGGAAGCACGCATCAACTTGTTGTGCTGGGCGACCAGCAGGTTCTCCAGAACCGTCAGGCCGGAAAACAGCCGGATGTTCTGGAACGTGCGGGCGACCTTGGCCTTTTTCGGGATCTCGAAATCCGGCAAACGCTCAAGGAGATGCTTCTCGCCATTGGCCCGGTTGAGCGTGATCATGCCTTCGGTCGGCTTGTAGAAGCCGGTGATGCAGTTGAACACGGTGGTCTTGCCCGCCCCGTTCGGGCCGATCAGCGCGGTGATGTCGCCGCGCTTGGCTTGGAAGGACAGGTCGCCAACGGCAAGAAGGCCGCCGAAGCGCATCGACAGATGCTCGACCGTGAGGATGGACGTTGCAGTTTCGGAATGTGCCATGGAAGACGGTGCCGGTGCGGGGTTCATCTCAACCGTGCCCTTCCTTGGTGAAGGAGCCGGACACCGATTTGCTTTCCTTCAGGAACGCCGTCGGCTCGCGGCTGCCGACAAAGCCGCGCGGCTTCCAGATCATCACGACAACCATGGCAAGCCCGAACAGCAGCATGCGGTAAAGTTCAGGCGTGAACTCATTGCCGAAGATGAGTTTGAGGAATTCAAGCTCACGCAGGAGTTCGGTGCCGCCGATCATCACCACGGCGGCAATCGCGATGCCCGGCAGCGAGCCCATGCCGCCGAGAACGACGATGGCCAGGATGACGGCCGATTCGATGAAGATGAAGCTCTCAGGCGAAACGAAGCCCTGGCGCACGGCGAAAAACGCGCCGGCAAAGCCGCCGAACATCGCCCCGATGGCAAACGCCGTCAGCTTCGTTGTCGTCGTGTTGATGCCAAGCGAGCGGCAGGCGATCTCATCCTCGCGCAGCGCCTCCCACGCACGGCCGACCGGCATGCGCCGCAGCCGGATCGTCACATAGGCCGTCAGCAGGCAGAGCAGCAGGATCAGGTAATAGAGGAAGATCTTGTAATAGGCCGACGAAGGCGGCAGGCCGAACAATGCCGCGAAGCCCTCCGGCGACGAATTGAACTGGATGCCGAACAGCGTCGCGCGCTCGATGCCGGAAATGCCGGCCGAACCGTTCGTCACTTCACGCCAGTTGATCAGGACGAGGCGGATGATCTCGCCGAAGGCCAGCGTCACGATGGCAAGATAGTCACCGCGCAGGCGCAGAACCGGGAAACCGAGGATGATGCCCCAGAAAGCGGCGAGAATTCCGGCAAGCGGCAGCAGCACCCAGAACGACAGGCCGAAATACTCGCTCAGCAGCGCATAAGAATAGGCGCCCACTGCATAGAACGCGACATAACCCAGATCAAGCAGACCGGCGAGGCCGACGACGATGTTGAGACCCCAAGCCAGCATCACATAGATCAGGATCTGAATGCCGAAATTGTCGACCCATTTCAGCGACGCCTGTGTGCCGAGCAACGTCACGATCAGCACGGGATAGATGAACAGGAACAGGATCGCGAGCTTTTGCCAGTGCTTGCGCAGCGGATGCGCCGGCGCATCCGGATCGGCCTTGGGCCGCGACCGCGCCCGCTCGGCGAAGGCCGGGCGAATGAATGCCGTCATCACGAAACGGCCGGCCATGACAATGGCGATCACGATGATGAGCAGAAGCCAGCGCTGCTCGATCACCAGTTCGTTGCGGATATTCTGTGTCGTCTCAAGGCCGATGAGCAGGAAGAACAGGCCGAGCGCGATCACGCCGCCCCAGAAGGCATCCTTGATGCCGGCCTGGATCGGATTGTCGGGCAGCGCGTCGGGGTTCGACGGCGCGTTGCGGACAGGATTGGCCATGGCATCAGACCTTTTCGACTTCGGGCCGCCCCAGCAGGCCGGACGGCAGGAAGATCAAGATGACGGCAAGGATCGAGAAGGCCGCGACATCCTTGTAGTCGATCGAGAAATAGGCCGACCACAGGCTTTCGATGACGCCGATCAGCAAACCGCCGACGACGGCGCCCGGGATCGACCCGATTCCGCCCAGCACCGCCGCGGTGAAGGCCTTGACGCCGGGGATGAAACCGTCGGTGAACACGACGACGCCGTAATACATCAGATACATCGTGCCGGCGATGGCTGCGAGCGACGCGCCCATGATGAAGGTGATGGAGATCGTGCGGTCGACGTTGACGCCAAGCAGCGCCGCCATCTTCCGGTCCTGCTCGCAGGCGCGTTGCGCGCGCCCCAACGGTGTCTTGTTGACGATGTACCAGAACACCGCCAGCAGCACGACCATCAGCACCGCGATGACGATTTGCTTCAGCGAAATCGTCAGGCCTGCGATCTCATAGACGGCGTCCACCAGAGGCGGGATCGGCTTGTTGCGCGGGCCTTGCGTCACCTGCACGAAGTTGGAAATGGCAATCGACATGCCGATGGCGGTGATCAGCGGCGCCAGGCGGAACGAGCCGCGCAAAGGCCGGTAGGCGATCTTCTCGATCGTCCAGTTCCACAAGCTTGTCGTCAGCATGGCGACGATCATCATGATGAGCAGGAACAAAACGACGTTGATCCCGCCGAAGATCGTCACGAGAACGAGGAACACGATCATCGCGACAAACGCGCCAAGCATGAAAATGTCGCCATGGGCGAAATTGATCATGCCTATGATGCCGTAAACCATCGTGTAGCCGATGGCGATGAGACCGTAGATCGACCCAAGCGTCAGCCCGTTGATGAGCTGCTGGAAAAAATACTCCACGCCGCACGCCCCCCTGGCGATGTGTTGCGGTGAAACCGTTTCCAACCTTGGCCAGGCGCTGCGGAGCCCGGCTTTCGCCCAAAGTCGGAGAGTGCGGCTACCTAGACGAGGTGGCGCGCCAAACGCAACGGTTTTTACGATTTTGTGACAGACGGCGCGGATTTTCTCTCAATTCACGTCCAAATCGATTGAAATCAGGCAGCCAGTTGCCTTTTTGGCGAACATTTTGCCTCAAAGACCGGCATTCAACCACAAAGCGTGAAATGCCATTGCGCTTGGTGCCGGCGATGGCGCCTGCGCGGCATGCCGCTCGGGTTGAATTGTCACCGTTACAACCGGCTGCCGCGCGGGTGGCAAGACCGGGAGGTTATCCGTGCCGGGTCACCAGCCTCGCGCGATGGCGTCCTGCAGATCGAGGATGTGGCTGCTCTCCCGGGCCTTGAGCCAAAAGGCGAGGTCGCGGGCAGCAAGCGGGCGCGAGAAGAAATAGCCCTGCAATTCATGGCAGCCGAGACGGCGCAAGGTCGCCGCATGCTCGGCACTCTCGACGCCTTCGGCGACAACCCCGCAGTTCAGCGCCTCGGCCATCTGCACGGTGGCCGCGATGATCTCTCGGGTGCGGTCATGCCGGTTGACCTGTGCGACAAGCGAACGGTCGATCTTGATGGCGTCGACCGCGATCTGCGCGAGACGCTGGAGGTTGGAGTAGCCGCGGCCGTAATCATCCAGCGCCACGCGGAACCCTGCACGCTTCAAGGCGGCGATCACTTCGCCTGCATCCTCCTCGGGACGCATGGCCGCCTCTTCCGTGATTTCCAGAATGAAGTCGGCCGGCGAAACGCCGGACAGCTGGGCCAGCGCTTGCATGCGTTCGGCAAAGCCGCGCTTTGCATAATGGCGCGCGGCGATATTGATGGCGACGCTCATCGGCCGCCCCTGTTCACGCCATGCGCGCATGTCCCTGGCGGCGGCGCGCATCACCCATTCACCGAGCGCGATCACCACATCGCTGTCCTCGATGGCCGGGATGAAATCGGCTGGCGAGATCATGCCGCGCTGCGGATGCTTCCAGCGCACCAGCGCCTCGACCGAGCCGACGGTTCCCGTGCGCGCGGTGATCTTGGGCTGGTAGTGCAAGACCATCTCGTCACGCGCGATCGCGGTCTCGATTTCGGCGCGGATGTCATGAATGGAGCGGACGCCCTTCTCCGGCGCGTAGAGGCACATGCGTCCCTTGCCGCGGGCCTTGGCGTGGTAGAGCGCCGCATCCGCCCGTTGCAATGCAAGGTCAAGCGTGTCCGGGCCCTCGGTTTCCGGGCGCGGCCAAGCGGCGGCCCCAATCGAAATCGCGGCATGCAGCGGTCCGTCGGGCAGGGAGATTCGAGCTTCGGCGGCTTTCCTCAATGCGCTGCCAATCGCCTCGGCGTGCTCCACGCCGAGGCCGGGCAGCAGCAGCACGAACTCGTCGCCGCCAAAGCGGGCAAACAGGATCGGGGCGTCTTCGTCCGGGTCCGACCCTTCCACCATCGGGTTGCGCAGGGTCGGCGCGCCCGCATGCGCCGCGACGCTCTGGCGGATGCCGTCGGCGATCGCACGCAGCACCGCGTCACCAACGGCATGGCCGCGGGTGTCGTTGATCGTCTTGAAATCATCGAGGTCGAAATAGAAGAGAAGCCCGTGTGCGTCGGCGCGTGCCAGGATGTCGCGGGCCAAAATGGAAAAGGCGGCGCGGTTGAGAAGGCCGGTCAGGCCGTCGCTGTAGGCGAGGCGGCGCATTTCCTGTTCGGAAGTCCGCATCGTGCGGACCATGCCGTTGAATGCCGAGACAATCTCGCGCGGCTCGGTCGGCATGAGCGGCGAGGTTTCCTCCGGGATTTCATGCAAATCGCTGACACGCCCGGCGCTGCGGGCGGCGGCCGTCACGCGCTCAAGCGGGCGAGCCAGATGGCGGGCGGCGACCAACGCGATCATCAGGGCGGCAAGGAAGGCGACGGCCAGCACCACATAGACAGGTTTCATCGCCTCGAAGGCGCGCAGTTCGATTTCGGCAAGCGGTTGCGGCACCATGACGGCCCAGCCCGCATCGGCCACGAAGGCATAGCCGGCGACCACGTCGGCATTGAGCGCAGGGGAATGGAACTGGCCGACGCCTTCGTTGCGGGCCAATGCATCGGCGATGACCGGGATGCCGGACAGGTCCTGTGCTGCGGCCACCCACTCCTTCTTCGGATGGGACAGGACGCGTCCAGTGCCGTCGACGATCACCGCATGGCCAGCGCGTCCGAAACGGACGCCACCGGCGAGCGCAAGGAAATGGGCGTTCGAGATTTCGGCCAGGACGATGCGCCCGAAATGCGCGTGAGCCGCGTAGAGCCGCATTCCGCCACCGGGCGCAGGCAGAAGGGGCGTGATGATGGTTTGCTGGTCGCCGGGAACATATGAGGCGATCGCATCCCTCATGTCGGATTTGGCGAGTTCTGTGCAGCGCCCCTGCTCCATGCCGCCGGACCGCCGGATGGCGTTGGTTCGGATGTCGATGTCGCAGATGGCCACGATGCCGAGATTGGCCAGCATCTGGCGGCTCCCGGCTGTCTGATCGAATGCGCCGGTTCCGTCGGCGATCAGCGTCACGGAGGCGACGACATCGCGGTGATAGCGCTCAAGCCCGGCTGCAAGGTTGCGGGCGAGCATCAGATGGCGGTCGGCGATCTCGGAGCGGTCGGCATCCATCAAGTGCTGGCGCACCCAGACACCAAGTCCTGTGGCGGGCAATTGCGCCGCAGCCAGAAGCAGGATGATGAGGACATGTCTGAGACGCAACGCGAACAGCCCGCAAGGATGCCGGACCTTCCTGATCCGACTGACGCTCATACCGCTGAGGAATTGAGGAATCCTTTCCCCGAACGGAAGACCGGCGTTGCAAGCTTCGCGCAAGCCTCGAAGCACCCACGCCGATTTTGATGCGCATTTTACTGACCCTCGAAAGGCGGTGTTTACGGGAGGTGTGCTATCTGATCCGGGGAACGGAGGACCGGCGTGCCATGGCGGTAGCAGGATCGGGGCGGGCGTCAGCGGAGCGATTTCTCGGCATTTCGCCACGGGGCTGGCGCAGTCTCGCCCTCTGGACATCGGTTGGGACCGGCGGCTGCGTCGCCTTCTCGGTTGCGTTCAACTATCTCGTGTTCCGCGACATGGAGCCGTCGGCGTTCGCGCGCGGCATTGCAGTGGCAATCCTGCTGCCGATGATGCTGGCGGGGCCGCTGTTTTTCTACCTCACCTTGAAACTGCGCGAGCTGGCGCGGCTCAACCACAAGCTGCATGATCTGGCGACGCTCGACCATGTGACCGGCCTGCTCAACCGCGGTGCCTTGATTGCCGCCATGGACGCGCAGACCGCGCGCATGGCTGCGGCGTCGCCTACGACCCATCTGTTCCTTGTTGTCGATGCGGACCGGTTCAAGAGCATCAATGACCGTTTCGGACATCAGACCGGCGATGAGGCATTGTCCCTGATTGCCGGCACGTTGCGCGGTTCGGTGCGCGGACATGATCTGGTCGGCCGACTTGGCGGCGAGGAGTTCGGCGTTCTTCTGCTCAATGTGCCGGCTGCCGACGCGACCTATGTCGTCGACCGCCTGCGCCGCGCCGTGGCGTCCGTCGAGTTCCGGCCGATCCGCGAGCGGGTGGACCTGTCGGTGTCCATCGGCGGCGTCCTGTTCCATGACGACCTGCCCTTCAGCCAGGTGTTCCGTGCGGCGGATGCCAACCTGTATGCCGCCAAGCACGAGGGCCGCAATCGCGGCGTGGTGACCGTGTTTGGCAGCGATCCGCGCGAGGCGATGCGGACGCCGGAGAGCACCCGGGACCATGCCGCCGCGCACGCGTCGGCAGGCGGGCCGTTGGCCGAGCCGGTGGCCGAAGCCGTGGCCGATCCCGCGGGTTTGCCCGGCCTTGCATCGCCTGCAAGGCTCAAAGGCGGCTTTGCCCATTGAAGGCATGCCGCCTGCGCGCTGCCCGGTCCACGCAACCCAATCCGGAGAAGTGGCATTCACGAAAATGTGAGCGCCGAGCCATGCGCACGCGCCATGGAACCGCCACGCATTGACTTCCATTTGCAAATCATTCTCATTTGCGAAAAGGAGGTCTTGCATGCCTGTCTCTGTTCTTGCCGCATCGTCCGCGCCGTCCATGAAGCGGCGCCTGTGCTTTCGGGGCAGGGTCTCCGGCGGCGCGGCTTTCGCGCTGGCCACGGTGCTCGCAGCGGCTGTGCCGGCCCATGCCGCGTCGGAACCGAAACTGGCGGTTGCGGCAACAACCGGAATGGTGGCCGACGTGGTCAGCGCTGTCGGCGGCACATGCGTGGCAGTGACGGCATTGATCGCCGATGGCTCGGACCCGCATTCCTGGCAGCCTGCGCCCTCCGATGTGCAAGCCATGCAGCAAGCTGGATTGATCGCTTACAGCGGCTTGTCGCTGGAAGGCCGCCTCGGTGACATCCTCGCCCGCTTCGGTAGAACCAAGCCCGTTCTCGCTGTGGCCGAAGCAGGGATTGCCGAGGCGGACCGCCTTGTCACGCAGGATGAGTATGGCGTCGATCCGCATGCTTGGATGGACGCCGGGCTTTGGGGCGGCACCGCGACGGCCGTTGCCGCCACGCTGACGGAGCTCCGGCCCGGCTGCGCGGCCGAGTTTTCCGCCAACGCCGCGCGCTTTTCCGCGCAAGCCGGCGCGCTCCATGGTTGGATCGCATCGTCGATCGCCACAATCCCCGACGCCCAGCGGCAACTTGTGACCGCGCATGATGCATTCGGCTATTTCTCGCGGGCCTATTCCATTCCTGTGGCCGCCATCCAGGGTCTGTCCACCGAAACCGAAGCCTCGATCGCCGACATTGAGTCGGTCGCCAGAACCGTGATCGACAGCAAGGTTCCGGCGGTCTTCATCGAGACCACGATCAGCCCGCGCACGATGGAGGCGGTGCTTGACGCTGTGAAAGCAGGCGGCGGCACGGCCGTGCTTGGCCCGGCACTCTATTCGGACGCCATGGGCGCGGCAGGCACGCCGGAAGGCACCTGGATCGGGATGATGCGGGCCAACACGCTGGCGATCACCACGGCGCTCGGCGGAACGCCCGCCCCATGGCCGGCCGAACTGGATGAATGGGCGAAACAAGCGGGTGTCTCCCCGTGAGCACCCTTGCCGTCCCGTCCAGTCCCATCGCTGGAAGCGCATTGCATGAGCCGCAATTCGCGCTGCACATCGAGGATCTGACCGTCAGCCGCAATGGCGCGCCCGCCGTGCTGGATGTCGATCTCGACATTCCCCATGGCGTCATGGCCGCCATTGTCGGGCCCAACGGGGCGGGCAAATCAACGCTGATTTCCGCCGCGCTTGGCCTTGTGCAGCCCGATGCCGGCCATGTGCGGTTTTCCGGCCTGCCTCTGGCCGAGGCGCGCCGCGCCATCGGCTATGTGCCGCAACGCACTTCCGTCGATTGGGATTTCCCCGCCCATGCGCTCGATGTGGTGACTATGGGGCTCTATGGCGCGCTTGGCTGGTTCAGGCGGCCCGGGCGCGCCGAGCGGGACAGGGCGATGGCGGCGCTGGAAGCGGTCGGCTTGGCGGATGTCGCGCGCCGCCAGATCAACGCGCTGTCGGGCGGGCAGAAACAGCGCGTCTTCATCGCGCGCGCGCTTGTGCAGGATGCGTCGCTTTATATCCTCGATGAGCCGATGGCGGGTGTCGATGCGGTCAGCGAAGAGATCATCCTCGATCTCCTCGCCGGATTGCGCGCCAAGGGCCGCACCGTTGTTGTCGTGCATCATGACCTGCAAACCGTGCAGGAACACTTCGATTGGCTGGTAATGCTGAATGTCCGCCTTGTGGCGCAAGGCCCCGTGGGCGACGTTTACACTGCCGAGAACCTGCGCCGCGCCTATGGGGGCCGTATCGCCATTCTTGAACCGGCGACGCGGACAACATGATGGAGGCGCTCGCACTCCTGTTTCAATCCGGCACGGTGCGCGTCGTCGCTCTTGGCGCCATGCTGATCGGGGCGACGGCGGGCGCGGCGGGCTGCCTCGCCATGCTGCGGCGCGAAAGTCTTCTGGCCGATGCGATCGCGCATGCCGCACTGCCCGGCATCTGCCTTGGATTTCTGGCGGCGGGCGGGCGCGATCTGCCGGCCATGCTGCTTGGCGCGCTTGTTGCGGGTGCCGCCGCCGCCCTGCTGATCAATGTGCTGCGGCAAACGACGGTGCTCAAGGCGGATGCCGCGATGGGGGTCGCATTGTCGGCATTCTTCGCCGCAGGCCTTGCCCTTCTCAGCATCATCCAGGCGCAGGGCGGCGCGGCGGCGGGGCTGTCATCCTTCCTGTTCGGACAGGCGGCGGCCATGACGGCCGACGATGTGCGCTGGATCGGCGGCGTGGCGCTGGTGCTGGCGGCAATGCTGGGCCTGTTCTGGACGCAGGTCAAACTCACCCTGTTCGACCGTGAGTTTGCCATGGCTGCCGGTGTCAGGGTCGGATTTGTCGAGGCGGGGATGACGCTGGTGATTGCCGCCACGGTCGTGCTCGGGCTTCAGGTGACTGGCGTGGTGCTTATGGTCGCCCTCTTGATCGCGCCGGCGGCGGCGGCCCGTCAATGGACAAACCGTTTCGGCCTGATGGTGCTGATCGCCTGCGGCGTCGGCGCGGGCGCGGGGCTCCTCGGCACGCTGCTCTCGGCGGGGGTGCAAGGCTTGGCGACCGGCCCTGCCATCGTGCTTCTCGCGACCGGTGCGGCAGCGATCTCGCTTCTTGCCGCACCGGGCCGGGGATTGCTTTGGAGGCCCCGCGGCACCGAAGGCCAAACGCCATGAGTGCCGGCCCTGATGTGGCCGCACTGATCGCGGCGCTGCTCGCGAATGTTCCCGCCATGGTGATCCTGACCGGGCTGCTGGTTGCTTGGGCGGCGGCGCTTATCGGCGTGTTTCTGGTGGTGCGCGGCGAATCGCTCCTCACCGATGCGATCGCCCACGCGGCGCTGTTCGGCATCGTCATGGTCTGGCTCATGACGGGCCAGCGTTCCGGAGCCCTGACCCTGGTCGGCGCCGGGTTCGCCGGTGTCGGCGTTGTTCTGGGCGCGCAGGCGCTCGCCCGTACCGGCCTTGTGCGGCAGGACACGGCGACCGGGCTTGCCTTTCCGGCGCTGTTTGCCGCAGCCATCCTGATCATCGGGCTCAACGCCCGCTCGATCCATCTCGATGCCCATTCCGCGTTGCTGGGCGAGATTGGCTTTGTCTGGCTGGACACGGTGGCGCTGGCGGGCTTTGCCGTGCCCCGCGCGGTGGTGTGGCTTGCGCTGATGCTGGCCCTGAACGCCCTTTTCGTCGCCCTGTTCTGGAAGGAATTGAAGCTTGCCGCCTTCGATCCGGCGCTCGCGCAGTTCCAGGGGTTGAAGCCCAATCTGCTCACAACCCTGCTTCTGGTGCTGACAAGCGCCACGGCGGTCGCGGCATTCGATGCGGTGGGTGTCGTCCTGTTCATCGCCTTCGTGATCGTGCCGGCCGCCGCCGCGCGGCTGTTGACCAATCGCCTATCAAGCATGCTGGCATTCGCCCTGCTGATCGGGACGGTTGCCGTGTTTTCCGGCCATGCGGCCGCAGTCCGGTTCGATGCTTCGATCGCGCCGATGATGGCGGTTGCAGCGGGCGCCCTGTTTGCGGTTGTTCTCGTCGCTTCACCGCAATCCGGGCTTGTTGCCGCGCTCTTGCGCAAACGCGCCAGCCGCAACGCGGCCGACAGGCGCGCGCTGCTGGCCCATATCGGGCACCATGCCGATACACGCCGCGCTGCCGACGAAAACACCGAACCGGCCATCGGAACGCATTTTTCATGGGCAAGGCGGCGGACGGGGCGCGCCGTCGGCACCGCACTTGACGACGGTTTGCTTGTGCGGGACGGCGCTGAGTTGGTGCTGACCGCAGAGGGACAGGCAAGCATTCCTCCCGCGCTCCGGCCACAGGAGGACCGCCAATGACGGCCGATCACCCGGCAGACATGGAGGCGCGCGGCGCACTGCTGGCCGCGTTGAAGGCAAAAGGCCTGCGTCTGACGCGCCAGCGCCTCGCCATCGTGGAGCAAATCGTCAGCGCCTCCGATCACCCGGATGCCGTCGAACTGTTCAGGCGTGTGCGTCACAGCGCACCCGGGACTTCACTTTCAACCGTTTACCGCACCCTGACGGCGCTGGAAGAGCATGGACTGGTGCAGCGCCAGTCCTTCGGCGGGGCGTCGGCACGCTTCGAGAAGGCCGACAGCGACCACCATGACCATATCGTCGATCTCGACACCGGTGACGTGATCGAATTCATGTCGCCACTGATCGAGGAACTGCAAACCCGCATCGCCGCCGAGCATGGCTATATGCTGGTATCCCACCGGATGGAATTGTTCTGCCGTAAATTGCCGAAGGCACGCAGAACGCGCGCAAGGGTTCAATCCACGCCTTCGACGGCCTCGAACCCTTCAAAACGCGGCGGTCCGGCGTAAAGATCGCGGTCGCCGCCGGCATCGCGATGGGCGGCGCGGAACGCGGCCGAAACCGTCCACGCCTTGAAGCGCGCGTGGTCCTCCCACGTCGAGTGGGAGATATAAAGCCGCACACCGGCAGCCTCATCGGCGGACCCGCGCAACAGCCGGAACGCGATGAAGCCGGGCGTGCCCGGAAGCTGCGTGCGCCGTTCGCGCCATACAGCTTCAAACGCCTCCTCCCGCCCGAGCGGCACCTGAAAGCGGTTCATCGCGACATACATGGCGCAAGGCTCCAAAATGCTGGTTGTGCGCCCGAAACAATGCAAAAAGGCTGGTTGCAACGCAACAACACCGTTGCCGGAAACGCGCATGATGCAATGCGGTTTCTTGACGCTTGGCCAATCCCTGTCTAACCGCCTGCGGGAAAAATCGACATAGCACGCGAAGGGCTTCCGCAGTGGCACGCTTGAACTACAGCTTTACCAGTGAATCGGTCTCCGAAGGCCACCCCGACAAGGTCTGCGACCGGATTTCCGACGAAATCGTCGATCTCGTGTATCGGGAGGCGCGCAAGACCGGGATCGACCCATGGACGGTGCGTGTCGCCTGTGAAACGCTTGCAACCACCAACCGCGTTGTCATCGCCGGCGAGGTGCGCGTTCCGCCGAGCCTTTTGAAAACCGGCAAGGACGGCGAGACGATCATCAATCCCGCCAAGTTCAAGGCCGCCGCCCGCAAGGCGATCAAGGCGATCGGCTATGAGCAGGATGGGTTCCATTGGAACACCGCCAAGATCGACGTGCTGCTGCATTTCCAGTCAGCCCACATCGCGCAGGGCGTCGACAACGCCGCAGACCAGCAGGGTGGCGAGGGTGCGGGCGACCAGGGCATCATGTTCGGCTACGCCTGCAACGAGACCGCCGACCTGATGCCCGCCCCGCTCTATTACAGCCACAAGATCCTGGAGTTGCTGGCCGCAGCCCGCCACAAGGGCGAAGGAGACGCGGCCAAGCTCGGCCCCGATGCCAAGAGCCAGGTCACGGTGAGATATGTCGGCGGCAAACCGTCGGAAGTCACATCCATCGTGCTCTCGACCCAGCATCTGGACGCATCATGGGATTCCAAGAAGGTCCGAACCGTCGTGGAACCCTATATCCGCGAGGCGCTGGGCGACCTGAAGATCGCCGATGATTGCAAATGGTACATCAATCCGACCGGCGCGTTCGTCATTGGCGGCCCCGATGGTGACGCCGGCCTGACGGGCCGCAAGATCATCGTCGACACTTATGGCGGTGCGGCCCCGCATGGCGGCGGCGCGTTCTCCGGCAAGGACACGACAAAAGTTGACCGTTCGGCGGCCTATGCCGCCCGTTATCTGGCAAAGAACGTGGTTGCCGCCGGCCTTGCCGACCGCTGCACCATCCAGCTTTCTTACGCGATCGGCGTGGCGCAGCCTTTGTCGATCTATGTCGACACCCATGGCACCGGCAAGGTGTCCGAAGATGCGCTGGAAGCGGCAATTCCGGCAGTCATGGACCTGACCCCGCGCGGCATCCGCAAGCATCTCGACCTCAACAAGCCGATCTATGCGGCAACCGCGTCTTATGGCCATTTTGGCCGCAAGCCCGGCCGCGACGGGTCTTTCTCATGGGAAAAGACCGATCTGGTGAAGGCGCTGAAAGCGGCCGTCAAGGCCGCCTGATCCGCAAAGAAACGGTGACCGATCAGGCCCCGGCTGGTTCCGGGGCCTTTTTCGTCTGGGCCGGCACCGGTTCAAGCGGCGTCTCGATGGCAGGCGCCATGATGGCCGCGCGGCGCACGGGGCTGATGCCCGCGCCGGTGCCAAGGGAGGCGGCAAGCTTCGCCAGTCCGTCCGCCAGCGGCGTCTCACCGGCCTTGGCGATCAGGCTCTTCATCCGCTCCGTCGACCCGATGGAAAAGGCGATGTCGCCGTCGCGCGCGGGCTTGTGCTCGATGGCGGATGCGCTGCCGCACGCCGCGCGGATCATGCCCGCGACCTCGGTGATGGTGGTGCCCTGCCCGGTGCAGACATTCGAGACATAGGCACCCGGCCGCGTTTGCAGCAGCGTCATGGCGCGCCGCAGCGCCGATACGACATCGGCCACATAGATGAAATCGCGGGTCTGCTGGCCGTCCCCGAACAGGAACAAGGGCTCGCCAGCCATGGCGCGCTTGAAGAAAATCGAGATGACGCCGCTATAGGGCGAGGACGGATCCTGGCGCGGACCATACACATTGAAGAAGCGGCAGCCATAGGTCGCGACCTTGTGGATGCGCCAGGCGACGGCCCCGTGCAATTCCGAGCCGAGCTTGTCGGCGCCATAGGCCGTCATCGGCTGCGGCGCGCGCTCTTCACGGGCGATCGAACGTCCGGCATCACCGTAAATCGCCGCGGACGAGGCATAGACGACGGGAATGCGGTTGCAGAGCCGCGCGGCATCCATCACCGCGACGGTGGCCGACTGGTTGGCGCGGTGCGTGACGAGCCATTCCTCATTGGAACGCGGCACGGAGGCGATGGCGGCAAGGTGGAACACGCCGTCGCAGCCCTTCATGGCTTCGAGCACGCGCGGCTGATCACCGGCGTCGGCATGGATCAGCGGCACACCCACCGGAATGTTGCCACGCTTGCCGGTTGACAGGTCATCGAGCACGCGCACGCGATGGCCCGCCGCGATCAGCGCATCGACAAGATGCGACCCGATGAAGCCGGCGCCGCCGGTGACGAGATAAAGGCCCATGGTTCCGCGTCCCCCGACGTCCGGTCCGTCCAGGCGCAACGGCGCGCCTGATGCGGAGGGACATCACCACAAACGCCTTGGGGTTCGTTTGCGCGGATCGTTCAAGTTTTAGGCAAACGGCGCTTTGGCCGCCATCGGCCTCAGCGGTTGGCGCCCGGCACCCACAGCACGTCACCTGCGCCATTGTCATTGACGGCGCGCGACGCGACGAACAGAAAGTCCGACAGCCGGTTCACATAGTGGACCGCCGCATCAGACACGGTTTCATCCGGCTTGCCCGCCAGTTCGACGATCAGCCGCTCGGCGCGCCGCGTGACGGTTCGCGCGAGATGAAGCGCGGCAGCGGCAGGCTTGCCCCCCGGCAGCACGAAGGAACGCAGGGGCGGGATCAGCGCATTCAGCGTGTCGATCTCACGTTCGAGCCGCTCGACCTGCGCCTTCGTCACCCGAAGCGGCTCCCAGCTGATCTCCTTTCCTTCTGGTGTCGCCAGGTCAGCCCCCAGATCGAAGAGGTCGTTCTGGATGCGTCCCAGCATGGCATCAAGCTCCGCTGTCACGCCGGGCGAACAGCGTGCCATGCCGATGCAGGCGTTCGCCTCATCGACGGTGCCATAGGCGGCGATGCGCAGATCATGCTTCGGCCGGCGCTCGCCAGTGGAGAGCGCCGTCGTCCCGTCATCGCCGGTACGGGTGTAGATGCGGTTGAGAACGACCATGATGCGCGGCTCCCGTCAGAAGGGTGGCGGGAGCAGAGGCTCTGTCATCCCGGACGACCGAAATAGAGCGCGATCACGATCAGGACCACGGCGATGAACTGCAAAAACACGCGCAGCTGCATCAGCTTGTTGGACGTGTTGGTCGATCCGCCCTTCATCATGTTACGCAGTCCGAAAAACAGCGCGCCGACAACCGCCAGCATCGCGACAAGGATGAGAAGCTTGAGGAATGTGTCCATGGAGTATCCGTTCAGGCACTGAAAAACGGGGGGCGCAGGCGTGGCGGCCTACTCATAGAGCGCAACGATGCGGTGATACAATGCGGCCGGCAAGAAGCGGCGCAGCAGCATGGTGCCCTTGGCGGGCAGCGTCACCGGATAGTGCATTCTTGGCTTTCTGGCGTTCAGCGCGTGATGAAGCGCCGCATACACCGCTTCCGGCCCGAGTTTCAGCCGTGACACCTTGCCGCCCTGCCGCAGGCGCTGAAGCTGGGCGGCATAGGCCGCGCGGTGAACCGACCCTTCAACGTCGATGTTGCGCTCGAAATGCGGCAAACCGTTCGAGGCGACTTTTGACCGGATCGGGCCGGGCTCGATCAAGGACACATGGATGCCGGATCCCTTGAGCTCATAGGCGAGCGTCACCATCAGCCCTTCAAGCGCATGTTTGGCGGCATTGTAGGCCCCGCGCCAGCGGATGGGGGTGACGCCCAGCATGGACGAATTGTTGACGATGCGGCCGTGGCCCTGCGCCCGCATCACGGGAACGACGCGCCGCGTCAGCGTGTGCCAGCCAAAAAACGCCGCCTCGAATTGCCCGCGCAATGCGTCCGTCGGCATATCCTCCACGGCGCCCGCCTGAACATAGGTGCCATTGTTGAAAAGCGCCGGCATCGGCGCAGGCATGGATGGACGCCTCGTCGGCATAGTCGAGATGGAGCGCGTCAAAGCCGTCGGCGGCAAGGGCGGCAATGTCATCGGGCTTGCGCGCGGTGGCAAAGACCTGCCAGCCATCGGCCTTGAGCGCGCGGGCGCAGTGGGCGCCGATGCCGGATGAACAGCCGGTGACAAGGATGCTG
>JALOTE010000037.1 GCA_025458045.1 Rhizobiaceae bacterium
CCGTCCATGCTCTGCGTCGAAGATTACATCGCGGCGCTGGATTGGGCGGCCTCCATCGGCGGGTTGAAGGGCCTGATGGCGCGCGCCGATGCGAACGCCGCCGCGCTCAACGCCTTTGTCGATCGGCGTCCGTGGATCGCCAATCTGGCCGAGGTGGAGGCGACGCGCTCCAACACGTCCGTTTGCCTGAAGATCGTCGATCCGGATGTGCTGGCCTTGGATGACGAAGGTCAGGCGGCTTTCGCCAAGGGCATGACGTCGCTGCTTGAGAAAGAGAATGTCGCGCTCGATGCGGGCGCCTACCGCGACGCGCCTGCGGGCCTGCGCATCTGGTGCGGCTCGACGGTGGAAACCTCCGACATCGAGGCGCTTCTGCCATGGCTCGATTGGGCCTTTGCCACACAGAAGGCGGCGCTGAAACAGGCGGCGTGATCAATGGCACCTCACCCTCCCCCTTGAGAGGAGGGTGGCCCCAACGCCGGGTGGGGTTCGTGCAGCCGGAATGCCCCCACCCCGATGCTTCGCATCAACCCTCCCCTCAAGGGGGAGGGTGAAAACGGCTCAAGACAACCCACTCCATTTGCCCACAAGGACATCTCCCATGACCGCCGCAAAACCCCGCGTGCTCGTTTCCGACAAACTCTCCGACATGGCCGTGCAGATCTTCAAGGATCGCGGCGTGGAGGTCGATTTCCGCCCCGACCTTGGCAAGGACAAGGATGCGCTGCTTGCCGCCATCAAGGATTATGACGGCCTTGCCATCCGGTCGGCGACCAAGGTCACCGAAAAGCTGATCGCCGCCGCGCCGAACCTCCGCGTCATCGGCCGCGCCGGCATCGGCGTCGACAATGTGGACATTCCGGCCGCCTCACGGCGCGGCATCATCGTGATGAACACGCCCTTCGGCAACTCGATCACCACGGCCGAACACGCCATCGCGCTGATGTTTGCGGTGGCGCGCGAACTCCCGGAGGCGAACGCCTCCACCCATGCCGGAAAGTGGGAAAAGAACCGCTTCATGGGAGTCGAGATCACCGGCAAGACGCTCGGCGTCATCGGCTGCGGCAATATCGGCTCGATTGTCGCCACACGCGGCATCGGCCTGAAGATGCATGTGATCGCCTTCGACCCGTTCCTGTCCGAAAGCCGGGCGCAGGAACTGGGCGTCGAGAAGGTCGAACTGGACGAATTGCTGCGGCGCTCGGATTTCATCACGCTGCACACGCCGATGACCGACAAGACGCGCGGCATCATCAACAAGGACGCCATCTCCAAAATGAAGAAGGGCGTGCGCATCATCAATTGCGCGCGGGGCGGCTTGATTGTGGAAGCCGATCTGGTGGAGGCGCTGAAATCGGGCCATGTGGCGGGGGCGGGCATTGATGTGTTCGAGACAGAACCCGCAACCGAGAACCCGCTGTTCAACATGCCGAACGTGGTGGTGACGCCGCATCTTGGCGCATCAACATCGGAAGCGCAGGAAAATGTCGCGCTCCAGGTGGCCGAACAGATGGCCGATTACCTGATCAAGGGCGCGGTTTCCAACGCGATCAACATGCCGTCGATCACGGCGGAGGAAGCCCCGCGCCTGAAGCCCTTCGTCAAGCTCGCCGAAGTGCTGGGCGCCTTTGTCGGCCAGGTGACGGAAGAGCCGATCAAGGCTGTTGAAATCACCTTCGACGGCGCGACGGCCTCAATGAACACGCGCGCGCTGATTTCGGCGGCGCTGGCGGGGCTGATCCGCCCGCAGGTGGCCGACGTCAACATGGTCTCCGCCCCGATCATGGTGAAGGAGCGCGGCATCAGCGTGTCGGAAATCAAGCGTGACAAGTCCGGCGTTTTTGACGGCTACATCATGCTGAAGGTGATCACGGAGGAGCGTTCGCGTTCGGTGGCAGGCACCTGCTTTTCCGACGGCAAGCCGCGCTTCATCCAGATCAAGGGCATCAATCTCGATGCCGAGGTCGGCCGGCACATGCTCTACACAACGAATGCAGACGCGCCGGGCATCATCGGCCTGCTTGGCACTTTGTGCGGCAGGCATGAGGTGAACATCGCCAACTTCCAGCTTGGCCGCAACCGGCCGGGCGGCGATGCGATCGCGCTGCTCTATCTCGATGCGCCGTTCCCGGACCATGCGCTTGCCGAAATCCGCGCCAACTCGAAAATCCAGTCGGCGAAGCGGCTGGTGTTCGACGTCGCATGATCTGCGGCATTCCAACCTTTCCCATCGTGAACCGACCGTGACGAAAAATGCGCCCCAAGTGGCGCATTTTTTGTGCCGCATTTTTCGCTTGACCTTGAGCAACTCCAGCTTGTTACCGCTGCGATCTGGAGGGTTTGCCCCGTGAATATTTCAGAAGCATCAAAGGCAAGCGGCCTGTCGATTGATACGATCCGCTTTTATGAAAAAGCCGGAATGCTGCCGGCTGCACCGCGCGACAGGCGTGGCTGGCGCGTCTTTAATGCCGATGCCGTCGAATGGTTGCGCAACCTCGAACGGCTGCGGGCAACAGGCATGCCGCTTGCGAACGTCAGGCGGTTTGCGGTTCTTGTCCATGCCGGTGACGCAGCCGCTGTCTCGGGCACGGCGGAACGGCTCACCATTTTGCGACGGCATCAGTTGCGACTGGCCGACCGCCAGAACGAACTCGACGCCTGCAAAACCTATCTCGCCCACAAGATCAGCGTGTATGAAGCCATGGAGGCAAAAGAACAATGATCACGCGGGAACTCTGGGACGGAACAAAGATACCGGCCCTTGGCTTGGGATGCTGGGCCATTGGCGGCCCGTTCTTTGCCGGTGAAACACCTTTGGGTTGGGGCCGTGTCGATGATGCGGAATCCATTGCCGCAATCCATTGCGCCGTCGACCTTGGCATCCGTTTTTTTGATACCGCACAAGTCTACGGCGCGGGCCACTCCGAAACGGTTTTGGGCCGTGCGCTTGCCGATCGCCCTGACATCAAGGCAGGCACAAAAATTGGCATCGCATTCAATGCCGAGACCCGTCAGGTCATCGGTGAAAATATCTCCCCGGCGGCGATCAGGGCGTCGGTTGAAGCATCATTGACACGGTTGCAACGGGAACGGATTGACCTTGTCCACCTGCATCTCAATGCCTTGCCCGTCGATGACGCCGAAGCGGTGTTTGATTGCCTTGGCGAGATGCGGGCCGCCGGAATGATTGATGCGTTCGGCTGGAGCACCGACTTTCCCGACCGCGCGGCGGCATTTGCGCAGCGTCCCGGGTTTGTGTCGGTTCAGCACGCCATGAACGTGTTCTTCAAGGCAAGCGAACTTTTGCCTGTGATTGAGAACAACCGGCTTCTGTCCATCAATCGCTCGCCTTTGGCGATGGGCCTTTTGGGCGGAAAGTATGGCGCAGGCAGCAACCTTGGTGGCGACGATATCCGCGGCCAGACGATGGACTGGATGGCCTATTTCAAGGGCGGCACGGTGGCCGAGACCTATGCGCGCCAACTAGCCGCTGTTCGCGATCTTCTGTGCAGCGACGGGCGGACATTGGCGCAGGGAGCCATTGGATGGCTTTGGGCACGTTCGTCGAACACGCTTCCGATTCCCGGTTTCAGAACCGTTGCCCAGGTGCGCGATCTGGCGGGTGCGCTCGCCAAAGGTCCGCTCAACGCAACGATCATGGCTGAAATCGAACAGGTCATCTTGCGTGAACCCGAAGGCCCCGCGCGGGAGCGGTGAAGCCGCCACGCAACAAAACTACGACAACGGGCTCGCAATGCGCGCCTCTTTTCACTATGCGGACGGCGGGTTTCAGCCGGGGCGCATGTGATGGCGAATGTGGTGGTTGTCGGCTCGCAATGGGGCGACGAAGGCAAAGGCAAAATCGTCGATTGGCTGGCCGAGCGCGCCGATGTCGTGGTGCGGTTCCAGGGTGGCCACAATGCCGGGCACACGCTGGTCGTCGACGGCACGTCCTACAAATTGTCGCTGCTTCCCTCCGGCGTGGTGCGCGGCAAGCTGTCTGTCATTGGCAACGGCGTGGTTTTTGATCCGCATGCTTTTGTCGCGGAAACCGAGCGCCTTGCCGCGCAGGGCGTGACGGTGACGCCGGAGACGCTGAAGATCGCCGAAAACACCTGCCTCATCCTGTCCTTGCACCGCGAGTTGGACGCAATCCGCGAGGATGCGGCATCCAATTCCGGCACCAAGATCGGCACGACGCGCCGCGGCATCGGCCCGGCCTATGAGGACAAGGTGGGCCGCCGCGCCATCCGCGTGATGGATCTGGCCGATGAGGATGCGCTGCACATGAAAGTGGACCGGCTGCTGACGCATCACAATGCGTTGCGCCGCGGCCTCGGTCAGCCGGAAATCGCCCACGAGGCGATCATGGGCGAACTGACATCGGTTGCCCGGCGCATCCTGCCCTTCATGGACAAGGTCTGGCATGTGTTGGACGCGCACCGCGCGAAAGGGTCACGCATCCTGTTCGAAGGCGCGCAGGGCACGCTACTGGACATTGATCACGGCACCTATCCGTTTGTGACCTCGTCCAATGTGGTGGCCGGCCAGGCTGCCGCAGGTTCCGGCATAGGGCCGGGGGCCATCGGCTATGTGCTTGGCATCACCAAGGCCTACACGACGCGCGTCGGCGAAGGGCCGTTCCCGACCGAGCAGCAAAACGCGGTCGGCGAGTTTCTCGGTCAGCGCGGCCATGAGTTCGGCACCGTGACGGGCCGCAAGCGCCGCTGCGGCTGGTTTGACGCCGTGCTGGTCCGGCAGGCGGTGGCACTGAACGGAATTACCGGCATCGCGCTCACCAAGCTCGACGTGCTCGACGGCATGGATGAAATCAAGGTCTGCACCGGCTACCGGCTGGACGGGCAGGTCATCGACTATCTGCCCGCTGCGCAAGCGGCACAGGCACGCGTCGAACCGGTTTACGAAACGCTGGAGGGCTGGCAAGGCACCACCGCTGGCGCACGCTCCTGGGTTGACCTGCCCGCGCAGGCCATCAAATATGTGCGCCGCATCGAGGAACTGATCGGCGCGCCGGTTGCGCTTTTGTCGACCTCGCCGGAACGCGAAGACACGATACTTGTGACCGACCCGTTTCGCGATTAGTTTCGCCGCATTCCGGTGACACTGCGTCGCCAGAACGCCGGTCGCGCCGCATGGCTTGGCCGGCAGTCCGCGAACTGCTGAATGGAACCGTTTCATGGTTGATTATGTCGTTGTTCTGAGGCGCACGATTGACTCGCTGCCCAAGAACACCCCTGACATCCGCGAGCGGGTCTATGTGAAGGCGCGCCAGACTGTCCTGTCCAAACTCGAAGCCGTCAACCCGCCGCCTTCGCCCGGCCTGATCGAGCGGCAGATGGCGGCGCTGGATGCGGCGATCCGCACGATCGAGGGCGACTTCGCGGAGGCGATTGTCGAGCCGGAGCCCGCGCCGATGCCGGAGGTTCCGGTGGTCACCGCACCGCCGACACCGTCCATGCCGTCAAAGCCTGCCGGCCCCGCCAAAAGGACGGAGCCAGTCGTTTTGCCGAGCGAAGCGGCGCATGAGCCGGAAACTCCCGGTGATTCCCTGCCGGATCGCTCCTTGCCGGATCTGGCCGCGCCTCCGGTTGCGCCCTTGCCTCCGGCCACTCCCGCCACCGGGCCTGCTCCACGCATCGTCATGCCGCCGGTGATGGAGCCCCTCCGTGCCCCGTCGCCGCCGGATCTGCCCAAGCCCGCGCCCAAAGCGGCGGCCGACCTGCCGAAGCAGCCTTTCGAGGATGATTTTGCCGATGTGTTCGGCCCCGACGATGAAGCCGGCACCCCATCGGCCTCGCTTGACACCCCCGTCATGCCGCAATTGCCGAAACGTGCGCCGGCAGCGCGCGCCTCACGCGGGCGCGGCTGGATCGCACCGACGCTCAGCCTTCTGGTTCTGGCGGGAGTGGGTGCCGCCGCCTACACGCAGCGCGATGCGATCATGGCGCTGATCGCGCCGTCCGCAGACACCACTTTGGCGCAGCCCGCCGATGGCGCGGCCCCTACAACGCCTGAAGCTGCGCCGCAAACGCCTGATCCGGCTCCCGCAGATGGCGTGCAGAAATTCACCCAGCGCCTGAACCCGGACGGCACCGAAACGGATGCGGGGACTGGCGGAGCGGTGGGCGAGGCATCGTTTGCGGCCTTCCAACCGGGCTCCGATCCGGCGCAAGCGCAACCCGGCGCGCCTGCCTTGCCCGAGACCCCGGTGACGCCGACGCCAGAAGCGCCGGTGGCCGAAGCCCCCTTGCCAACCGATCAGGCCGCCACGGATGCTCCGGCTCCGGCTGAACCGGCCGCGGGTGCCGACAATGCGATTGCCATCGGTCAGAAAGCGATTTTCTACGAGGAGCGCACCAGCAATGCCGAAGGGTCGGCGCAGCCGGGCGCCGTCGTCTGGTCGGTCGTGCGTGAAAGCCCCGGCGGGGACCGTCCGCCCGAACCGGCGGTGCGCGGCGATCTCAGCATTCCCGAGAACGGCCTCCGCGTCCGCATGACTTTGCGCCGCAATGGCGACACGACGTTGCCCGCCAGCCACATCCTCGAAGTGGTGGTGACGACGCCGGAAGGCTTTGCCGGCGGGGCCATCGATGAAGTGCAGCGCGTCAACCTCAAGCCGACGGAGGAGAACGCCGGGGCCTCCCTGGTGGCCGTGCCGGTGCGGGTGGCGGAAGGCTTCTTCCTCATCGCGCTGGATCAAGCGGATGCGGCACGCACGCGCAACCTGTCGCTTCTGGCCGAGCAGAACTGGATCGATATTCCGGTTGTCTATCGCACCGGCCGCCGTGCGCTGTTCACGATGGAAAAGGGCCTGACGGGCCAGCGCGTGTTCAAGGAAGTGCTGGATGCCTGGGCGGCGCAGCCGCTGGGCGGGTAAAGCCGGCGCAGCCGCTGGGCGGGTAAAGCCGGCGCAGCCGCTGGGCTGCCGCCTGCGGCTCACCGCTCCGTCAGCTTCAGTTCGATGCGGCGGTTGCGCGCACGGGCTTCCACGCTGTCACCGGGATCAAGCGGCTGGAACTCGCCGAAGCCTGCGGCAACCAGCCGGTTGGCCGACACGCCTTGGCTGTTGAGATATTTCACGACCGACAGCGCGCGCGCCGATGACAGTTCCCAGTTGTCGCGGTAGCGGCCGCCGCCCGACAGGGGCACGGAATCGGTGTGTCCATCGACACGCAGCACCCAGTTGATCTCGGGCGGAATTTCGCTTTCAAGCTGCTTCAGGGCTTCGGCAAGTTTTGCCATTTCCGCCGAACCTTCCGGGTTCAGCACATCCGAGCCGGACGGAAACAGCACCTCGGATTGGAACACGAAACGGTCGCCGACGATGCGGATGTTTTCGCGGTCCGACAGGATCTCGCGCAGGCGGCCGAAGAAATCCGAACGGTAGCGGTTCAATTCCTGCACGCGTTGGGCCAGCGCCACATTCAGCCTGCGACCCAGATCGGCGATGCGGGTGTTGGATTCGCGGTCACGCGCCTCGGAGGCTTCCAGCGCCTGCTCCAGCGCGCCGATCTGCTGGCGCAAGGCGGCAATCTGCTGGTTCAAAAGCTCGACCTGGCTCAGCGCGCGCGCCGACACCGCCTTTTCAGCATCCAGTTCGCCGCTCAACGCGTCGACACGGCCTTGCAAGCCCGCGCCCGCGCCGGCACCCTCATCGAGCAATTGCTGCAAGCGGCTGCGGTCGCTTTGCGCGGCTTCCAGCGAAGCGGTGAGCGAGGCCAATTGGTCGGCGAGATCCTGGCTGCCGGATTTTTCCAGCGCCAGCAATTGGGTCAACTCGTTGATCTGGCTGTTGAGGCGTTCCAGCGCCTCGTCCTTGCCCTCGATTTCGGTGGACAGGAAATACTGCACCAGCACGAACACCGACAGCAGGAACATGATGGCGAGCAGCAGTGTCGACAGGGCATCGACAAAGCCCGGCCAATAATCGACGCCGCGTTCACCTCGTCGGTTGCGGGCCAGCGCCATGGCTCACAGCGCCTTGTTCTGGCGCTCGAGCAACGCCGCTATCTTTTCCAGCGCCTCGCGCGAGGTCTTGTTGTCGGCGGCCTGCGCCTCCACCCAGTCGCGGATCAATTGCTGCTCGTTGCGCATGTTCTTGACAAGGGCCGAGATGCCTTCCGCGAGGCTGGCCATCGCCTGCGCCGAGCGCGGGCTGGAGGTTCCAGCCTCTTGCAAGGCGGCGATCTGCTTGGCGATGGCCTTCAAATCCTCACCGCCCGAGCCTGAATTCACGGTCATGTCCGAGCCAAGATCGGTGACGGTGGACAGCCAGTTTTCCAGTTCGACATAGAAGCGGTTTTGCGCGCGGCCGGCCTGCAAATCGAGAAAGCCGAGGATGAGAGAGCCCGATAGGCCGAACAGGGACGAGGAAAACGCGGTGCCCATGCCGGAGAGCGGCGCTTGCAGACCGGTCTTCAGCGCGTCGAGCACGTCGCGGCTGTCACCGGAGGGTTCGAGCGTCTGGATCGTGTCGCCGATGGAGCCAATGGTTTGCAGCAGGCCCCAGAACGTGCCGAGCAGGCCGAGAAACACCAGAAGGCCGGTCAGATAGCGCGCCATGTCGCGCGATTCATCCAGCCGTGTGGCAATCGAATCGAGCAGCGAGCGCATGGAGGAGGCCGACAAGGCGGTTGCCTGCGTGCGTGTCAAAAGCGTTTTCATCGGTGCGAGCAGCACCGGGTCCGTGCCGTCGGCCATGCCGCTGCGGAACGAGTTCACCCAGCGCACCTCCCGAAAGAGCCGGATCACCTGGCCGAGCGCAAGGATGATCCCGATCAGCAGCACACCCAAAATGAGCCCGTTCAGGCCGGGATTGGTGGTGAAGGCCGCCATCACCTGCCGCGACAGGATGAGCGCCACAAAGCCTGCCAACACCAGGAAAATGATCTGTGTCAGCAGGAACACCTGCGGGTTCGACAATTTGTGCGGGTCGCTCTCGCGTTCGCCGAACAGACCGAAAAACGCCATGCGCCGCTCCCGTTTCGCACTCCGGCATGACAGGCCGGAACCGTTTCCGCGCCAGTCTAGGCCGAAATGCGGCTGAATTGGAAACGCTTTGGCAAGGTTTCGTTAACGCTGTTTGACAATCGACGCCGAAGCCATGCCGGCCATTCAGCCGATGGCCGCCAGCTTGCCGCGCAGCTTACCCTGGATCGTCTCATTGCCGGCAATCACGGTGCGGGCCTTGATGACGTCATGGCTGCCTGCCTCGTCGGTGACGAAGCCGCCGGCTTCGCGGATGATGAGGCTGCCCGCCGCGACATCCCACGGCATCAGCCCGTCCTCCCAGAAGCCGTCCATCCGGCCCGCCGCGACATAGCAGAGGTCGAGTGCGGCGGCGCCGAAGCGGCGCACGCCCGCCACCTCCGGCATCAGCCCGGCCAGTTGTTTCAGATATCGGCCGTGGTCGCCGCGGCCGATATGCGGCACGCCCGTGCCAATGACAGCTTCATGCAGGTCCTTGCGGTTGGCGACACGGATGCGGCGGTCATTGACGAAAGCGCCGCCGCCCTTTTCCGCCGTGTAGAGTTCGTCCATCACCGGGTTGAACACGAGGCCCGCCACAAGCTGGCCCTGCCGTTCCAGCGCCACAGAAATCGCGAACACCGGAATGCCGTGCAGGAAATTCGTCGTCCCGTCGAGCGGGTCGATGATCCAGCGGTGCTGCGGGTCATCGCCTTCGACCGCGCCGGATTCCTCCATCAGGAAGGAATAGCCCGGCCGCGCGCGGGCCAGTTCGGCCTGCAGGATCTGCTCGGCCTTCTTGTCGGCCTGACTGACGAAATCGCCCGGGCCTTT
The DNA here is from genome assembly GCA_025458045.1 of Rhizobiaceae bacterium. Classification (GTDB taxonomy): domain Bacteria; phylum Pseudomonadota; class Alphaproteobacteria; order Rhizobiales; family Rhizobiaceae; genus JALOTE01. Next base: position 9,823 of record JALOTE010000037.1, read on the forward strand.
CACCGAAACCTGAAGGTTTTCCACCTCGCCGAAATCGCGAACGAGCGATTTGCCGGCCTTGAAGGCGGCCTGCACCATCACATTCATCAGGGCGGAACGGGCCATGGGTCAGGTCTCTCTTTTGGCTTTGAGCAAGGCTGGTTTCAAATCCGACTGAAATTCGTCCTTCGAGGCTTCTTGCCTTCATGGTGAGGTGCGAGCCGAGCGAGCCTCGAACCAGGAGGCAAGAGCCACCTCAGGATGAAGGGAAAATGCCTCGAAGGGCAAAGGGTCGCAGTCTCAAAAACGACGACCAAGCCAACCGCCGCTCAATCGGCGCGGCGGATATAGGCCAGTTCCTCCGTGTCGACGACGATCTTTTCGCCAGACGAGATGAAGGGCGGGACCATCACGCGCACGCCGTTTTCAAGCACTGCGGGCTTGTAGGACGAGGCAGCCGTCTGGCCTTTGACAACAGGATCGGCCTCGACGATTTCCAGTGTCACCTGCGCCGGCAGCGTCACGCCGATGGGCCGGTCATCATACATGTTGACGGTCACGGTCATGCCGTCCTGCAGGAAGGCCGAACGCTCGCCGACGAAATCCTTCTGCAATTCCAGTTGCTCATAGGACGCGCCATCCATGAACACCAGCATGTCGCCCTGCTCATAAAGGAATGTGAAATCCTTCTGCTCAAGGCGCACGCGCTCGACGGTTTCGGCAGAGCGGAAGCGCTCGTTCAGCTTGGTGCCGTCGATCAGGTTCTTGAGTTCCACCTGGTTGAAGGCGCCACCCTTGCCCGGCTTCACGGCCATCGTCTTGACGGCGACCCACAGGCCGCCCTGATGCTCGATCACGTTGCCCGGCCTGATTTCGTTGCCGTTGATCTTCATGGGAATGCTCGCTTGGTTTGGCGGCGTCGCGCCGCTAGGGAGGAAGGCCGGGCGCGGCCCGGCTCGAATGGCGCGCTCACAACCATATTCGGGGCGATTAAGCAACCGGGCGGCGCGGCGGTCGCGCCTCACAGCCGCCGGTTGGCTTCGCCCAGTGCGGCGGCGCGTTCCTCATCGGTGAGGCCGCCCAGGAAATCTTCCATTTCGGCATCGGTGATGCCGGCGCGTTTGGCGCGGATGTACCACGCCGCCGCCTGCACCGGGTCCGGCTCGGTGCCAAGCGCATACATGTAGAGCTTGGCCAGACGGTTGGCCGCGAGCGGATTTCCGGTCAGGGCCACGCGGCGCATCCATGCGAAGGCCGCCGCGTAGTCACGGCTGCCGAAACCGCCATCGGCCAACTGCGTGGCGAGATCGAGTTGCGCCGTGTCGAGCCCGCCGACAGCGGCGCGGGTCATCAGGTCACGGGCCTTGACGCGGTCGGTCAGAACGCCGCCGCCGCCCGACAAATACATGCGCGACAAGGCATAGAGCGCGCCGGGAATGCCGCGTTCGGCCGCCACTTCGAAATGCGGACGCGCGGCGCGCAAACCTGCGTCTCCCGGCTGCTCGCTGATCAGGATCTGCGCGAGGTTGAAGGCGGCATTGGCGTTGCCGGCCTCAGCCGAGGCTGACAGCATCGCCATGGCTTCGGCGCGGTTCGGGTTTGAGCGGTCCAGCGGCTTGTCGCCCAAGAGGATCAGGGCCGCCTGCAACTGGCCTTCATCGTCGCCCTGTTCGGCGGCAGCCATGTACCAGCGTGTCGCCTCCTCGACATTGCGCGGGACACCCAGCCCACGGGCATAGATTTCGGCGGCGAGCATCTGGCCGGCCACTTCGCCACGCTCGGCGGCAGGCAGCGCCAGATTGAGCGCTGTCAGGTAAAGCCCGCGCTGGAAGGCTGCATAGGCCGGGTCAGCCGGTCGGTCGCCGAAGCGGGAAGCGTCCAGTTCATCGGAGGCGAAGCGGGATGCGTCCGGCGGCGTGAAGGGCGCGCCGATCAGCGGCGGCGGAGCGGGGGTCGGGACCGGCACCGGCTTTGCGCCATCCGTCGCATGGGCGTGGGTGAGCGTTGCGGCAAAGGCCGCAAACAGCACCATTGCCCTGCGCGGCGCGATGCTCATGCGGCGGCCCTTGCGGCGAACCGCGCGTCGAGAATGGCGTTCGCCTGATCGACGGCGGCGAGCGGATCGGCGGCTTTCAGCACGGCCTGCGACAGGGCGATGAATTCGACGCCGGTCGCCGCCGCTTCCGCGACCGACTGCACTGTCGAACCCGCCATGATGATCGCCGGAACCTCCACCACATCGGCCCACCAGCTTGCCAGCTCGATGTTGCGCGGGTGCGGCACCGGGTGCGTGTCACCGTCAAGCTTGCCGATGAACACATAGTCCGGCTGTTCCTCGCCGACATCAAGCGCCTGATCGCGTGTCTTGCCCGCGTCGGCACCGACGATCGTCTTGCCGTTGGCCTTCTGCACCGCGTCGCGCACCATGCGCGGCTCGGCCGGCAGATGGATGCCGTCGGCCCCCGCGCGCCCGGCGGCACGGCTGTCCCCGGCGATGATGGCCGCGGCGCCCTTGCCCTGCGCGATCGGAACCAGAAGCTCGGCCGCCTTGATGAAGGCTGTTTCCTCAGCCTTGCCTTGCACGATGATCACGCTTGCCACGTCGCCGCCGCGCAGGCCGAGATCGAGCGACCGCGCAAGCTCGGCGGCCGGTTGATCGACGGGGACGACAAGCACAAGGCGCTGGCGGATGGGGGAGGCGGTTTCGGTCATGATGTGCGGTGGGCTCCTGATGGTTTTGGTCGGTCGAAGGTCAAATCCGCAGTTTCTTCATCCTGAGGTTCATTTTCCCTCGTGCTTCGAGGCTCGCAAGGGCTCGCACCTCAGCATGAAGGGAAAAGCCTCGAAGCAGGAGGGGAAAAGTCGCCCTGAGGCATATATCGCAAACCCGCATTCCGCCCTCCTTTAGCGCATTGCGTTTGGCGGCGGAATGTGGTCGCGCTGGGGCGGCAGTCACATTCGTCTTCCGGCCCGTCATGGTCCCCTTGATCACTGATCCCGCGTTCTACTGGGTCGCCGTTCCGGCGGTGGCGCTGGTCGGCCTGTCGAAAGGCGGGTTCGGCGGGCCGATGGCGCTTGTCGGCGTGCCGTTGCTCGCGCTTGTCATCTCTCCGGTGCAGGCGGCGGCGATCCTGCTGCCGATCCTGCTTGTCTCGGATGCGATCGCGCTCTGGGGCTGGCGCGGGCAGGCAAGCTGGCAGACACTCAAATCCCTGCTGCCGGGCGGGCTGTTCGGCATCGCGCTCGGCTGGATGCTCGCCGCGCAGGTGACGGCAGACCATGTGCGCCTCATCGTCGGCGTGATCTCCATCCTCTTCGTCATTCGCATGGCCACGATGGCACTGATGAAGGCATCGACCGTGCGCGGCGAAAACGCTGCCGCCGGCGCGTTCTGGGGCGCGCTCGCCGGCTTCACCAGCTTTGTCGCCCATGCAGGCGCGCCGCCCTATCAGGTATACGCCCTGCGGCTCGGCCATTCACCTGCCGTCTACGCCGCCACGAACACGGTGTTCTTTGCCATCACGAATGTCATCAAGCTGGTTCCCTATTTCGCGCTCGGCCAGTTTGACGCGTCCAACCTTGCGACATCCGCCGTGCTGGCACCCGTCGCCCTGGTGATGACGGCGGCCGGCATCTGGCTGACGAGGCGCGTCAGCCCCAAACTCTTCTATCCGATGATGCATGTGATCGTCGCGCTGATCGGCTGCAAACTGATTGTCGATGGAGTTTCAGCGCTGTAAGGCGAGTGCAGCAGCGCAATCGGGAGGACGGCGGCGATGGGCATCTATGACGAAAACCTCGGGCGCAATGCGGCCAACCACCAGCCATTGACGCCGATCACCTATCTCGAGCGCGCCGCCGCCGTGTTCCCTGACCGGACAGCCATCGTGCATGGCGCGCTGCGCGTGTCCTACGCCGAGTTCTACGCCCGCTCGCGCATGCTGGCATCCGCGCTGGTCAAGGCCGGGATCGGCAAGGGTGACACGGTTTCCGTCATGCTCTCAAACACGCCCTCCATGCTGGAAGCGCATTTCGGCGTGCCGATGACCGGGGCCGTGCTGCACTCGATCAACACGCGCCTTGATGCGGCGATCATCGCGTTCCAGCTTGACCATTCGGAATCGAGGCTTGTCATCATCGACCGCGAATTCGCGGGCGTGATGAAAGAGGCGCTGGCGCTCGCCAGCGTGAAGCCGCTCGTCATCGACTATGACGACCCCGAATATCCGGCGGATGCGCCCTATCCGAAGCAGGAGCGCATCGGCACGCGCGACTATGCCGACTTCGTCGCCGATGGCGACCCTGAACATCAGTGGCGCATGCCGGATGATGAATGGGACGCGATTTCGCTGAACTACACCTCGGGCACCACAGGCAACCCCAAGGGCGTCGTCTATCACCATCGCGGCGCGGCGCTGCTCGCCTACACCAACACCATCCATTCCGGCATGGCGCGCTATCCGGTCTATCTGTGGACGCTGCCGATGTTCCACTGCAATGGCTGGTGCTTCCCATGGACGCTGGCCATCCAGGCGGGAACGCATGTCTGCCTGCGCTGGGTGCGCGCCAAATACATGTATGAGGCGATTGCTACCGAAAAGGTGACGCATCTGTGCGGCGCGCCCATCGTCATGTCGACGCTGCTGAACGCGCCTGACGCCGACAAGAAACCGTTTGACCATGTGGTCACGTTCAACACCGCCGCCGCCCCGCCGCCTGAGGCCGTGCTCGCCGCCATGCAGGCGGCAGGCTTCAACGTCGTCCATCTCTATGGCCTGACCGAGACCTACGGCCCCGCCGTCGTCAATGAATGGAAAGAGGAGTGGGACCTGCTGGAAGGTCCCGCGCGGGCGTCGCGCAAGGCGCGCCAAGGCGTCCGCTATTGCTCGCTGGAGGAACTGGCCGTCATCGACCCCGAAACCATGCAGAAGGTGCCTGCCGACGGGCAGACCATGGGCGAGGTCATGTTTCGCGGCAACAATGTCATGAAGGGCTATCTCAAGAACAAGGCCGCCACAGATGAAGCCTTCTTTGGCGGCTGGTTCCATTCGGGTGATCTGGGCGTGATGCATGCCGACGGCTATATCCAGCTCAAGGACCGCTCCAAGGACGTGATCATTTCGGGCGGCGAGAACATTTCGTCGATCGAGGTCGAGGACGCACTCTACAAGCATCCGGCGGTGGCCGCCTGCGGCGTCGTCGGCAAGGCGGATGAGAAATGGGGCGAGACGCCGGTTGCCTATGTCGAGTTAAAGCCCGGCCGGACGGCGACGGAAGCCGAAATCATCGCCCATTGCCGCGGTTTGCTCGCCCGCTACAAATGCCCCAAACAGGTGATCTTCGAGGAGATCCCCAAAACCTCGACCGGCAAGATCCAGAAATTCAAGCTGCGTGACATGGCGAAATCGCTCGCCTGACCGAGGCGGCGCGATGTTCAGCCGCCGGTCACAGGCTTACTGCGCCAGCCGTGCGGTGACAGCCTCCAGCCGGTCGGCGATGGCGGCGAGCGCCCTGTCGGTTCCGGCCCCGCCATCGGCAAGCCTGCGCTCGGCTTTGGCCGCCGCATCCTGCGCGCGCGCCAATTCGGCCTCCAATGCGGCCACGCGCTTTTCGGTCTCCTGCATTTCGTCCATCACCATGACGGCGGCCATGACGAGCAGCCGGTTGTCACCGATCTCGCCGAACGCGCCGCGCAGGTGCGACACATATTGGTCGAAGCGTGCCGCCAGCGCCTCCACATGCGGCTCCTGGCCCGCATCGCAGGCCATCTTGTAGGCCTTGCCATCAATCGAAACAGTGACGGTTGCCATCATTCCCCTCAGCGGTCGATCACCGCGCGGATCGTCTCCATGGCGGCGACAAGCCTGCGTGACACTTCGCGGTTGACCTCCGCCAGCCGCTCGGCGCGCGCCTCGGCCGTGTCAAGCTCTTGTGCCAACCGCGCACGGTCCACATTCATGCGCTGCACCTCGGCGTCGGCCTCGGCATAATCCGCCTCCCGGTCTAGCCGGGCATCCAGCACGGCCTCCAGCGCGCCCAAAGCGGCTTCCACCCTTTCCAGCGGCGTTCTGGCGGCAGCGCCGGGCCGTGTTGCCGCGGCAGAAGCAGGGGCATTGGCGGGGGGCGTGGACACGGGGAGATGCGGCTCCAGAAAATGCTGCGACAACGTTGATGGCGCAGAACGCGCCGCTTCGTCCGCATGTTCAAGTGACACTTTAAGTATCAAGCGGTCGCAGGCGACGTCAACATGGCAGGGCGTGTCCTGCGCGTCCATCCCCAGCTCATGGCTTGGAATCCTTCCCCGCGAGCGGCAGAATGAGGGCGGGCAATGCCTCAGCTCCAGGGTCCTGACCCTAAGTCTCTCCGATGCCGGGGTGCCCGTTCCCTCCTGCTTCGAGTCTTCTTGCCTTCATGGTGGGAGTCCGCCTCCAGGACGGGCGGGACACGAGGCAAAAGCTCCTCGGGCGAAGGGAAATGGCCCAAGCCTGCAGCAGGCCCGATCCGGTGAGGGGCGGATTTCAAGCCGCGACACGGCCTGCAAGGCGGCCCCAAGCAATGGCTGCCGGTGGCATGCTGTCGAAGGCAGACGATGGATGTGATGGAGGGCTTGCCGCCAGTTTTGGCAAGGTTTCCCCCGGCGTGGCAGGCAGTGAGCCGGTCAGCTTGGGCGGCTGCCAATGAAAGCGGCGAGCGCGTTCAGCCTTGCGGCCTTCGCCCCGAACGGCGCGAGCGTTGCGGCCGCCTCCGCCTCCAATTGCGCCAGCCTGGCGCGCGCCCAGTCCGGCCCGTGCAGAGAAACCAACGTGCCCTTGCCGCGCGCCGCGTCCTTGCCCGTGGCCTTGCCCATGGTCGCGGCGTCGGCGGTCAGGTCAAGCAAATCATCGGCGATCTGGAAGGCCAGTCCGGTGATTTCGCCATAACGCGTCAGCCGGGCGACCGCATCGGGCGATGCGCCCATCGCGATGGCGCCGCCACGGGCGGCAAAACGCAGGAGCGCGCCGGTCTTCATCGCCTGCAGGCGGATGATGCCAGCCTCATCCGGCGCATCGCGTTCGGCCTCGAGGTCAAGCGCCTGCCCGCCCGCCATGCCGCCGAGGCCGGAGGCGCGCGCAAGCTCCAGGACAAGCGCCACGCGGATCGGGTCGGGCAGCGCGGTTGCCGGATCGGCGATGATGTCGAAGGCGAGCGTCAGCAGGCCGTCCCCGGCAAGGATGGCGGTTGCCTCATCAAAGGCCTTGTGCACCGTCGGCCGCCCGCGCCGCATGTCGTCATCGTCCATGGCGGGCAAGTCGTCATGGATGAGCGAATAGCAATGGATGCATTCGAGCGCCGTGCCAACGCGCATCAGCGCATCGCCCGGCTCCCCGAACAAGCGGGCGGATTCCATCAGAAGGAAGGGCCGCAGCCGCTTGCCGCCGTCAAGCGCGCCATGCCGCATCGCCGCGACAAGGCGGGCGGGGCGGATGATCTCACCTTCGACTGCTTCACCGGACAGGAGGCTTTCCAGAACGCCCTCAAACCGCCGCGCGAACGCGGCCATGGCGTCCTGGAGTGCGGGGCGGATGCTTGGGTCGGTGCTTGGATCGGTGCTTGGATCGGTGCTTGGGTCGCTCATTGCCGTGCGATGGACCGCCCTCGTTTCAAGGTCAAGGCCGTCAACGCCCGGGCTGGATGGGCCGGCTGGGCTGGATGGGCTGGATGGGCCAAGGCTCGAAGTGAGAACATGCCTCACTCATGGCCCGACGCTCGGTTTGACAGTACCGCCGTTTGCGCGCACCGTCAGCCCAAGGCTCCATCCTGCCTGCGGAGGCACCCATGGAATTCGGCGGCTTCAATGCGCTGGCCGTTGCGCTCGCGGCACTCGCAGCGTTCGTCTTCGGCGGGCTCTATTACGGGTTGCTGGTCTCCAAGGCTTGGATGCGCGCCGCGCGTGTCAGCGAGGCGCAAGCACAGATGACGCCCGGCCTCATCATCACGACACTGGTCTGCGAGGTGTTGATCGCGGCAGGCATCGCCGGCGTGCTCGGCCATCTCGGCGTCGGACAGGTGACGCCGTGGAACGGCATTGTCACCGGTTTCTTTCTCGCCGTGACATTGGTGATTCCGGCCACCGCGATGAATGCCCGTTACCAACGTTTCGGTTGGGATCTGGTGATGATCGATTCCATCCATTGGCTGGGTGTTGGCATCATTGCAGGCGGGGTGGTTGGCTGGATGGGCGTTTGAAGCGGGCGATGGCCGAAGGTTTGCTTGCCTTGCCCGTTGGCGGCGACTAGGACGCGCGGGATTTTCAAACGCAGACGGATTTGAACCCATGACCACCCGCTCCTTGTTCCTGCTGCCCGGCGACGGCATCGGCCCCGAAGCCATGGCCGAGGTCGAAAAACTCATCGCCGTGATGAATGCCGATGAAGGCGCGGGCTTCGTCACCGAACGCGGTCTCGTCGGCGGTGCCGCCTATGACGCCCATGGCGCGGCCATCTCGGATGCCGACATGGCGAAAGCCATGGCCGCCGACGCCGTTCTTTTCGGCGCGGTCGGCGGGCCGAAATGGGATGCTGTGCCCTATGAGGTGCGCCCCGAGGCGGGGCTTCTGCGGCTGCGCAAGGACATGCAGCTCTTCGCCAATCTGCGGCCCGCGATCTGCTATCCGGCGCTGGCTTCGTCCTCGTCGCTGAAACCCGAGATTATAGAGGGTCTCGACATCCTGATCGTGCGCGAATTGACGGGCGGCGTCTATTTCGGCGAACCGAAAGAGATCATCGATCTCGGCAATGGACAAAAACGCGGCATCGACACGCAGGTCTACGAGACATACGAAATCGAACGCATCGCCGCGGTCGCCTTCGAATTGGCGCGCACGCGGGGCAACGCCGTCTGCTCGATGGAAAAGCGCAACGTCATGAAGTCGGGTGTGTTGTGGAACGAGGTCGTCACGGCCACGCACAAGGCGCGCTTTTCGGACGTGAACCTGTCGCACATGCTGGCAGACGCAGGCGGCATGCAGCTTGTCCGCTGGCCGAAGCAGTTCGATGTCATCGTCACCGACAATCTGTTCGGCGACATGCTGTCGGACGTGGCGGCGATGCTGACGGGTTCGCTCGGCATGCTGCCGTCAGCGTCGCTCGGCGCCCCGGATGCGGCCACCGGCAAGCGCAAGGCGCTCTATGAGCCGGTGCACGGCTCCGCGCCCGACATCGCCGGCCGGGGTATCGCCAACCCGATTGCCATGATCGCGTCTTTCGCGATGTGCCTGCGCTATTCATTCGCCATGGTTGCGCAAGCCGACCGGCTGGAGAAGGCCATCGCCGCCGTGCTGGATGATGGCCTGCGCACCGCCGACATCGCGGCCATGGGCGAGCCCACCATTTCGACATCGGCCATGGGCGACGCCATCGTGGCGAAGTATCGCGCGCTCGCAGGCTGAACGACCACCCTTTTTCGGCATCGTCATCACCCTGTCATGCGCCTCACGCATGCGCCCGGCCAAGCCGCATCGGGGGCGGAGAATGATGTCTGATTTTGCATTGGGCGCGCTCCGGCGTGCCCGCACGCTTGCTGTTTGCGCAATGATGCACGCCATGGGGACCGCTGCGGCAACCTTACGCCGCGTGCGGGGCCGTTTCCCGTCCGGCCGCCTGACGGGGCTGATGCCGCACTGGAAACCGGTGCTGACGCTCGGCCTGCTTGTTCCGCTCTTTGCGGCGATCCTGCTCGATCCCGTCTATCTCGCAGGCCGCGGCGCATGGAGCGACAGCGTCACCGCTTTCGGCCGCAGCTTCCACACGTTCGGCAAATCAGGCTGGTATCTGTGGCCGCTCGGTTTGTTCTTGGTTGGCACCGCGTTTGTCGATTGGGGTAAGCTCACCCGCCGCAGCCTCGCCCGGTTGACAGCGCTGACACAGGCGGCGTGGTTTGGCGTCCTTTCGCTTGGAAGTGGAGAGATCGCCTCGTCGCTGCTCAAACAGGCGATCGGCCGCGCACGGCCGCAACTGGCGGCTGTCGAAGGGCCTTACGCCTTCGACAGCTGGACGTTTGACCATCTCTGGGCGAGTTTCCCGTCGGGACACGCCACCACCTTCGGCGCGCTGTGCTGTGTGCTGGCCCTGCTGTTTCCACGATTCAAATGGCTGCTGCTGTGCGCTGCACTGTGGCTGGCTTCCACCCGCGTCATCGTCGGCGTCCATTATCCAAGCGATGTCCTTGCGGGCCTCATGCTCGGCGGGTGGATCGCCTACGCCTGGGCAGTGTGGCTGGCGCGCCGCCGCATCCTGTTCAAGGCCGATGAGGACGGGCGGTTGCGGGCGCGCTGGCACCTCGGCATCGAAGCCTTGGCGCGCGCCACGGGCGGCGCGGGCGCAGTTGGGCGGCGCGCTGCGCGCAAGAAAGCGGCGGGCATTCTCGCGGTGCCGGCCTGACCTGTCATGCCGCCTGCGCGGCATTTTCCTCGATGCGCTTCACCCGCACGACGGACACAGAGCACAACGCATTGGCAACGACCTCGGTCGAGACTGAACCGAGATGGCGGCGGAGCGCCGACGAGGCGCGCGCGCCCATGACAATGTGGCCGACATCATTGTGGCTGGCGTAATTCAGGATCGCCTGTCCGGGGCTGACCGCCTCGACCACATGATAGCTGACGGCCTCATCGTCCAGACCAAGTGGCTGCGCCCAGTCACGCAACGCGACCAGCCGGTTCACATAGGCCGAGCGGCCTGCGCTGTCGGTTTTCTCGTCCTGCCCGATCAGTTCGGTCTTCAGCACGGTGAGGCAGGCGAGCCGCGCGCCGCGTGAGGCGGCAAGAACGCGCGCCGCCTCGCCGCGGACTTCCTCCGCCAGCGCATCCATGCCGTCGGTCAGGTCGACCGCCACCAGCACGATGGCGCGGCCATTGCCGCGCACGGGTGCCGGCATGGAAAAATTCGGTGCGGCAGGCTTCTTCTTGAACAGGCGCTTGAACCAGTTTTCGTTTCCGCCAGCGAGGGTGCGCGTTTCGGGTGCGACCACGATCTGGTCCACATGGGTGAGATCGAACGCCACATTGCCGGCATTGGCGTAGCGCCGCGACGGATCCACCTCCATGCATTTGGCAATGACTGTCGCAAGCCAGCGCGGCACACGCTTGTTCAATGTCCGAACCGGTGCCGGCAAATGGTAGATGCGACGCCGCATGCCCGCCGGGGACGCCGGTTCGCCGAAGGGCTTCTCGCCGGTCGCGGCTTCGTAAAGGATGCACCCGAGCGCGAAAATGTCGGAGGCGAAAACCGACCGGTTGCCCATCACCTGTTCGGGCGCGATATAAGCGGGCGTGCCCATCGGCACATCGCTTTCCTCGCCCAAAAGGTCCGGCAGGTCGAAGTGGCGGGACAGGCCGAAATCGAGCAGCACCGCGCCGCGCGGGCTGATGATGATGTTGTCGGGCTTCAGGTCGAGATGGATGACATTCTGACGGTGGACGGCGGCCAGCGCCGTCGC
>JALOTE010000038.1 GCA_025458045.1 Rhizobiaceae bacterium
GATTCACCGCAGCACCAACCGGCTCAACGTGAAAGCGAGCACGCCGCACACCGCGATGGCCGCCGTCATCGGCAAGCTGGTCGAATCGAAGAAGGGCGAGGCGAGCGTCACCATCAGGCTGCCCGCCAGCATCTGCAGCGTGCCGCCGATGGATGAGGCAAGCCCGGCAATTTCGCCATGCGCGTCAAGCGCCATGACCATGGTGGACGGGATGATGAGCCCCAGGCAGGCGTTGGACGCGATCAGCATCAACACCAGCATTGGGAAGCTGGTGAACCCCGCCAGTGTGACGAGAAACATGGTCACGGTGACAAGGCCGAAACCTGCGGCGGCCCACTTCACCATACGCTCCAGTCCGAAGCGTTCGCCAAGCCCGGCCGCAAACTGCGTCGCGCCGAAAAAGCCGATGGAATTCAGCGCGAAGGCGATCGAAAATCCGGTCGGCGAAAGACCATATTGCTGAGAGTAGACGAAGCTGGCGGACGCGATGAACACGAAGAAGCTCGCCATGCCGAAGCCGCCGATGAAGGTCAGCCCCATGAAGGAGCGGCTTCTGAGCAGCGTTTTCGTGCCGCGCATCAAGCTTGCCAGATTGACCGGCACCCGGTCCGCAATATCCAAGGTTTCCGGCAGCAATGTCGCTGTCAAGGCGAACGAAACCAGCGCCGCCAAGGCCAGCGTGATGAAAATCCAATGCCATGACCCGAACGCGATCACCGCCGAACCGGCGAGCGGGGCGAGCATGGGTGACACCGAGATGACGAGCATCACCATCGCCATCAGCCGTGTCGCCTCGGTGCCTGTCAGCGTGTCGCGGATGATGGCGCGCGGCACGACCATCACGACTGCCGCCCCAAGCCCTTGCAAGAAACGCGCGGCGGCGAGCCATTCTATCGTCGGCGCAAAGGCACAGCCGAGAGAGCCGACGAGAAATATGGCGAGGCCCGCATAGAGGGGACGCTTGCGCCCCACCGCATCCGACCAAGGGCCCCAGACCAGTTGCGACACGCCGAAAGCGAGGAAATAGCTCGTCAGCATGATCTGCGCCGAGGCCGGATCCGTGTTCAGGCTGGCGGCTATGGCCGGCATGGCCGGCAGCATCATGTCCACCGCGAACGGGCCGACACAGGAGAGAAGCCCCAGCACGATGGCGAGGCGGACGGTTTGCGGAGACATCGGGAGGCTTTCGATAGGGCGCGCACAGGCTTCGGCCCGCGGCGCGCAGAACAAGATCACGAAAGAGTGCCTGAGCGCAAGCTCAGGCCGAGACGCGGCACGATGTCCGACGGTGCCGACTACCGCCCCACCATGATGACGGGCAAGCCCAACCGTCGCGCAGCCTCGATTTTTGCGTAGGCGAGGCGGCCCCCTGAATTGCGGCAGACGATCACATCGATGCGCTCTGCCGTCAACAGCACTGTTTCGGCTTCCACGTCGCCCGGCAGGGCCGCGATGAGCGTGGCATGAGCGAAGGGGAGCGGCGCTTCAGGCGGGTCCACCATGCGGATGATGAAATGCACGTCGGTGCGCAGGGCAAACAGGCCGATGTGTTGGCGTCCAAGCGCAAGCAGAACGCGGACGTTGGGCGGGATCGCGTCTCGCGCCTGTTCGAGCGTTGCGACCTCGATCCAGATGTCGCCGACCTCACGCTCCCACTTGGCCCGTTCGAGCCGGATCAGCGGCGTGCCAGTGCGTTCGGCTGCATGGCGCGCATTGGCCGACATGGTGCGGGCAAACGGGTGGGTCGCGTCGATCAGCACATCGGGTGGGGTGTCCGCCAGATGGCGCGCAAATCCGTCCGGCCCGCCAAAGCCGCCGATGCGCAGCGCGCCGGCCACGGGTTTGGGCTCACGCGTGCGCCCGGCAAGAGAGGTCGTGACGTGGTGGCCTAGCGCTGCGAGCAAGGCTGCGAGGTCGGCCGCTTCGCGCGTGCCGCCAAGAATGAGGATGTTCCGGGCTGGGGCAAGCAGCGGCGGGATCGACGTGATGTCCTCCACGACATGAAAGGCGGGCAAAGGGAAAGACGCGTTGTCAGCCATGGCGGGCAAGCAGGTTTCCGGCCCTGTCCGTGACGATGATTTCAACGGCGACAGGCGCGCCGCGCAGCGTGTCCAGTGCTGTGCGTCGGGCGCGCCTCGCGATCTCGGGGGCGAGCGCGATGCCTTGTTCGCGAGAGATTTCAAGCACCTCCAGCGCCGTGTTGGCAGCAAGAATCCGCTGCTTCAGCACGTGATTCAACGCCGCACCACCTGCCTGTTCCGCAACCCCTGCAAGAAATGCCATGTCCACGCCGCTGCGGCCGGAATGGAGGTCGAGCGCGCCTTGGGCGAGCTTCGTCATCTTGGCGAATCCTCCGGCAACCGTGACGGCAGGCAATGGGCGGGTGCGCAGATATTTCAACATGCCGCCTGCGAAATCGCCCATGTCGATCAGCGCGATCTCGGGCAAGCGGTAAATCGCCTGCGCGGCTGCTTCGGATGCCGACCCGGTCGCGGCGATCACCCGTCCAAAGCCATTGGCGCGCGCCACATCGATGCCGCGATGGATGGAGTGGATCCATGCCGAGCAGGAAAACGGATGCACGATGCCAGTGGTGCCAAGTACGGACAGGCCGCCGACAATGCCAAGGCGCGGGTTCCATGTTTTCAGCGCGAGCGCCGCACCGTCATCGATCGAGATTGTCACCTCCACGTTGGGTGCGATTCCATGGGCTGCGCACAAGGCTTCGATCTCGGCGCGCATCATCGCGCGCGGCACCGGATTGATTGCCGGTTCGCCCGGACCGATGGGCAGGCCGGGCTTGGTGACAATGCCTACACCATTGCCTGCGCGAAACACGATGCCTGCTCCTTCGGGCAGTAGACGCACGGTTGCCCGGATTGTCGCGCCATGGGTCACGTCAGGGTCGTCGCCCGCGTCCTTGACGATGGCGGCGCTGGCGCGATGCGCTTCCAGACTTTCTTCGCTCAACGGGAAGGCCGGTGTCTCGCCCTTGGGCAAAGTGATCGATACGGGGTCGGGGAAGGTTCCGGTCAGAAGCGCGGTCAACGCCGCCTTGGTCGCAGCCGTGGCGCAGGCACCCGTCGTCCAGCCGCGGCGCAGGAATGTCGCGCGGTCCACGCCTGCATCTGTATGTCGCGTTTCGTCCAAGGCGCTTCGCATCCCGTCAGCGCTGCCATGCGCGTCCATGGTTTGCCTTGCGGGACGCCATGCTGCAATGGTTTAAGCAGAAGGCAAGACAGATCAAGCGGATCAAAGCGTGACAGTGACCTCCTTTCATGCCCAGCCTGCAATGCCGATTTTTGAGCCCGGCCATGTCTGGCTCGTCGGTGCCGGGCCGGGTGATCCGGGCCTGCTGACAGTGCTTGCCGCCCATGCGCTCGCGCAAGCCGATGTCATCGTCCATGATGCGCTGGTGGATGAGGCCTGCCTCGCACTCGCGCGGCCGGGCGCTCAGTTGGAGTTTGCGGGAAAACGCGGCGGCAAGCCTTCGCCCAAGCAGCGCGACATCTCGCTTCGCCTTGTCGAACTGGCGCGGGCAGGCAAGCGCGTGCTGCGGCTCAAGGGCGGTGATCCCTTCGTGTTCGGCCGCGGCGGGGAAGAGGCGCTGACGCTTGTGGCCAATGCGATCCCGTTCCGCATCGTGCCCGGAATCACCGCCGGGATCGGCGGGCTGGCCTATGCGGGCATCCCGGTCACGCACCGCGACACCAACCATGTGGTGACGTTTCTCACGGGACACGATTCAGGCGGCGTCGTGCCGGACGCCATCAACTGGGACGCGGTTGCCATAGGGTCACCTGTGATCGTGATGTACATGGCCATCAAGCATTTGGATGTGATTGCCGCCCGGCTGATCGCGGCTGGCCGCAAGGCGGATGAACCGGCTGCCGTGATCGCATCCGCCGCCACGCCGCGACAGCAGGTGTTGGAAACTGTGCTGTCCCGGCTCGCGCAGGACGCCGCCGAATCGGCTATCGAGCCGCCGGCCATCGTGGTGGTGGGCGATGTGGTGCGCCTGAGGGCAGGTCTGGATTGGCTGGGCGTGCTGCAGTTTGGGCGCAGCCTCGACCCGGATCCACTGGGCAAATCCGACGAGGAGCGGCAGGTTGGATGAAGGGATTGCTGATTGCCGCGCCGCACACCGGCTCCGGCAAGACGATCGTGACGCTCGGCCTGCTGCGCGCGCTGGCGCAGGCGAATGTGCCGGTGGGCGCGGCCAAGTGCGGGCCGGACTTCATCGACACCGCCTGGCTGGAAGCGGCCAGCGGGCAGCCAGCCTTCAACCTTGACCCATGGGCGATGCGCCGAGACCTCATCAGCGCGCTTGCCTCGCGCGCCAGCGAAGGCGGCAAGCTCCTTGTCGTCGAAGGCATGATGGGGCTCTATGACGCGGCCTCCTCGGGCAAGGGCGCGACGGCCGATATCGCCGCTGCCTTGTCACTGCCGGTCATTCTGGTGGTTGATTGCGCGCGCATGTCGCATTCGGTGGCCGCCATCGTGCGCGGCTTCCGCGAGCATTCGACGGCCATCGACATTGCGGGCGTCATCCTCAACCGCGTCGGGGGACCGCGCCATGAGGCGATGCTGCGTGATGCGCTCGGGGCGTTGCGCACGCCGGTCCTGGGCGTCATTCCGCGTGAGGCGGGATTGGAATTGCCAAGCCGCCATCTGGGCCTGCGGCAGGCGGCCGACAGCCCGGACCGCGATGCCTTCCTTGACCGCTGCGCCGAGATGGCGCGGACCCATCTCGATCTCGGGCAGATCATCCGGCTGACGGGGCGCTATCCGCAATTTGTCGCCAGCGCCGCGGTGCCGCGCCTGAAAGCGCCGGGCCGCCGTCTGGCGATCGCGCGGGATGCGGCGTTTTCCTTCGGTTATGCGCATCTGCTGCAAGGCTGGCAGCGGCAGGGCGTCGAGGTGTCATTCTTCTCGCCGCTCGCCGATGAAGCGCCGGATGAGACAGCCGACGCCGTCTGCCTGCCGGGCGGCTATCCGGAACTGCATGCCGCATCCATCGCCAAGGCGGGGCATTTCCGTGCTGGCATGGAGGCGGCGCGCGCGCGCGGCGCGGTGATCTTCGGCGAGTGTGGCGGTTACATGGTGCTGGGGCAGGGGCTGACGGATGCCGATGGCGTGCGCCACCCGATGCTGGGGTTCCTCGGGCTCGAAACATCCTTCGCCAAGCGCAAGATGCATCTTGGCTACCGGCAAGTGCGCTTCCGGCCTGGCCTTGGCTTTCGCGGCGCGTTCAACGCCCATGAGTTCCATTACACCTCAATTGTCGCCGAGGAGGGTGTTCCGGTTTTCGACGTGCGCGACGCGCTGGGCGATGATCTCGGCACGGCGGGGCTGGTGGCAGGGCGGGTCTATGGGTCGTTCATGCATCTGATCGACATTGCCGATGCACCGGTGAGCGAGACGCTGTCCCAGTTTGACGAAGATGATTGACCGGCACCCGCCGGTTGACGGCATCGCGCATGGCGGCGGGCTTGCCCGCGCGATTGCTGACCATGGCGGCAGCGTTGACGATTGGCTCGACCTTTCGACCGGCATCAACCCCGATCCCGCGCCCTTGGCACCATTCCCGAACCGCCTGTGGCATGCCTTGCCGGATGACGATCTGACTCAGGCTGCGATAGCTGCGGCACGTGCCGGCTATGGCGTGCCTGCGGCCGCCAGCATCCTGCCTGCACCCGGCGTTCAGGCATTGATCCAGCTCTTGCCTTGGGTGCGGCCGGGTGCCAAAGCGGCGGTCCTCGGGCCGACCTATGGTGAATATGTCCATGTTTTCCAAAGTCTTGGCGCCGGTGCCTCGGAGGTTGATTCACCCGACGCGCTGGCTGACGCGCCAATCGCGGTCATCGTCAACCCCAACAACCCGGACGGGCGTTGCATCGACCGCCAAACGGTCGTCGCCTTGGCGCGTGCCAAGGCTGATGCGGGCGGGTTGCTTATCGTCGACGAGGCGTTCGCCGACCTCTATCCGGACGTGTCGGTCGCCCATCTCGCCGGCATGCCCGGCCTGCTGGTGCTGAAATCCTTTGGCAAGTTTTACGGGCTCGCGGGGCTGCGGCTCGGCTTCGCCTTGGGTGATGCGGTCACGACCAACCGGCTGGCCGCGCTGCTCGGCCCCTGGGCGGTCAGCGGCCCTGCGCTCGCCGCTGGCGCGGCGCTGCTGCCCGACCGGGACTTGCGGCAGAGCATCGCCGAGAAGATTGCGGCGAACGCCGCAGCCCAGCGCACCATCCTGGGTCGCGTCGGCCTGCGCGTCATCGGCGATGCCGCGCTGTTCCAGCTTGTGGACCTTGAGGGCGCCGAGGGGTTGCGCGACAGGCTAGCGCGACACCATATCCTGACACGCGCATTTGCCGCGCATCCGCGCTGGCTGCGCTTCGGCCTGTGCGCAAACGCGGCACAGCGGAACCGACTCGAACACGCGCTGATTGCCAGCCTCTGAAAGACCATGACCGAATCCCACCTCGTGATCCTTGCGCTGGCGCTGCTGCTGGACCGTTTTGTCGGTGACCCGGACTGGCTGTGGCGGCGCTTTCCGCACCCTGTCGTCTGGTTCGGCAAGGCGATCAGCGCGGGCGAGAAGGCGCTTTATCCGGAGAATGGCACACCCGGCCAGAGGAAGCGGGCGGGACTGCTGCTGATCGCCGGGCTGGTGCTGGCGGGCTGGGTTGCAGCCTCGTTCGCGTCTAAGGTTTTCGGCCTGTTCGGCTCCATCGGCCTTGCTGCCGAAGTGTTGGTCGTGGCGGTTCTGTTGGCGCAAAAAAGCCTGTCGGACCATGTGCAGACTGTGCGTGACGGATTGGACACGCAAGGCATCGAGGGCGGGCGCGCCGCGGTTGCCATGATCGTCGGGCGCGATGTGAAGGCGCTTGACCAATCGGGCGTCTGCCGCGCCGCCATTGAGAGCCTTGCCGAAAACGCCTCCGATGGCGTTGTCGCGCCGGCGCTGGCCTACATGCTGTTCGGCCTGCCGGGGCTCATCGCCTACAAGCTGATCAATACCGCTGATTCGATGATCGGCAATCGTTCAGATCGCTATTTGCAATTCGGCTGGGCCTCCGCCCGGCTCGATGATGTGGCGAATTTCGTTCCGGCTCGTGTGACGGGCTTGCTTGCATGCGCGGCCTTTGCTTGGGCGGACGGGCGGGCAGCGGCGGAACGCAGCTTTCGCATCATGCGGCGCGACGCGAAGCTTCACAAATCCCCCAATGCCGGTTGGCCGGAAGCCGCCTTCGCCGGCGGCCTCGACATCGCGCTGGGCGGCCCGCGCACCTATGCGGGCGGTGCCAAGGGTGACGCCGCGAATGCGCCCTGGCTCAACCCGGACGGCGCAAAACGCCTCAATGGCGCGATGATCGGCCGCGCGCTCGCCACCTATGACAAGATGCTGTGGGTGATGTTCGGGGCGGTGCTGGTGATGGCGGCGTTCTGAAGCCGCGTTCGCCCGTTCTTCGCTGTTCCTTTTTCCTTCCTCCTCCTTCGCCCTTCGAGGCTCCCCCGCTTCAAATGCGGGGCCGCACCTCAGGGTGAAGGATCCGTCTGTCTTCGGATACCCCCTTCACCCAAAGGTGCGAGCGAAGCGAGCCTCGAAGGGCGAAGGACTGTTCAACTCACCTCTTGGCCAGTTCTTTCGCCAAATCCGGCGCGGCGGCGACAAGTTCCCGTGCGGCGGTTGACCGCGGATTGTCGAGCACATCCGCTGTCGGCCCTTCCTCGACAATGCGGCCCTCGCTCATCACCAGCACACGGTCGGTGATGGCGCGGGCGACATGAAGATCATGGGTGATGAACAGGCAAGCGAGGCCCAGATCGCGGTTCAGTTCGGCAAAAAGATCTAGCACCTGCGCGCGGATCGAGACATCGAGCGCCGAAACGGGTTCATCGGCTACGATCAGCTTCGGCTTGGTGATGAGCGCGCGGGCGATTGCGATGCGCTGGCGCTGGCCGCCTGAAAACTGGTGCGGATAGCGGTCAAGCGCGGTTGCATCCAGCCCGACGCGCGCCATCACGCTTGCCGCCAGACCACGCGCCTCATCACGCGATGGGTGCGCGTCGAGCAGGTGCAACGGCTCGCAAACCAGCCATTCAACCGTACGGCGCGGGTTGAACGAGCCATATGGGTCCTGAAAAACCACCTGCATTTCGCGCCGCGCCTGGCGCAGCGCCTGATCGGGCAGCGCGCTGATGTCCTGTCCGCCAAAACGGATCGACCCCGAGGTCGGCCTGTCGAGCGCAAGGATCATGCGCGCCAGCGTGGACTTGCCGCAGCCAGAGCGGCCGACCAGCGCGACCATTTCGCGTTCGCACATGGAGAACGACACATCATCCACGGCGCGAAATGTGCCGCGCCGACCGAACAGGCGCGTGCGCGGCGTCGCATAGTCGCGCGTGACATGCGCGAGATCGAGCAAGGGCTTGCCCTGTGGCCTTGGCGTTCGATTGGGCCGGTGGGTTGAGGCTTCCGCCAATTGCCGCGTGTAGGGTTCCTTCATTTCGCGCAGGACCTGCCGCGCCGGACCGGCCTCGACAACACGGCCTTGGCGCAGGATGACGATCCTGTCGGCCATCGAGGCAACCACGCCGAGATCATGGCTGATCAGCATCAGGCCCGCGCCGCGTTCACGCACAAGGCTTTTCAGGAGATCGAGGATTTGTGCCTGCAACACCACATCAAGAGCCGTCGTCGGTTCGTCGGCGATCAGCAGGCGCGGGTTGAGCGCGGCGGCAATCGCGATGACGACGCGCTGGCGCTGGCCGCCCGAAAGTTCATGCGGGTAGCGGTCGAGTGGAAAGCGTGACGGCGGCAGGCCGACGCGTTCCAGCATCGCCATGGCTTTTTCGCGGGCCTCGGCGCGGCTCATCCCGGTGTGCCAGATGATACCCTCCGCCACCTGGTCGCCGATGGTCTTGACCGGGTTCAGCGCCGTCATCGGCTCCTGGAACACCATGCCGATGTCGTCGCCGCGCAAGGTGCAAAGCTGGTCCTCGCCCAGCGCCAGCACATTGCGCCCGTCAAACAGCACGTCGCCTTTGGCGCGCGCGGCCTCCGGCAAAAGGCCCATCGCGGCCAGCGCCGTCATCGTCTTGCCCGACCCGCTTTCGCCGACGACGCCGACGATCTCGCCCGCATTGACATCAAGCGACACGCCATCGAGCGCGGTGAAGCGGCCGAAACGCACAGTGAGATCGCGGATGGAGAGAAGGCTCATCGCGCCGCCTTCAATTTCGGATCAAGAACATCGCGCAGCCCGTCGCCCATCAGGTTGAAGCCGAGCACGGCGATGATGATGGCAAGGCCGGGAAACAGCGCCGTGTGCGGCCCGAGCGCCATCATGGTTTGCGCTTCTGCCAGCATGCGGCCCCAGCTTGGCGCGGGCGGCTGCGCGCCAAGCCCCAGATAGGACAGCCCGGCCTCCGCCAGAATGCCGAGCGAAAACTGGATCGTGCCCTGCACGATCAGCAGATGCATGATGTTGGGGAGGATGTGTTCGCGCGTGATCCGCCCCTTGCCCTTGCCTGCCGCGCGTGCAGCCAGAATGTAATCGCGCGGCCAGAGCGCCATAGCGCCCGCGCGCGCCACACGGGCAAACACCGGCACGTTGAAAATGCCGATGGCAATGATGGCGTTGACGGCACCCGGGCCGAACACGGCCGTGATCATCACCGCGGAGAGGAGCGCCGGGAACGCAAACACGACGTCATTGCCACGCATCACCACCGCATCGAGCCAGCCGCCGCGCGCTGCCGCCCAGAGGCCCAGCGGCACGCCCGCCAGCATGCCGATGCCGACCGCGACGAGCGCCACCGCGATGGAATTGCGCGCGCCGACCATGATCATCGACAGGATGTCGCGGCCGAAATGATCGGTGCCGAACCAATGCGCGGCACTCGGCGCTTGCAACCTTGCCGCGACATTGACGCCGGAAATGCCGTATGGCGTCCAGAAGAAGGAGAGCGCGCCCGCAAGCAAAATCGCGATCGACAGGATCAGGCCGATGAGAAACGAGCGGTTGGCCAGCGCGCGACGCCAGACGCCCGGGTCGGGTGCGGCTTCCCGGGCCGGATCGAGCATCGCCATCAGGCAGCCCTCCGCAGGCGCGGGTCGGCAATCGCGTAAAGCACATCCGTCAGAAGATTGACGACGATGACACCCATCACCAGCAGCATCGTGACGCTTTGAACCACGATCAGATCGCGCTGGGTGATCGCCTGGAAGACCAGCCGCCCGAGCCCCGGCAGGTAGAACACGTTCTCGATGATGATGGTGCCTGCGATCAGGAACGAGAATTGCAGGCCCAAAATTGTGATGACCGGGATCAGCGCGTTGCGCAACGCATGGCGACGGATCACGAGGTTGCGCGGCAGGCCCTTTGCGCGCGCGGTGCGGATGTAGTCCTCACCCAGCACTTCCAGCAAAGCCGAGCGGGTGACGCGCGACAGGATCGCCGCCTGCGGCAAAGCGAGCGCGATGGCTGGAAGTATGAGCGCTTTCAATGCCGCAACGCTGCCCGCCTCCCAGCCCGGAAAGCCCCCTGCGGGCAGTTTCAGCCATTGGAAAAACGCAAACACCGGCGAAAGCACGGTTGCGAGCGCGCCCCAGAGGCCGCCCTGCGCCACCCATGCCTGCGCCTGAAATGGGAGCAGAACCAACAGCCAGACAAGGATGATGGCAAACCAGAAATTCGGGACGGCGACGCCGATCTGGGCCAACCCCATCATCGCCACATCGCCTGTCTTGCCATGGCGGCTGGCGGCGAAAAGCCCGACGGGCAGCGCGATCAGCGTGGACAGCGCCAGCGCCATCAATGCCAGCGGCAATGACACGGCGAGCCGTTCGGCGACGAGCTCCGCCACCGGGACGCCATAGGTGTAGGAACGGCCGAGATCGCCCGTCAAGAAGCCGGTGATCCATGTCCAGTAGCGGACGGGTAGTGGCAGATCGAGGCCCATTTGCGTGCGCAAGGCCGCAACCGCATCCTGTGTCGCGTTCATGCCGAGCATCAACCGCGCCGGGTCCCCGGGCAGAACTTCCATCACGCCAAACACGACGAGCGAGGCGACAAGCACTGTTGCCGCCGTCATGGCCAGCCGCGATGCGAGCCAGACGGCCATCTCAGTCAGGCCGTCCGGTTTGCGCTCGATGCGAACCGCGCTGTCACTCGGTCCAGCGCACGGCTGTCAGATCGATGGCCTGAATGGGCGCGTCCGCCCACATGCCTTCGATTTTGGCGTCACGGATCCCGGTTTGCGCCAACTGGAAGATGAAGCCGTTCACCGCATCATTGGTGATGATCGTCTGGGCTTCGCCCAACAGCGTCGCGCGCGCCGCCGGATCCGCCGTCACGTCAAGCTTCGCCATCACCGCGTCAAAAGCTTCGCTTGCATACTGGAAATAGTAATCCTTGCGGCCATAGATGCCGATGTCGTTCGGCTCGGTGTGCGAGACGATCGTGAGATCATAGTCCTTGTTGGTGAACACCTGTTCCAGCCATTGCGCCCACTCGACGGGGATGATCTCCAGGTCGATGCCGATCTCGCGCAACTGCGCCGCGATGATCTCGCCGCCGCGCCGCGCATAGGTCGGCGGCGGCAGCTTGATCGTCGCCTTGAAACCGTCCGGAAAGCCTGCTTCCGCCAGCAGGGCCTTCGCCTTGTCCAGATCACGCGGGTAAACGCCTGACAGGTCCACATAGGCCGGGTTGAAGGGCGGGAAATGCGTGAAGATCGGCGTGCCCTGGCCGAACATCGCGCCGTCGATCACGGCCTGCCGGTCCAGCGTGTGGGCGATCGCCTGACGCACCTTGATGTTGTCAAAGGGCGGTTTCTTGTTGTTGGTCGAGAGGATCGTCTCGCCCTCCGTCTGGCCGATGACGACCGCGAAGCGCGGATCGGCCTGGAATTGCGGCACGGCCTCGGGCGCCGGGAAATTGGCAAACGCATGCACATCGCCCGACAGCATGGCGGCGGTTGCGGCGGCGGGATCGGCTATGATGCGGAACTCCGCCTTGTCGAGGGCAGCGGGCGTGCCCCAATAGGCCGGGTTCTTGTCCAGCGTGATCGCCGAGCCCTTCGCCCAGCCGGCGAATTTGAATGGCCCGGTGCCGACCGGCTTTTCCTTGTTCGTCGCAGCCGATGCGGGATCGACCATCACCGCATCGCCCCAGCCGAGATTGTAGAGCAGGAGGCCGATGGGGCGTGACAGGGTGATTTTGGCCGTTGCCGCGTCAACGACCTCCACGGAGGTGATGCCGTCGAACAGGGCCTTTTGCGCATTGGTCGAATCGGCGGCCATGGCGCGCTCGATCGAGAATTTCACGTCGTCGGCGGTGAAGTCCGCGCCGTCATGGAACTTGACGCCTGCGCGCAGCTTGAAGGTGTAGGTGAGCCCGTCGGGCGAAATCTCCCAGCTTTCCGCGAGGCCGGGCACCACTTCGCCCTTGGCATTGATGCGGGTGAGACCCTCAAACAGGTTGGCGTAGGTCACTTCGTCGATGGCGGCGGCGGCTCCGGCCGTCGGGTCAAGATGCGGCGGCTCGAGCGCCATGCCCACGATGATGTCAGTGCGCGGCGCAGCAAGCGCGCTGCCCGAAAGCAAGGCCGACAGGAACAGGGCTGAAATCGACAGGCGGGACATGCTGTGGCGCATGATTGGTCCTCCACGGCGCGACAATGGGCGGCGGGCTCCAACGGCCCTCGCGCCCGATCATTATCAGGAATGTTCCCGCTTGCCAGCGGCAATCGCCTTGCCCAAAAGGTTGCGTCAGCATCACTGGAGGGGAACCCATGTACACAGACATCGCCTGGCTCGCCATCGCTGCCGCAGGCTTCATCGGTTGCATCGCCACCGGCATCGCGCTCAACGCCAAGACCGGCCGCCCCGCCTCAGTCGTCTGGGGCAAATGGCAGAAACATGTCTGGTCGATGATTTTCGCCGCGCCGCTGCCGTTCATCCTAGGCGTCGGCATCCCGACGGGCGCGGCGGTCATCATCGCCTTCCTTTGGCTGATGCTCGCGCCAAGCTTTGCCACGAAAGCCTATTTCGGGCCGAAGGACGCGCCGTGGGAGTTTCTCATGACCTTGCATTTCGTCTTTGCGGGCGTGGCGCTCGCAACCTATGCCGCCGTGCGTCATTTCGCAGGCTGAGCGCCAAACAAAAGCGTGTGCAGCGCCAGCGCCATCACCTTGGCGCCGGCCACCATGTCGTCGATGGCGATCCACTCATCCGGGCGGTGCGCCAGGTCCAGAATGCCCGGCCCGTAGGCGACGCAATTGTGCAGGCGGCCGATGCGGGCAATGTGCTTCTGGTCATAGGTGCCGGGCGACACGACATGCTCGGCATCGCGACCCAGCACCTTGCCGATGGCGTCCGACACGGCGCGCACCACCGGCGCATTTGCCTCCGTCATCAGGGGTTGCACTTCCATCAGGTCGCGGATCGCGTAACGGAATTTCGGCCGCTCCCATGCGAGGCGGTCGAGGATGGCGGTCACCTCGCCTTTCACAGTGTCGAAAGGCTCCTCGATCAGGAAACGGCGGTCGATCACCATCCGGCACGAATCCGGCACATTGGGGGAGGGCAGGCCGTCATGGTCCTCGCGCTGGCCGCCATGGATGGCGTTGATGTTCATCGTCGAAGCTTTCGCCCCGTCCGGCACCACGGGCATGGCGGTGCGTTTCAGGGCGAGTTTCGGGAACAGCTCACGCTCGAACGCATCGATGACCGCTCCCATGTGGCGCACCGCACAGTCACCGAGAAACGGCATGGAGCCATGGGCGATCTCGCCCCTCGTTTCGATCTCGGCCCACCAGACACCACGATGGCCGAGGCAGACACGCTCCTTGTTCAAGGGTTCCGGGATGATGACGTGATGGACGTTGGGCGGCGAGAACCGGCCGAGCGTGGCGAGATGCGCGACGCCGCCGAACCCGCCTGACTCCTCGTCCACCGTGCCGGAAATCTCGATTGCGCCGGGAAAGACCGGGTGCTCCGCCAGAAACGCCTCGACTGCGATCATGGATGCCGCCATGCCGCCCTTCATATCGCAAGCGCCGCGGCCGTAAACGCGGCCATCGCTGACAAGCCCGGCAAACGGGTCGACCGTCCAGCCCTGGCCCGCCTCGACCACATCGATATGGCTGTTGAAATGCACGGTTTCGCCGGGCAGGCCGCCTTCGCGACGCCCGATCACATTGACACGCGGATAGGCGTCGCTGTCACCCGGCGCGCCATGGGCGCGGATGAACTCAACCGAAAACCCTCGCGCCTCCAGCCATTGGCCGATGAACTCGGCGCACGGGCGATAGGCTTCGCCCGGAGGATTGATGGTCGGAAAGCGGATCAGCGCCGCCGTCAACGCGGCAAGCGCATCACCACTGTCTTCCAGGCGTTGGATCAGCGCTTCAGTCATGACCGCATCTTCGCGCGACACTGTCCGGCCATGCAAGGCCGCCCGTTCACCTTATCAATCAGTTGTGAAGGCAAGCGTCATGATTTTCAGCTATGGTTCACTTTCGCTGCGCGATTGAGCCCATATGCATTGTGTCAATGCACCGCGTCTCGGCAGGAGGGGAACATGCAGAGTTTCAAACTGGTCATATCACTGGTCGTAGCCCTGGTGGTCGCGGCAACGGCGGTTCCTGCCTCCGCGGCCGACCTGGTTGCGCGCGTCGATGTGTCGGCTCAGCGCATGACCGTCAGCTATCGTGGCGAAGTGCTGCATGTCTGGCCGGTATCAACGGGCCGCAAGGGCTACCGCACGCCGCGCGGCCAATGGAAGCCTACGCGCATGCACCAGCGCTACTTCTCGCGCAAATATGACAACGCGCCGATGCCCTACTCGGTGTTCTTCACCGGCGGTTATGCCATTCATGGCACCACCAAGGTGAAATCTCTCGGGCGTCCGGCCTCGCATGGCTGCGTGCGGCTGCACACGGCCAATGCCGCAGCATTCTATGGCATGGTGCAGCGGATCGGCCGCAAGAACACGCGGATCGTTGTCACCAATTGATGTGTCCGGCTCGGGCTTGAACGTCAGGCATTGCGCCGCTTGTCGATCTGCCAGCGGCGATGGAACCACATCCACTGGCCGGGATTGGCACGCACCCATGCTTCAACCTTGTCGTTGAGCGCTTGTGTCAGGGCTTGCGCGTCGATGCGGCCGGAGGCGTCCAACGGTTTTTCCATCGCCTCCTCCAAGGTCAGCCGGTAGCGGCCGCCGGGCAGACGGATGCAATGGGCGGGGTGGATGTCGCAATCAAACTGCCGGGCCAGCCGCGCGACCAGCGGGCTGGTGAGGCAGGGCAACCCGAAGAACGTCGTGTCCAGCCCGTTGATGAATTTCTGGTCGACCAGCACGCCAACATTGCCGCCCTGTTCGAGAATGCGCGCCAGCGTGATCGCGGCCCCAGCCTTGGACGGCACCAGATGGCCCATGGCGGTGGTGCGCGCCGACAGGATGCGTTCCGCCACATAAGGGTTGTTCGGCGGACGGAACATCGCCGTCACTTCCAGCCCGAAGGTCTGCGCCGCAATCGGCAGAAGCTCGAAATTGCCGAGATGTGCGGTGAAGAAGATCCGCGGGCGTTTCACTTCGCGCAAGCGCTCAAACAGGGCGCGGCCATCGACCTCGACGCGGCCTTCATTGTGCCGCTCCGGGTCATAGTCGAAGATTTCGTCCAGAAAGACATATTCCCCAGCGAGCCGCGCCATGTTGTCCCACATGTCCGACGCGATGGCGGCGCGCTCGGCCTCGGTCAACTCCGGCATCGCCTGCGCGAGATTGGCGAGCGCGACGCGGTTGCGGCCGAGATAGGGCCCGATGCGGCGGGCGGCAGCGGCAAGGAGGTTGATCGCGCTTTGGGCAGGCAACCGTTTGACAAGCCCGATGCCGCCGAAAATCAGCATGGCCTGCGTTTTCAGGACGGCTTTGCGGGTGAGCGCCAGCGTGCGCAGCGCGAGCGGATGCATGGGTTCAGCCGCTGACGCGCAGCACGATCTTGCCGAACACGTTGCGGCCTTCCATCGCCTGCAACGCATCGCCGATCGTTTCCATCGTGACCTCACGGTCGATGACGGGTGAGGCGAGACCGCGCGCCATCTTTTCCATCGCATCGGTCATGTTCTTCATCGAACACCCGAACGAGCCGATGAGGCGCAATTGTTGCTGGAACAGCATCATCAAATTGACGTCGGCGGAGACGCCCGATGTTGACCCGCAGGTGACGAGCCTGCCGCCACGGCGCAGGCAGAGCATCGACCCGGCAAACGTATCCTTGCCGACATGCTCGAACACGACATCGACGCCGCGTTTCTTCGTGATCTTGCGCACGGCTCCCTCGAACCGGTCGGTGCGGTAGTTGATGACGTGGTCGGCCCCAAGCGCGCGCGCCCGATCCACCTTGTCATCCGAGCCGACGGTGGTGATCACCGTGCAGCCATGGCTTTTGGCCAGTTGGATGGCCGCAGTCCCGATGCCGGAGCCGCCGGCATGGACGAGGATCGTCTCGCCCGGTTCCAGCTTGGCATTGTCGAACAGCATATGCTCGACCGTGCCGAATGTGACCGGCGCAAGGGCCGCCGCGACATCGGTGCAGCCCGGCGGGGCGGGCACCAATTGGCGCGCCGGAAGGTTGACCGCGTCGCAGGCAAAACCATCCAGATGGAAGCCGTGGACGCCCGCCACATGCTCGCAGTGATTGTCGCGCCCGGCACGGCAGGCTCTGCACAGGCCGCAGGTGCGCGCGCCATAAATGGAGACGAGCTGGCCCGGCAACACATCGGCGACGCCCGGGCCGATGGCCATGACGACGCCTGCCGCCTCCGCACCGATGGTCAAAGGCAGCTTGCGCTTGGCAAACGCCATGCCGCGCCAACCCCAGACGTCGATGTGGTTGAGCGCCACCACGCGGATCGCGACAGTTGCCTCGCCGGGGCCCGGCGAAGGCGGCGCGTCCACGTCGCGCAGCTCAAGGCGGCGGTCTTCGATCAGTTGCAATGCACGCATGGTTGGCCCCACTTCGGATGGCCGCGGGCCTAAAGCGGATTGCGGCCCAAGACAAGGCAGGTGTTCTGCCCGCCAAAGCCGAAGGAATTGGAAAGCACCGTGCGGATGGCCGCCTTGCGCGCCACATTCGGCACGACGTCAAGCGGGATCGCCGGGTCCGGCTCGTCATGGTTGATGGTCGGCGGCAGGACGCCGTGTTGCAGGGAGAGAAGCGAGAACGCCGCCTCGACCGCGCCAGCCGCCGACAGGGTGTGGCCGATCATCGACTTGTTCGACGAGACGGGGATTTCGGCGATGCGCGGACCGAACACGGTCGACAGCGCCAAATGCTCCATCTTGTCATTTTCCGGCGTGGAGGTGCCATGGGCGTTCACGTAGTCGATCCCGGTTTCATCCAGCCCGGCATCGGCCAGCGCGTTGCGAATCGCGGCAATCGCCGGGCCGCCATCGGGCGACGTGCGGGTGCGGTGGAAATCGTCCGCCTTGTCGCCGCAGCCGAGCACGAGGCCGTGAATGACCGCGCCGCGCGCCTCTGCGCTTTCCAGCGTTTCGAGCACGAGCGCGGCCGCGCCTTCGGCCATCACAAAGCCGGAACGGTTTTTGGAGAATGGTTTCGACGCCTTATGCGGCGGGTCATTGTGCGTTGTCAGCGCCGACAGCAGGGCAAATCGGATCAGCGCTTCCGCCGTCATGGACCCATCAGCGCCGATCACCAGCGCACGGTTCGATTCGCCGCGGCGGATGGCTTCGACGCCCAGTTGGATTGCGGTTGCGCCGGACGCGCAGGCCGTCGAAAGCGTGACAGGCACGCCGGTCACGCCAAAGGCGTCGGCCAGATCATCGCCGATGGTGCCGAACTGGATGGCGTCATAGATCGCGTCATGGCGCGGCGATCCGACAGGCTTCAGCAGGCTTTCGGACGTGTAGGCGCGCCCCGGTTCGATGCCGCCATTGCCGGTCAGCGCCATGCGTTGCGGCCATTCCAGCTCGACGGGAGGGGCGGCCAGAAACAGCGGGCCGCCAATGCCGCCCTCAAGTCGCGCTTCCGCCACGGCCTCATTGGCTGCGGTGAAGGCCAGCGCGCGCGTGACGCATTGCGAGCCCGTTCCATCCGGTTCCAGCCAATCGACCGTGCCGCCGATGCGGGTGGAGAGGCCCTCCGTCGGAAACCGCGTGATCGGATGGATGCCGGATTCGCCCGCAATGAGCCGCCGCCAGTTCTCTGCGCGGCCGCTGCCGAGAGAGGTGACGATGCCAATGCCGGTCACGGCGACAAGCGGGCGGCCTGCGTGGTCAAGATGTCGGCTCATTGTTTCCGCCTCAAACCTCGCGTTTCCGCCTCACGCCCTGCGCACCAGAACAGCGCCTTCGCCGCGGAACAACCCTGCCGTTTCTGCCAGAACAGCAGCGGGCGCGGCCGATGCCGGATGTTCCCCGCCAATGGCGGTCGGCATGCGCCCGTCGCTCACCGCCAAGGCGGCAAGCGCAGTTGCAAACAGGAATTGCGGCTCGCGCAGATAGCCGGTCAGCGAGGAAAACGCACGAGCCGGCACGTCGCTCCCGGCCGCCAACGCAGCCGAAGTCAGCGCCGTTTGCGGCCCGAAGCCGGATGCGCCGCTGATCACCAGATCGGGCGACAGGCCGCCGCAGGCGCGCGCATGGGTTGCGGCAAGCGCCGCTGGTGCATCAGCGTCGCGTCGGGCGCGGCCCTCCGCCACATCGCCAAGCAGCGCCAGAATTGGTGCGCCGCGCGCCTCCGCGTGTTGGCGCGCTTCAAGCACGAGGAAGGCGGCGGCCGAGCCGGTGATCAGCCCGTTGGCCGCCTCGCGTTCCCAGACGGGGGACCAGCGCGTCGCCAGCATCGATTTCAATTGGTAGGACAACAGGAAATCCGCGTCCTCGCCATTGTAGCTGCCGCCGACAAGGGCATGCGTCGACTGGCCGGCCCGGATGCGGGCGACCGCGATTTTCAACGCGGAAACACCGGCGCTTTCCTCGCCCATGAAGGTGCGCGATGACCCGGTAACCTTATGGCAGATCGAGATGTTGCCGGCCAGCAGGTTCGACAATTGCGCCAGAAACAAGGTCGGGCGCAGGTCGGTGGTCAGCACCGCATTGATCACCTGGCCGAGGTCCTCGCCGGACTGGACACGGCGGATGATCGTTTCATCCACCGACAGGTCGCGCTCGCCGCCGCCGGCAGCGATGATCATGTCCATGGTGCGGCAAAGATCGAGATTGTCCTTCAGGCCGGCATTCTCAAGCGCGAGGCCCGCGCCATACACGCCAAGCTTCTGCCAGAGTTCCATCTGCCGCTGTTCGCGGCGCGGCACCTGCGCGCTCCAGTCAATGTCGGGAACCGCGTGGACGACCAATGGCGCGTGGCGCTGCGTGTCGAGCGCGGGCGCAGGCGCATCAGCGAAAAACGCCGTGCGATGCGCGTCGAGCCCGGCGCCGCATGACGAAACAAGCCCGATGCCGGTGACTGCGACGTCCTGAGCCATTATGCGTGTCAGCTCATGCCTTGGCGGCGATCAGCGCGTCGATCTTGGCGATCAGGTTGCGCATGACGAAATACTCGTCTGCTGCCACCTTGCCGTCATTGACCTCCTGGGTCCATTTCTCGAGCGGGATCTTGATGCCGAATTCCTTGTCGATGGCAAACACGATGTCGAGAAAATCGAGGCTGTCGATGCCAAGGTCATCGATGGTGTTGGAATCAAGCGTGATCTTCTCGCGCTCGATCTCGCTTGTTTCGGCGATGATGTCAGCGACGCGTTCAAATGTGTTCGACATGGCGCAATCCCGGTTGGTCGTCTTGCCGCGATCGCGGCGCACAGTGTTGCGGCGTGCGCAGCGCCCATGGGCACCTGCCGCGGCCGCGCGGTTGGCGGGTGTCTAGCGGCAATCAACGGGGAAAAAAAGCAAAAAGCGCAGCCGCCAAAGCGCAGTCGCTCTTGGCGCTGGCGACGCGCCATCCCTATGCTGGTTGCGGTTCTGACCCTGAGGCTGGCCGATGGCGCGCACACTCACCACGATCGCATTCGATGCCGACGACACGCTCTGGCACAATGAGCGATTTTTCCAACTGGCGCAGGAGCGGTTTTTCGCGATGCTGGGCGATGACGCGCCGCACGAGGCGCTGCATGACGCCCTTCTTGCGACCGAGAGGCGCAACCTTGGCTTTTACGGCTTCGGCGTGAAGGGCTTCACGCTGTCGATGCTGGAAACGGCGGCTCTTGTCGCGCCCGGGCGGGTGGACGCCGCCTTCACGGCCGATGTGCTGGCTTTGGGGCGGGAGATGCTGGCCCATCCGGTGGAACTGCTGCCCGGTGTCGATGATGCGCTTGATGCGCTGTCCGGCCGTTTTGACCTGATGGTCATCACCAAGGGCGACCTGTTCGACCAGGAGCGCAAGCTGGAGCAATCCGGCCTTGCCGACCGGTTCGGCCATATCGAGATCGTCTCTGACAAGAAACCGGAAACCTACCGCCGCGTTTTTGATCGCCACGGGCAAGGTGCGAGGCGAGGGATGATGGTTGGAAACTCGCTGAAATCCGACATCATTCCTGCTCTCGAAGCGGGAGCGTGGGGCGTTCATGTGCCACATGCGTTGACATGGGCGCTGGAACACGCCGCAGCGCCCGAAGGGCATGAACGCTTTGCCGTGCTGCCATCGCTCGCAGATTTGCCGGCATTGGTGGATGCGCTCGCGGATTTGACGCCTGTCATGGATTTGCCACGTGGGGGAGGCTAGGGTCAGGACCTATTGATTTCATTGAAATGGTCGGAGGAAATTTTGTTTGATACGAGGAGAGAAGGCGTAGGAAATGCCAGCATTTTCAAGCCTTTTCGACACTGTAGCAGACAAAATTCACCCGATCCGAAGGACAGCCAAATGGCCTCGAATTCCATCGTCAAAAGCTTCGATCGGGGCCAATGGCCCGCTCTTCAGCTTTTTC
>JALOTE010000039.1 GCA_025458045.1 Rhizobiaceae bacterium
GGTTCCAACCTGTCGCCCGCCAAGGCGAAGGCGATGGGGCTGATCCATGCGGTCGCCCCTGCCGACCAATTGATCGACGCCGCCAAGGCGATGATCAAGGGCGGGCTGAAGCCCGTGCAGCCGTGGGACGAGAAGGGCTTCAAGGCGCCGGGCGGGGCCGTCTATTCGGCCGCAGGCGCGCAACTTTGGCCCGCCGCTTCCGCGATCCTTCGCCGGGAAACGAATATGAACTATCCGGGCGCGCAGGCGATCCTGAAATGCGTCTATGAAGGCCTGCTGGTGCCGTTCGACACGGCCCTGAAGATTGAGCAGCGCTATTTCACTCAGGTGCTTCGCACCACCGAAGCGGGCATGATGATCCGCTCGCTGTTCATTTCCTTGCAGGAGTTGAACAAGGGCGCGCGGCGTCCTGTCGATGCAAAGCCGACAAAGATTCGCAAGGTCGGCGTGGTCGGGGCGGGCTTCATGGGGGCGGGCATCGCCTATGTGACGGCGAAAGCCGGCATTCCGGTTGTGCTGCTCGACAGGGACATGGAGGCTGCCGCCAAAGGCAAGGCCCATTCAGAGAACCTCGAAAACGAGGCGATGAAAAAAGGGCGCTCTTCGGCGGACAAGCGCGACGCGCTGCTCGCTCTCATCATGCCGACCGCCGACTATGCCGATTTGAAGGATTGCGACCTCGTCATCGAAGCCGTGTTCGAGGACTCCGGCGTCAAGAAGGCGGTGACCGAAAACGCTGAGGCGGCGATGAAGAAGGGCGCGGTGTTTGCGTCCAACACCTCGACGATCCCCATCTCGGATCTTGCCAAGAACTCCAAGAATGCCAAGGATTTCATTGGTATCCACTTCTTCTCGCCCGTCGACAAGATGATGCTGGTCGAAATCATCATGGGCAGGAAGACAGGAGATCAGGCGCTCGCCGTGGCGTTGGATTATGTCCGCGCCATCAAGAAGACGCCGATTGTTGTCAACGATACGCGCGGCTTCTACGTGAACCGCTGCGTTCTGAAATATATGTCAGAAGCCTATAACATGCTCATCGAGGGCGTGCCGGCCGTGATGATCGAGAATGCGGCAAAGCTTGTCGGCATGCCGGTTGGCCCGCTGTCTCTCAACGATGAAACCGCAATCGACCTCAGCCAGAAAATCCTGAAACAGACGCTGAAGGACATGGGGCCCGCCGCCATCGACCCGCGCCACATCGATCTGGTGGACACACTCGTCAATGAGTACGGGCGGTTTGGCCGAAAGAACGGGAAGGGCTTTTACGACTACCCAGCAAAGCCGGCAAAGAAGCATCTTTGGCCCGGCCTCAAGACGCTCTATCCGCAGCAGGACGCGGCCAAAGTTGATGTCGCCGAACTCAAACGGCGCTTCCTCACCGTGATCGCGCTGGAAGCAGCCCGGGTGATGGAGGAAGGCATCGTCACCGACCCGCGCGAGGCCGACGTCGGCTCCATCCTCGCCTTTGGCTTCGCGCCTTACACCGGCGGCACGCTGTCCTATATCGATGGCATGGGTGCGGCGGCATTCGTCGCCCAGGCAAAGGCGCTGGAGAAGAAGTACGGCGCACAGTTCAAGGTGCCGAAGCTGTTGGTCTCCATGGCCAAGGATGGCTCAACCTTCTATTCGCGCTTCGGCGGTGGAACGGCAAAGGCGGCGTGAAGCCAAATCGCCAACCAGGATTTGACATCACCGAAAAGAGCGAAATATTCCTACCGCAGGACTTTTTCACCTCGGAGTGAGTCGTGCTGTCACATCAGTCGGTCTGGATGGCGATAGACCGCCTGGCGGAAACGCGCGGCATGTCCGTTTCCGCCTTGGCGCGCGCCGCGGGGCTTGATCCGACCGCGTTCAACAAGTCGAAGCGCATCGGGCCCGACGGGCGGCCACGCTGGCCTTCGACGGAATCCTTGGCCAAGATTTTCGATGCAGCCAATGCGGATCTGCGCGAGTTTTTCGGCTGGCAGCAGCCGGCGGCAAGCGGGACCGGCCTTTCCAGCCTCATCCCCTTGATTGGCTTGGCGCAGGCCGGCAATGGCGGTTTCTTCGGCGAGAACGGCCTGCCACAGGGCGAGGCATGGGATGCGGTCGCGTTTCCGGCGCAAGGCGGGCGCGAGGTTTTCGCCATTGAAGTGCAGGGCGATTCCATGCTTCCCTTGTACCGCGACGGGGACACGCTGATCGTCGAGCCCGGCGCGGACGTGCGCAAGGGGGATCGTGTCGTGGTGAAAACCCGGGAGGGCGAGGTGCTGGCCAAGCTGTTGGCGCGCAAGACCGCGCGGCAGATTGACTTGCAATCCCTCAATCCGGCGCATCCCGACCGCAGCTTTGAATTGTCGGAGATCGAGTGGGTTGCCCGTGTCGTCTGGGTGAGCCAGTGACATGCTGATCCGCATTGCGTCCGTCTTGCTTGTCATCGTGCTTGCCACTTTCGCGTGGATGCTGATGACGATGCAGGAACGCGGCGAGCAGGCCCCGGCCGCGCCACCGGTCCAAGGGTCGCTCCAAGGACCATCGCAAGGATCATCGCAAATGCAAACGCAGCGCGGCCGGGCGCAAATGATCGCCGGGACCCGCGGTGAATCAGCCGGAAAGATGGCGGCCCTGCCAAAGCCCGAGCCGGCCACCGCCCTTGCGCCCGCCCCGGCTTCCGCGCCCGCTCACGTCGGGCCTGCGCCGGTTCAAGCGGCGGCCGCGTCTGTCACGGTTGAGACCGTTCGTCTCGTCCGCGACGTCGGCGGCGGCGTGGTGCCCGTCCCTGTCGCCCTGTCGCCGGGTGCGGAAATTGAGCGCATGGCAGTCCCTGAGCCCAAACCTGAGCCGCAACAGGTCGCGACGTCCGTGCCGTCGATGGAGGCGCTCAAGCCCGTTTTGCTGTTCCGGCCGGTTGTCGCGGCAGCCGGTGTTATTGTTGCCGAAGGCCGCACCATTTCGCTGCAGGGAATCGCGCCTGTCGCGGCCGACCGTCTGTGCCAGAAAGCGGACGGTTCGCGCTGGCCATGCGGCATGATGGCGCGCACGGCCCTGCGCCAGTTTGTGCGCGGCCGTGCCGTTGCCTGTGTGTTGCCGGATCAGCAATTGGAGAATGTCCATGCGGCCTGCAGCGTCGGCGGACAGGATATCGCCGAATGGCTGATAGAGCAGGGCTGGGCCGATGCCGAGACGGGCTCGCCTCTGGCTCGCTTGTCCGAAGCGGCGCGCGCCATGGGGCGTGGCATTCACGCACGCGGTTGACCTGGCTTGCACGTCGCGCAGTTGACGCCACGCCCTCAGGCTGCTGCCTGCGCCGGATTGCCCGCCACCAATTCGCCGGAAATGCCTTTGGCAATGAGCGCCCGCGTGTTGTCTATGCCGTAGAGTTGCGCAAACGATCCGAAACGCGGCCCGCGCTCGGCGGCCAGCAGAACCTGATACAGCATCTGGAAAAACGCGCCCGAAACAGCCGGTCCGCCATCGGGGCCCTTTTTGGCCGCATCGAGATAGCGTTCTTCCGTGCGTGCGACGGCAAGGCAGGCATTCTGGATCGTTTCAGCATCGGCGTCCGGAGCCAGCGCCGCGAGCGCTGCGTCAAGCCGCTGCAACGTCGCCAGTTCCGCATCATCCGCCGCGCGATATGTCTTGCCTGGCCGGATGTAGGCGGCGTGATAGGCAACCGCATTGGCCGCCAAGCTATCCAATTGCGGATGGGTGGCAGGCGAAAGTCCCTGACCATAGCGCTTCAGAAAGGCCCAAAGCACATCCTTGGATGCGGCGTTGGACGCTGAAGCGAGGTTGACCAACATCGAAAATGCAACCGGTGAACCGGTCATTGGCGGTTGGCCGGAGTGGATGTGCCAGACCGGGTTTTCCAAACGCTGCGCCCAATCCTGCCGCGCATAGGCGGCATCGAATTGGAAATACTCGTCGATGGCGCGCGGAATGACCTCGTCATAGAGCTTCTTGGCCGTGCGCGGCTTCTGGAACATGTAGAGCGCGAGGCTCTCGGTCGGTCCGCAGGCGAGCCACTCGTTAATTGTCAGGCCGTTGCCCTTTGACTTGGAGATTTTCTGCCCTTCCTCGTCGAGGAACAGTTCATAGACAAAATGCTCGGGCGCGCGGCCGCCGAGTATCTCGCAAATCCGGTCATAAATCACCGCATTGGCCATATGGTCCTTGCCGAACATCTCGAAATCGACGCCAAGCGCGGCCCAGCGCATGCCGAAATCCGGCTTCCATTGCAGCTTCACCTGCCCGCCAGTGACACCAAGCGTCGTCTCGCGGCCGTCTTCGTCATCGAAGGTGATGGTGCCGGCCTTCGGATCGATGTGCTTCATCGGCACATAGAGCACCCGGCCCGATGATGGCGAAATCGGCAGGAACGGCGAATAGGTCGCCTGCCGTTCCTCGCCCAGCGTCGGCAGCATCACATCCATGATGGCCTGATAGCGTTCCAGCGCGGTGAGCAGCACCGTGTCGAACCGGCCGGACCGGTAATAGTCGGTTGCGGAGGCAAACTCGTAGTCAAAGCCGAACGTGTCGAGGAAGCGGCGCAGCATCGCATTGTTGTGGTGTCCGAAGGACGGAAACTCCGGCCCGAAGGGCGAAGGCACCACGGTCAGCGGCTTATGGAGGTTCTCCCTGAGCATCTCCTGCTGCGGCACATTCTCCGGCACCTTGCGCATGCCGTCCATGTCGTCGGAAAAGCAGAGCAGCTTCGTCTTCACGCTGTTCTGCGTCAGCACATGGAAGGCGTGCCGCACCATTGTGGTGCGTGCCACTTCGCCGAATGTGCCGATATGCGGCAGGCCGGACGGGCCGTAGCCCGTCTCGAACAGCACGGTGTCGGGAAATCCGGCTTTCTCATATCGCTTGATGATCTTGCGTGCCTCCTCGAACGGCCAGGCCTTCGCTTCGGCGGCGGCTTTCACCGCATCGGCATCAATATGCGCTTGGAACCGCGATCCTTGCTGAGATGAATTCCGCATTCCCATTCTCCTCGCCCCGGGTGGCCGCCCGCCACGGCCGGCCGCGTCATCAAGCCGAATTGATTTCCGGTGGCGCGGCTCATACGTCATGCGCATGAAAACGCAAACCGCCACTCCACTTGCCGAGGCGCAGTTCCGATGTCTTTGAAACCTCACCATGACGCCTTGCTGAAACTGATGCTCGTGATGTCCGCTGCCGATGGCCGCCAGCGTGACCGCGAATTGAAGCAGGTGGCCGACCTCGTCTCCAGCCTGCCGATGTTCAGGTCTGTCACCGCCGATGATCTTGTGCAGGCTCTGCGCCGCACCGATGCGTTGCTCGATGAAGCCGACGGCATAGACAATGTGGTGGCCGCGGCCGCAGAAGCGCTGACGCCGCCCATGCGCGAAACAGCCTATGCGCTGGCCGTGGAGGTCGCGGCGTCCGATCTCAGTGCGTCAGACGAAGAGTTGCGCCTGCTGGAACTGCTGCGCGACACACTCGACCTCGATCCGTTGGTCACTGCCGCCATCGAGCGGAGCGCGCGCGTGCGTTACCGCCGTGATCCATCGGCGGCTGCGTCGCGTCCATAAAGGCAGACCGATGGACGGCGGCGTCGAGGTTCTGGGCTGGAGCGAGGGGACGGTGCGGCTGGCCGTGTTTCTTGCCATCTTCACCGCCCTTGCCGCGCTGGAATTGCTCGCCCCGCAACTGGAGAGGGCCGAACTTGCCGGTGCCCTCAAATCGAAACGCTGGGTCACCAATGTCGGCATGTTGCTGCTGTCGTCATTGGTCTTGCGCGTCCTTTTTCCGGCGGCGGCGGTCGGCGTTGCGTTGTGGGCCGAGCAGGCGGGCTTCGGCCTGTTCCACTGGCTTGAAATACCGGTCTTGGTCGCCGGGTTGCTTGCCTTTGTCGCGCTCGATTTCGCCGTCTGGCTTGAACATGTCGTCAGCCACAAATGGCGCTGGCTGTGGCGCATCCACCGCGTCCACCACGCCGACAACGGGTTTGATCTCACCACGGCCTTGCGCTTCCATCCGCTGGAAATTCTCATTTCCATGGTTTGGAAAGGCGCGGTCGTGGCGCTGCTCGGCGCGCCCGTGCTGGCGGTGCTGATCTTTGAAATCGTGCTGAACGGAATGGCGATGTTCAACCACGCCAATTTGCGCCTGCCACGCGGGCTTGATGGCATGCTGAGGTTTGCTGTCGTCACGCCCGACATGCACCGCATCCACCACTCGCAGATCATGCGCGAGACCGACTCGAACTATGGCTTCAATCTTGCCATATGGGACCGGCTCTTCGGAACCTACACGGCTGAACCGGTCAAAGGCCGAGACGGCCTCGACATCGGCCTCAGCGAATTCAAGGCCGACCAGTCCTCGCGTCTGGATTGGTCGCTGATGCTGCCTTTCCGAAAATAGGCGCTTCAATCGTTGAGGGAAAACGGCAAATGCCGCAGCATCATCTCGTCCAGCTCGCCTGACAGCTGGATCGCGCGCAATGCGCGGTCCACCGAGACGAGGAGCGCGGCATTGCCGGCGGCGACGGCGACTTGCAACGCGTCCGGCTTCAATGCGGCGAGATGGTAGCCGCCCGGCTCAAGCGCGCAGCAATTGAGCGATGCAGGCGAGGCCGCGTAGTAGCCAAGCGCAAGTCCGTCGCCAAACAGGCGGGAAATGCTCCCCGTCCGCAAGGCAACCTGCGCCGCTTCGGCTGTCGCGAAACCGGTCATCGTCATGGACGGGAACATCGCTTTGGCCAGCGCCTCATGCACGCTGCCCGTCACGACGCCCACGCCCGGCTTGCCATTGGGATTTGAAAGAAAGCGGGCGGGCAACCGCGCATAGGGTATTGAGAATGACAGGCTCCGCCGGTTGACCGCAGTTGGCACAATGCCAGCCAGTGCGGCATCCGCCTGGCCTGAAATGAGCCTGCTTTCGATCTCGTCGAACGGAACGGACTGGATCGTGCAATCACCGGTCACTTGCAGCTTGGTGCACAGGGCGCGCGCAAGATCGACATGCACGCCGGTGAGGCGGCCTTGCTCATCGAAGAAGGAGAAGGGCTGGAATTGATCCACCGTCAGGATGCGCAATTGTTGCGGCGGTGCCCGCAAGGCTTCACCGGCTTCGCGCGCGGCAGGATTGCTGAACAGCACTGAACCGTTTTCGGCGGCAAGCGGAGCAGGCGCGCCGAGCAAAAGCATCGCTGTGCAACACAAATACGCTAGCCGCCCTGCGACAACCCCATGCGCCGTGCGCCGCGCGACTGTCTTTGTGTTCCAGACCATCATGACAGGTCGCTAAGCCATCTTGTCGCAATCGAAAAGGGGTGACACGCCGTTCGTGAAATCTGCCTGCCTAATGCCACCGGACAATTGACCGCGCGGCCCGGCAGCGCAACTATAGGATGCGGGTGCGTGTGCAGGGCCCCGCGTCGGCGGGGTGTAGCGTGTGAACATTGTTTTGCCCGACCCGCACCCTTTGTCCGTTGGCGAGAAGATGGAACGTCTCGCGCTGGCCGCCGGTGTGCCCGGGCGCGCCATCCAGGCTGCTGCCGGACTTGCCGTCCGCAATCACTCGGATCTGTTCACGGAACTTTGCACCCATTCGCACATCTTTGAGCATCTGTTGCATGGTGCGGTTGCGCGAAGGCTGGGCCTGTCCTGCCTTGATCGCATCGACCCCGCCGCTTTGCTCGTCGACGCGGCGGACCCCGGTACAATCGCGGCGGATCTGCCCTCCGCGCATGTGCGCCTGCCCAACGGCCGCACAGCCCTGCTGCTCGCGCCGCATCCGAGCCGGTTGGCGGCACTCCTTGATGTCGGCCCGCTGTCCATGGACGAGGCAGGGCGCACCGTGCTTGCGCCGGCGCGCCTGCTGCGTGCGGCGCTCATCACGCGGGCATCCGAGGCGCGCCTGAATGCAGCCATCAACACCTTGATCGAAACCCAGCCAAATGCCTCCGCGTCGGTCAAGTTGAATGGCTGGCAAGGCTGGATCATCGGCGTCCTGGTTGCATCCTGGCCATGGCTTTATCTGTGGCGGCCGGAGTCGTCCGTGCTTGGCCTGCACATGGCATTTTCCGCATTCTTCCTGTCTTGTGTCGCGTTGCGTGCCTTTGCGGCAGCTTCACGTACGCCTTGCGTGCTGAGGCCCATAAGGCCTTTTTGCCGTGGCCGGCTGCCGGGCTACACGGTGATGGTGGCCCTGCATCGCGAAAGCGAGGTCGCCGCGCAGCTGGTTGCGGCACTGAAGGCACTGAAATGGCCGCCTTCGAGGCTGGACATCCTGCTTGTCTGCGAAGCGTCCGACCCTGAAACGATGGCCGCGCTGGAGGCGGCCGGCTTGCCGCCGCACATGCGCATTGTCGCGGTGCCGGATGGCGGCCCGCGCACCAAGCCCAAGGCACTGATGTATGCGCTGCCTCTCGTCCGAACGCCTTACCTTGTCCTCTATGACGCCGAGGACCGGCCGCATCCGGACCAGTTGCTCGAAGCGTGGCAGGCCATGAGCGCGGATCCGGCGATTGCCTGTGTCCAGGCGCCGCTGGACATCGCCAATGCGCGGGACTCGCTGTTGGCGCGGCTTTTCGCGGTTGAATATGCGGCCCTGTTTCGCGGCCTTCTGCCCTTTCTGGCGCGGCGCGGGCTCTATGTGCCGCTGGGCGGGACCTCCAACCATTTCGATGTGGCCAAGCTCAGGGCGTGCGGCGGATGGGACCCTTACAATGTGACGGAAGACGCCGATATCGGCCTGCGCCTTCATGCGGCTGGCCATCGTGTCGGTGTCATCACGCGGCCGACACTCGAAGATGCGCCCGATACCGTTCAGGTCTGGATGAAGCAACGCTCACGCTGGATGAAGGGCTTCCTCCAAACGTGGTGCGTCGCCCTGCGCCGGCCGCGCGCCTTGTTGCAGGCCATCGGTCTGCCGTCATTTGTCACTGTCAACGTGTTGCTTGGCGGCGTCTATCTTTCGGCGCTGAGCCACCCGGTCATGCTTGGCACCGCCTTGTGGCAGGCAGCGCTCCTTGCAAGCGAAAAATCGCTGACCACCGCCCGCGAATTGCTTCTCGTTCTGGATGCGACCAGCGTGGCCGCCGCCTATTGCGCATTCATCATTCTGG
Organism: Rhizobiaceae bacterium; assembly: GCA_025458045.1. Classification (GTDB taxonomy): domain Bacteria; phylum Pseudomonadota; class Alphaproteobacteria; order Rhizobiales; family Rhizobiaceae; genus JALOTE01. Next base: position 9,080 of record JALOTE010000039.1, read on the forward strand.
CCTGGACGACATTGAACTTCCGTGAACGCCTCGGGTTCTGGAAAGTTGCCGCCCTGACGCCGCTGTACTGGCTTGCAATGTCATGGGCGGCATGGCGCGCGCTCTGGCAGTTCCTGGTCCAACCCCATCTTTGGGAGAAGACTCCGCACAAACCGTCGGTCGGCGTTCAACATCAATCCTGAATGCCGAGAATGGCCTTCGGCGAGCCGGCAATCGCCTTGTCCTGGGTGCCGACAGCCTTGTCATCCTTACCTGCATAGGGCACGGCGGCAAGCACTGCCCGCACGGCGGCCAAACGCAGGCGCCGTTTGTCATTGGCGCGGATCACGGTCCAGGGCGCATGCTTGCTGTGCGTTTTTTGAAGCATCAGGTCGCGCGCATCGGAATAGGCATCCCACAGGGTCATGCCTTTCACGTCGATGGGTGAAAACTTCCAGCGCTTCAGAGGGTCCTGCCAGCGGTCGTGGAACCGTTTCAATTGCGTTTCCTGCGCGATGTTCAGCCACAGCTTGATGAGGTGAATGCCTTCGCGCGTGATCAGTTCCTCGAATTCAGGCGCATCGGCCAGAAACCGCTTGTGCTGCTCCGGCGTGCAAAAGCCCATGACGGGTTCCACGCCTGCGCGGTTGTACCAGGAGCGGTCGAAAGTGACGAGCTCACCGGCCGTCGGCATGTGGCTGGCGTAGCGCTGGAAGTACCATTGCTTGCGCTCGGCATCCGTCGGCTTCGGCAGCGCCACATTGCGCGCCTGTCTCGGGTTCATGTTTTCGCGCAATGCCGCGATCGTCCCGCCTTTGCCCGCCGCATCGCGGCCCTCGAACACCACCACTGCGCGTTCGCCGGTCTCGGCCATCCAGCCAAGCATCTTGACGATCTCGAGCTGGCACCGATGCATCTCGGCCTCGAAGGCGTCGTCGTCCATCTTGTCCTTGTAAGGAAAATCATCGGCCGTGAGGTCATTGTCGTCGACCCAGCCGGGCAGTTTCGGGTCACGGATGTCGAACACCCGCTTCCTGCCGCGAACCGTCAGTTCCACCGGGCCGATTGCCGCTTCATCCGCCATGTCATATTCCTGTGCACGCTGATCATCACCGTGCATCATGCGGCGGCGAAGAGCGAGGCGCAACCGTCCTTGCCATGGGCAAGCGTCATCCGCCGGGAGGGTTCACGTGCCGCATACCAGCCGAGCTTGGGTGACCGCCGCCGCCGCCACGCTCGCCTCATGGGCTGCCGCAGCCTCCACATCGATCGGCGTCACGGCTGCCCTCGCCATCGGGCTGTCCGGCGGCGTCGCGGCTTGGCTCGCCGCCCGCGTCTCGCAACGGGATGGTGGCGCGCCGCAGTCCAAGGGCCGCACCAACACCGGGCTGCGCGCCGTGCCCGCCACCGACATCCTGGCGGCCATGGCAAGCCCGGCCTTGCTGTTTGACCGGCGCGGTATCGCCGTCCAGGTCAATGATTCAGCCCGCAAGGCCTTCCCCGGCCTCGAAACCGGCATCGTGCTGCGCCAATGGTTTCGCGGCTCGCCCATGCTCGATGGAATGGAAACGGTGCTTGGCGGCGCGTCCTCCGCTCAGGCGGCTTACCAGGAAAAGCGACCGGTCGAACGGGCCTTTCGCGTCGATGTGACATTGCTGAAGCCCGGCGAGGAATTCGGCTTGATGGTGTTTTCCGACCAGACGGAAGCGCTCAAGGTCGACCGCATCCGCGCCGATTTCATCGCCAATGCCAGCCATGAGTTGCGCACGCCGCTCACGGCTGTCGCAGGCTTCCTTGAGACATTGCAAGGCCCCGCCCGCAATGACGAGGCGGCGCGCGAGCGCTTCATCGGCTTGATGTTGAGCCAGACACAGCGCATGGCGCGGCTGATTGATGATCTTTTGTCCCTATCGAGGCTTGAAACCAATGCGACACCCGAAAAAGTCGAGCGCGTCGATCTTGGGCGTCTGGCTGCAACGGTGGCAGCCTCGTTGTCCACGGTCACGCGTGATGCGGGTGTGGAGGTCCAACTCGATCTGCCGATGGCAGGCCCGTTTGTCGATGGCAGCCCCGACGAGCTGACACAGGTCATCCAGAACCTGATCGAAAACGCCTGCAAATATGCCGCCTCCGGCAAACGGATCCTTGTGACGGCAGCGGAGGATGGCGGGCGGGACGCGGGTCTCACCATCCGTGATTTCGGGCCGGGAATCGCATCGGAGCATATCCCGCGGCTGACAGAGCGCTTCTACCGCGTCGATGTGCAGGAAAGCCGCAATCAGAAAGGCACCGGGCTCGGCCTCGCCATCGTCAAGCACATCCTGACCCGCCATCGCGGTCGCCTTGTCATCAAGTCCCGGGAAGGAGCCGGCTCGGCTTTCACATTTCTCCTGCCATCGTCAGGCGACTCGCAGCGAATGTGAAAAGACTGCATATATTTCAATGATTTGAGCTGTCACAAAACTATCATTGAAACGTCATAAAACCGAATCCGGCGGCGACGTAGAAAGCGGACGCCGCCTGCAAACGGGCGATCATTCCCACCCCACACCATTCGGGAGCATCCCATGACGATTTTCAAACTCGCGCTCGCCGGCGCAGTCGCGTCTGTCGCGTTTGCCGGCCAGGCCGTTGCGCGTGATCAGGTTCAGATCACCGGCTCGTCCACCGTTCTGCCTTATGCCACCATCGTTGCCGAAGCCTTCGGCGAAAACTTCGAGTTCCCGACACCGGTTGTCGAAGGCGGCGGCTCGGGTGCCGGCCGCGCAAAGATGTGCGAAGGCGTCGGCCCGAACACTGTCGACATCGCCAATTCCTCGTCGCGCATTTCGCAAAAGGACCTCGACACGTGTGCTGCCAACGGCGCCAAGGACATCATGGAAGTCCGCATCGGCTATGATGGCATCGTCTTCGCCTCTGACGTGAACGGCCCGGAATTCGCCTTCACGCCGTCGGACATCTACAACGCCGTTGCCGCCGAAGTTCTGAAAGACGGCAAGATCGTTGCCAATGACTACACCCAGTGGTCGCAGTTCAACGCCGCACTGCCCGCCCAGGACATTCTCGTCCTGTCGCCCGGCACCAAGCACGGCACACGTGAAGTGTTCGAAGACAAGGTCGTGCTGGCCGGCTGCGAAGCAACCGGTGCCATGAAAGCATTCATGGATGGTGGCATGGACGAAGACGCAGCCGAAGAAGCCTGCCTGAAGCTGCGCACCGACGGCCGCAACGTCGATATCGACGGCGACTACACCGAGACGCTCGCCCGCCTCGACACCAACAAGAATGCCATCGGCGTCTTCGGCCTGTCGTTCTACCAGAACAACACCGACAAGCTGCGCGTTGCCACGATGGGCGGTGTCGTTCCGTCCACCGAGTCGATCGCGTCGGGTGAATATCCGGTGTCGCGTCCGCTCTACTTCTATGTGAAGCTTGCGCACATGGATGTCATTCCGGGCCTGAAGGAATATGTCGAGTTCTTCGTCTCCGACGACATGGCAGGCCCGAATGGCCCGCTCGCCGCTTACGGCCTCGTTTCGGACCCGGAACTCAAAAAGACGCAGGAAATGGTTGCAGCCCGCACCCCGATGGGTCCGCTGAACTGACCACAATGATGACGGGGAGCGGGAAGCCGCTCCCCGTCTTTGCTTTCAAGCGCCCAGCAACCCCCGGGGGACGGAATGCCGCTGGTCCTGATATTCGCATTTCTCGCCGTTTTGGCCGTCGCCGGTTACGTGCTGGGGCGCAGGCGAGCGCTTGCCTCCGCCGATGGCAACATCCGCGCGCTTCATTCGCTGCCGGGCTATTATGGCTGGCACGCCGTGGTCATGGCCGTCATCCCCGCCGTGCTTGCGCTGGCTGTCTGGCTGATCGTGCAGCCCCTGGTCATCGAGCGGCAACTGAGCGGCTTCTTCCCGCCGGAGATCGTGGCCGACGACGCGCAGCGCACGCTCGTGATGGCGGATGTCCGCCGCGTCGCCGCCGGACTTGATGTTGCGGTTGCGCAAGGCGCGCTGACTGCCGACCAAGCCGACCGCATCCGCACTGAATTTGGATCGGTGCGCGACCGTCTCGCCGAAGTCGGCGTTGCCCTCGGCGCGGAAGTCACGCCGCAAGTCTTGGCCGCCGCGCAGGATTACCGCGCCCTGGCGGCGGCGGGCGGCATCGGACGCACCATCCTGACCATCGTGATTGCGCTTGCGGGCTTTGCCTACGCACTCATGGTCACCAACAAGGATTTCCGCGCCCGCAACCGTGTTGAGAGCGTCGTATTGGCGCTGCTGGTGCTGGCGTCCACCATCGCCATTCTGACAACCGTCGGCATCGTGCTGTCGATGCTGTCGGAGTCGTTGCGCTTTTTCACGATGTATCCGGCCTCGGAGTTTTTCTTCGGGCTGACATGGTCGCCCAATTTCCGGGGCAACAGCGAACTCGGCCTCGCGCCGCTTTTGTGGGGCACGCTCTACATCAGTCTCGTGTCCATGATCGTTGCGGTTCCGATCGGCCTGTTTGCAGCGATTTATCTGGCGGAATACGCTTCGCCCCAGACCCGCGCCTATGTGAAGCCGTTGATCGAGGTGATCGCAGGCATCCCGACCGTCGTGTTCGGCCTGTTTGCGCTCGTCACCGTTGGCCCGTTCCTGCGCGACTGGTTCGCGCAGCCGACAGGTCTTGGCAATTCCGGCTCGTCGGTGATGACGGCGGGCATCGTGATCGGCATCCTCAACATCCCGTTCATCTCCTCGCTTGCCGACGACATCATCAACGCGGTGCCGCAATCGATGCGGGATGGGTCGCTCGGCCTTGGCGCGACGAAGTCCGAAACCATCCGTCAGGTCGTGCTGCCTGCCGCATTGCCGGGCATCGTCGGCGCTGTGCTGCTTGCCGCATCGCGCGCCATCGGCGAAACCATGATCGTGACAATGGGGGCGGGTGCCGCAGCCAAGCTCGACCTCAACCCATTCGAGGCGATGACGACCATCACAGTCAAGATCGTCAGCCAGCTGACCGGCGACACGGAGTTCAACTCGCCCGAGACCCTTGTTGCTTTCGCGCTTGGCATGACGTTGTTCGTGATCACGCTCGGCCTCAACGTCTTCGCGCTCTGGATCGTCCGCAAATATCGGGAGCAGTACGAATGAGCGACATCATCGCAACCGGCGCAGCCGTTCCCGCGCGTCCGAAAAATTCGATCCTCGTCGAGGACAAGCTGATGAAGAAGCGCAATGCCGCGGAGGCCCGTTTCAAGGCCTATGGCATCGCGGCCATCGCCATCAGCCTTGCGACGCTTGCCATCATGCTGTGGACCATCTTTTCGGACGGCGTGTCGGCCTTCCGCCAGGCAACCCTCACCTTTCCCGTCACGCTTGATGCCGCCAAGCTCGATCCGCAGGGCGCACGCAACCCGGCAGACCTCGTCAAGGTCACGACTGTCGGTTACGGCACGCTGCTGACCACCGCCTTCCGCGCCCATCTTCAGGAAAAAGGCGTGTCCACCGAGGGCCTCGACGACAAGGCTGTCGGTGACATGATTTCCAAGGCCGCGCCGGCGCAGTTGCGCGACAGCGTTCTCGCGAACCCGTCCCTGATCGGGACGACAAAAGACATCAGCGTCTACGCGACGGGCCGTATCGACGGCTTCCTCAAAGGCCGGGTCACGATGCAAACGGCCGAGCGCGACGCCAATGTCTCGCCCGAGCAACTCCAGCTGGCCGACCGGCTGCGCGAGGCGGGCATCTTGAAACTTCAGTTCAACAGCGGTTTCCTGACCAACACCGACGCGTCAGACCAGCGGCCGGAAGCCTCCGGCCTGGGCGTGGCGATCATCGGTTCGCTCTACATGATGGCGCTCGTTGCGCTGATGGTGCTGCCGGTCGGGGTTGCCGCTTCCATCTATCTTGAGGAATTTGCGCCGAAGAACCGCTTCACAGACCTGATCGAGGTGAACATTTCGAATCTGGCCGCGGTGCCCTCGATTGTGTTCGGCATCCTTGGTCTGGCGATCTTCATCAATTTCGCTGGCCTCCCGCAGTCCTCGTCGCTTGTCGGCGCGCTGGTGATCACCTTGATGACATTGCCGACGATCATCATCGCGACCCGTGCGGCGCTGCGCGCCGTGCCGCCGTCCATCCGCGATGCGGCGCTTGGCGTCGGCGCATCGAAGATGCAAACCGTGTTTCACCATGTGCTGCCGCTCGCGGCACCCGGCATCCTGACAGGCACGATCCTCGGTCTGGCCTCGGCCTTGGGTGAAACCGCGCCGCTGCTGCTGATCGGCATGGTCGCGTTCGTCGCCAACTATCCGGCTGGCCCGCTTGAAGGCGGCGTCATGGACCCCGCCACGGCTCTGCCCGTGCAGGTCTATTCGTGGGCCGCGCGTTCCGATCCGGCCTTCATCGAACGGTCGTCCGGGGCCATCATTGTACTGCTCTTCTTCCTCGTGGTCATGAACGCGATCGCGATCCTGCTGCGCCGCCGGTTCGAGCGCCGCTGGTAACACCAACCCGCCATCACAAGGGTATCGTCATGAACGACATGAGCACAGCCGAAATCGCGGCCACAACCGCCCCGGCCAAGATCACGGCCCGCAATGTACAGGTCTATTACGGCGCGACGCATGCCATCAAGAATGTCAGCGTCGACATTCTCGACAAGGCGGTGACAGCGTTCATCGGCCCGTCGGGCTGCGGCAAGTCGACGTTTCTGCGCTGCATCAACCGCATGAATGACACGATCAGCGTCTGCCGCGTCGAAGGCAAGATCGAGATCGAGGGCGAGGACATCTATGACCGCCGCGTCGATCCGGTGCAGTTGCGCGCCAAGGTCGGCATGGTGTTCCAGAAGCCCAATCCGTTTCCGAAATCCATCTACGACAATGTGGCCTATGGGCCGAAGATCCACGGACTGACCCGCAACAAGGCGGAACTCGACGAGGTGGTTGAAACCTCGCTGAAAAAGGCGGCGCTGTGGAATGAGGTGAAGGACAGGCTGGCCTCGCCCGGCACCGGGCTGTCCGGCGGCCAGCAGCAGCGCCTGTGCATCGCGCGCGCCATCGCCACCCATCCCGAAGTGCTGTTGATGGACGAGCCCTGCTCGGCGCTTGATCCGATCGCGACCGCACAGGTCGAGGAGTTGATCGACGAATTGCGCAGCCAGTTCTCGGTCGTCATCGTCACCCACTCGATGCAGCAGGCGGCCCGCGTGTCACAACGCACCGCCATGTTCCATCTCGGCGAACTCGTCGAGATCGATGCGACCGAAACGATCTTCACCAACCCGTCCCACAAGAAGACGCAGGACTACATCACGGGTCGTTACGGTTGACGCCCCCGCGCGCCATCCCGTTTCAGCCTGCATGAAGGATACGCCAATGAGCGACATTTCACACACCGTCACCGCCTATGATGACGAACTGCGCTTCCTCTCCGATCGCATCGCCGAAATGGGCGGCCATGCCGAACGGATGGTCGACCGCGCCGTCACCGCGCTGATCAAAGGCGATCACGGCCTGTCACGCACCATCATCGCCGACGATGCGATCCTCGACCGCTGGGAGCGCGAGGTGGTGGACAAGGCGATCCTTGTGATCGCCAAGCGCCAGCCCATGGCGAAGGACCTGCGCGAGATTGTCGGAACAATGCGGATCGCTTCTGATCTCGAGCGCATCGGCGACCTCGGCAAGAACATTGCAAAACGCACGGTCGCCGTGTCCGAGGTCAAGCAGCCGCTGCGGCTGTATCGCGGTGTCGAAGCTTTGGCCGAATTGGCCCTGCTGCAATTGAAGGAAGTGCTCGACATCTTCGCCAACCGCAAGGTCGAGGACATCACCGTGCTGCGCGACCGCGACGAGGACATCGATGCCAAATACACGTCGCTCTTCCGTGAACTCTTGACCTACATGATGGAAGACCCCCGCAACATCTCGGCCTGCACGCACCTTCTGTTTTGCGCCAAGAACATCGAGCGCATCGGCGATCATGTCACCAACATCGCCGAAACCATCCACTACATGGTGACAGGGCTGGAATTGAAAGGCGAGCGGCCGAAAGACGACCAGCACAATGCCGTCGTTGTCGCGGCGAAGTAAGGCGGAGGCGAGTCGATGGGCATCAACCCGCTGGTCACCGTCGTCGAGGATGAGGAAGCCCTCGGCATCCTGCTGCGCTACAATCTTGAGGCGGAAGGCTACCGCGTCGATGTGGTCGAACGCGGCGACGAGGCTGAAATGCGGCTGGATGAGAAAAAGCCGGATCTCGTCATCCTTGACTGGATGCTGCCCGGCGTCTCCGGCATCGAATTGTGCCGCCGCTTCCGCGCCAAGCCGGACATGCAGCGCGTGCCCATCATCATGCTGACGGCGCGCGGCGAAGAGAGCGAACGCATCCGCGGCCTCGCGACCGGAGCCGATGACTATGTGGTGAAGCCGTTTTCCACGCCCGAACTGATGGCGCGCGTGCGCGCGCTGCTGCGCCGAGCCAACCCGTCAACGGTTGCAACCCTGCTCAAGGTCGGAGACATCGAATTGGACCGTGAATCCCACCGCGTCCACCGCCAGAGCCGGGAAGTGAAGCTCGGACCGACGGAATTCCGCCTGCTCGAATTCATGATGCGCGCGCCTGGCCGCGTGTTCTCGCGTACGCAATTGCTGGATGGGGTCTGGGGCGGCGATGTCTATGTCGATGACCGGACAGTGGATGTCCACATCGGCCGCTTGCGCAAGGCGCTGAACCGCGGCCGCGTCAAGGATCCGATCCGCACCGTGCGCGGTGCCGGCTATTCGCTCGAAGCCGCCTGAGTCTTCGCGCCTGAAGGTCTCAAGCCCAAATCTACGGGCCGTCCCTCAGGTTGAAAGTCCGGTCCGAGCCCAGGCAGGCCGCTCATTGCGTTGCCTTGGCTTCAGCGCAGGCGCTTGCGCTCGGAGGCGGGCTGGAAAGCCAGTTTGGAATGATAGGTGCAATAGGGTGAGCCGTCGCGCACCTCGTGGCCGCAAAAGTGAAAATCGGCCAGCATCGGGTCGCCCACCGGCCAGCGGCATGTCTTTTCGCTGAGTTGCACAAGTGACAGTCGGCGCGCCGTCGGCATGACCAGAATCTGCGCGTCGGGTGCCGCGCGCATCTCGGCTGCCGCGACCGTATCGACCAGCATTTCTTCTTTGAGCGCCGTGTTGCCAACGACCACCGGGCGTGTGCGCACCTGCTGGGCAGCGGCGGCCTGCGTGCGGCCGCGCTGTGCCTGCTCCTCGGTTGCGCCGCTCTTCTTGGCGCGGTTGGGCGAAACAACCGTCTTGGAGCGCGCTGACAGTTTGAGCCGATGCACCTTGCCGATCACCGCGTTGCGGGTGACGCCGCCAAGCTGGCGCGCGATCTGGCTGGCGCTCAAACCTTCACCCCACAATTTCTTGAGGGTTTCAACGCGCTCATCGGTCCAGTTCACAACCATAAGCCCTCCAAGCCGCGATCCGGCCGCTTCGGCAGACGCACCTCGAATCCGCCACGGATCGCCGCAAGGGCGACCCGTGCCCACAACATGTGTCGGAAACCATTGGGGTGCGCCCCATATTTTGTATGGAGACCTCGTTACCAAACCGGTTGACTCGCTGACAAGAGTCCGGCGCGGCGCGGGAATCAGAAATCGCAGTTTTCCCCAACTAGGGGCCTCTTGTTGCTGATCGGCCACAGCGCAAGCTCTTGTCCCGCGTGATTGCATCCGGCGTTTGGCGGCGTTAAATGGCGTTTCCGGGGCGGCAGGCCCGCAACCGGCCCTCTCTTTTTACAAACGCCGGACATCCGCCATGGCACAGCCCGCATCGCCCGCCGCCAGCCCGACGCTGTTTGCAACCTACAACCGCGCGCCAATGACCTTCGTGCGCGGAGAGGGCTGCTGGCTGACGGATGACGCGGGCGCGCGATGGCTGGATTTTTCCGCAGGCGTCGCCGTCAACTCTCTTGGCCATGCGCATCCGCATCTCGTGGCCGCGCTGACGGAACAGGCGGGCAAACTCTGGCATCTCGCCAACATCCACCGTGTGCCGGGCCAGGAGGAATTGTCGCGCCGCTACTGCGAGCACACCTTCGCAGACCGGGTGTTTTTCACCAATTCGGGTGCGGAGGCGATTGAATGCGCCATCAAGACGGCGCGGCGCTACCATTTCGTGAAAGGTCATCCTGAGCGCACCACGGTCCTGACCTTCGAGGGCGCATTCCATGGCCGCACGCTTGCGGCCATCGCGGCGGGCGGCCAGGCGAAATATCTGGAGGGTTTCGGCCCCAAGGTGCAGGGCTTTGAACAACTGCCCTTTGCCGACCACAAGGCGCTTGAGGCCTTCGACATGGGCACGGTTGCCGCCATCCTGATCGAGCCGGTGCAAGGCGAGGGCGGCATCCGTCCCGTGCCCGCACAATGCCTGCGCGGCCTGCGCGACCTCTGCGACCGCACGGGCGCATTGATGATCTTTGATGAAATCCAGACGGGCATCGGCCGCACGGGTTACCTCCTGGCGCATGAAAAGTCCGGCGTCACGCCTGATATCGTGGCGATCGCCAAGGGTATGGGCGGCGGCTTTCCGGTCGGCGCCTGCCTTGCAACCGAAGAGGCCGCGTCCGGCATGACGGCGGGCACCCATGGCACCACCTATGGCGGCAATCCGCTCGCCATGGCGGTCGGCAACGCGGTTCTCGATGTGGTGCTGGAAAACGGCTTCCTCGACCATGTCCGCGATGTCTCGCTCTATCTTTGGCAGGGCCTCGGCGCGATCATGGCGGCGCATCCCGACGTCATTGAAACCGTGCGCGGCGAAGGCCTGATGATCGGCCTCAAATGCAAGGTGGAGAATACGCGGCTGCATCTGGCGATGCGGGCTGAAAACATGCTGGCCGTCATGGCCGGTGACAATGTTGTCCGCCTGTTGCCGCCATTGGTCGCCACGCGTGAGGATGCGCGTGAGGCGCTTGACCGGATCGGCCGCGCCTGCGCCGCCATCTCGGCTGAGAACGCCGCCGCTCCATCAAAAGCCGCGCCCCAGGCCGCCTGAACCCGCGGAGTTCCCATGCCATTGCCATCAGGCCAGTGTCATTTTGACGATATCGCCTCCGTTTCCGCCGCTGATCTGCGCGCCATGCTGGACCATGCCAAGGCGCGGAAGACCGCGTTGAAACACAAGGGCGAACGCCCGCCCGTGCTGGAAGGCAAGGTGCTGGCGATGATCTTCGACAAGCCATCGACCCGCACGCGCGTGTCGTTTGACGTCGGCATCCGCCAACTCGGCGGTTCGTCGATCATCCTGTCCGGGGCCGAGACGCAGCTTGGCCGCGCCGAAACCATCGGCGACACTGCGCGCGTCCTGTCGCGCTATGTCGATGCGATCATGTTCCGCGCCAATGAACATGAACGCCTGATGGAGATGATGGATGGCGCAAGCGTGCCCGTCATCAATGCGCTGACGCATGACACCCATCCCTGCCAGATCATGGCGGACCTGATGACCTATGAGGAGCATCGCGGACCGCTTGAGGGCCTTTTCTGTCGACGCCGCAACGCCCGAGGGTCGCCAACCGCAGGCCCGCTTCGTGGAGCGCGCCCGCGCCGAAGGGGCGTCGATCACCATCAGGAGTGAGCCCGATTTGGCAGCGGCTGGCGCCGATTGCGTTGTCACTGATGCGTGGGTGTCGATGGGCCAGGAGGAGGCAACGCCTGGCCACAATGTGTTCGCACCCTATCAGGTCAATGCCGCGCTGATGGCGAAGGCGAAACCCGGCGCCCTGTTCATGCATTGCCTGCCTGCGCACCGTGGAGAGGAAGTGACGGACGAGGTGCTGGACGGTCCGCAATCGGTGGTGTTCGACGAGGCTGAAAACCGTCTGCACGCACAGAAGGCCATCCTCGAATGGTGCCTCAAAGGGCTGTGACACGATGACGGCTTCCCTTTCGCCTGCACCGCGGGACGCGGGCGTTGATCTCGTCCTTCCATTTTCAGTGTCGGAGCTGGATGTGCGTGGCCGCACCGGCCAGTTCGGGGCGGCGATTGACGCCATACTTGGCCGTCACGCCTATCCGGAGCCGGTGGCACGCCTGCTGGCGGAGGCGATCGCCTTGACCGCGCTGCTGGGTTCCTCCCTCAAGTTTGACGGCAAGTTCATCATGCAGACGCAGACCGACGGGCCGGTGAACCTGCTTGTCGCCGATCTGCGCACCAATGGCGCGCTGCGCGGCTATGCACGCTTTGATGAAAGCTGGTTTGCCGCCGCTGACCGGTCGACTGTTGCGCCGCATTCGCTGCTCGGCAAGGGCGTGCTCGCCTTCACGGTTGACCAGGGCGAATACACCCAGCGCTATCAGGGGCTCGTCGAATTGAAAGGCCAAAGCCTGCAAGAGGCCGCGGTGCATTACTTCCGCCAGTCCGAGCAATTGCCCACAGAGATCCGCCTCGCCGTTTCGCGCCTCTTCACGCCGGCCGAAACCGGCGGCATGCAGGCGCGCTGGCGTGCGGGCGGCTTGATTGCGCAATTCATGCCGGAAGCCCCGGACCGGCTGCGCCCGAACGACATTTCAGGCGGGGACGCGCCCGAAGGCACGGTGCTGCCGGATGTCGATGAGGATGATGCCTGGACCGAAGCCAAGGCGCTGGTCCGAACCGTCGAAGACAGCGAACTGACAGACCCGACCATCGGCGCGGAACGTCTGCTGTACCGTCTGTTCAACCAGCATGATCCGCGCGTGTTTCCGGCTTTTGCGGTGCGGGATGAATGTTCCTGCTCGCGCCAGCGCATCGCTTCCGTTCTGAAAAGCTTTCCCGAAGAGGAGCGCGGCGAGGGTGCGGTTGACGGGCGCATCAGCGTCACCTGCGAGTTCTGTTCGGCCCGGTATGAATTCGCGGTCGAGGAACTCACGGCCAATTGATCAGGACCGTGCCACCTTTCCAAAGATTAAGGTGCAGCGCAGCAAAAACAGGCTATCGGTTTCGGCGGCGGACCCGTGCCAAGCCGCCGTCGCGCTCTATGTGAAGGTGCGAGGCTGCGGAGACCCGCCATGCAGAAACAGCTTGACCCGCGAGACATGCAAAACGCAGTGCCGCTGGATGCCGGCACCGCCACGCCGCGCCCCCGCGCGTCCGTGTTGCGCGGCATCGCACAGGCCGGGCTGATGTTGGCGGTGCTGGCCGCCGGCGTGATCGGGATGAACCGGTTGATTGCGTCGGCACCGGAGCGTGCGGCTCGCCCGTTCACGCCGCCGGTCATCACTGTTGAAGCCGTCGATGCCGTTGCGGGCACCCATGTGCCGAAGATTGCCGCTTTTGGTGAAATCGTCGCCGCACGCACGGTCGATCTGCGTCCGGCCGTCGCAGGCGAGATCCTCACAGTCAGCCCCAATCTGCGTGCCGGCGACCGTGTCCAGGAAGGCGAGATCCTCGCCTCCATCGATCGGTTTGAATATGAGGGCGCGCTTGTCGAGGCGCGCGCCAATCTGGCCCAAACCGAGGCGGCCATTGTCGAGATCGAGGCGCGCATCGCTGCCGAGCGAGATCAACTGGCCACCGCCGAGGACCAGTTGCGGCTTGCCGCCGATGATGTGGCGCGCGCCGAGGGTTTGCGCCGCAACGGCTCGCTGACGGAGCGGCAGCTGGATGAGCGCCGCCTGATCCTGTCGCAGCGCGACAGCGCGCTGACGCAGCGCCGCAACAACATGGCGATCGAGACGGCGCGCCTTGAACAGCAGCGCGCACAGGCCGACAGGCTGGCGTGGAAATTGCGGCAGGCCGAACAGGCGCTGGCCAACACCGAGATCCGCGCGCCGTTTGCAGGCATCATCAGCGCCGCCAGCGTTGAAACCGGCAAGCGCGTCGGCGCGCAAGATGTCATCGCCTCGTTGTTTGCTCCGGACACGCTGGATATCCGCTTCGCAGTGACGGATGCGCAGTTCGGCCGCCTCTTGACCGACAGCGCGCCTCTGGTCGGCCGACCGGTCGAAGCGATGTGGGACGTTGGCGGCACGCGCTACACCATGGCGGCACGCATCACGCGGCTTGGCGCGCAAGTGGCGTCCGCGTCGGGTGGCGCGGAATTGTTCGCCCGCATCGACAGCGCGTCGCTTGCCCCTGAAATCCGCGATGCGCTGAGGCCCGGCGCGTTCGTTTCGGTCAGCCTGCCGGGCAAGACACTTGAAAACACTGTGCGCCTGCCCGAGACCGCGCTGCATGGCGCATTTGTCCATGCTGTGGAGGATGGCGTGCTGGTGCCCGTTGCCGCGCAATTGCTTGCCTATGACGGAGCGGACGCCATCCTTGCCGCCGATGGCGTGGCCGGGCGCACGATCATGACGACGCGGCTTGCCGCCGTTGACCCGGGCACCAAAGTGCAAATTGCCGGGCGCGAGCCGCCTCCAAGCGCCGGGGCCGAACCCGTCCGTCCAGCAGCCGGCCAGCCCTGAGCCCCGCCATGGACATCCGCCAGACATCGCTGATCGCGGTCTTTCTCCGGCACCCGAATGCCGCCAATCTGCTGATGGTGCTGATGGTGCTGTTCGGCATCTTCGGCCTGTTGCGCATCAACACGCAATTCTTTCCCACGGTGGAAACGCCGGCGGTCTCGATTTCGATCACCTGGTCGGGCGCGACCGCGACCGACATCGAGGCGGGCATCCTCGCCGTCGTCGAGCCGGAAGTCCGCTTCATCAACGGCCTGAAGGAACTGCGCTCCACCGCGCGCGAGGGCGGCGGCTACATCACGCTGGAGTTCGACGAAGGCACCGACATGCAGAAGGCTGCGGCCGATGTGGAAGCGGCGGTCAACGCCATCACCACATTGCCGGAAGGGGCCGACGAACCTCAGATCGCCCGCTCGCAATTTTTCGACACCATCGCCTCCATGTCGATCAGCGGCGATGTGCCGGAGGAGGTGCTGCGCCGTTGGGCGAAGACAGCGCGCGACCGGTTCATTGCCGCCGGCATCGACAAGGTCGACATGTCGGGCCTGCGCGCCGAGGAAATCGCCGTCACCGTATCACCCGCCGCGCTCCGCCGCCACGGGCTGACAATCGCCGAAATCGCCCGCATCATCGGGGCCAATGCCCGCGATGTCCCGTCAGGCGCGATTTCCGGCGGTGTCGAGCGGCAACTTCGCGTCATTGCCGCGACCAGCGATGTCGAACGCTTGAAGTCCATCGAAATCCGCGCGCAGGCGACTGGCGAGCGACTGACGCTGGGCGACATCGCGACCGTCGAGCGCGTGTTCGACGATGACGCCATTCAAGGCTACGCGGGGACGGCGCGCGCCATCGAACTTGAGGTCAGCCGCGCGCCGACCGCCGACACGCTTGAAACGGCCGCGATCTTCCGCACCGAAGTCGAGAGGCTGCGTCCCGAATTGCCGCAGGGCGTGACATTGCAAGTCTATGACGTGCGCGCCGACCTGCTGTCCGACCGCATCTGGCTGCTGGTTGAAAATGGCCTGTCCGGCCTGCTGGTTGTCATCCTTGTCCTTTATCTGTTTCTCGATGGCCGCATCGCCTTCTGGATCGCCATGGGCATTCCGGTCGCCACCATGGCGACCATCGGCATCCTGTTTCTCGTCGGCGAATCCATCAACATGTTCTCCCTTTTCGGGCTGATCATGATGCTTGGAGTGATCGTCGATGACGCCATCGTCGTCGGCGAGCATACGGCGACGCGTTTTGAGATGGGCGACGCGCCGATGATGGCGGCGCAAAATGGCGTCGGCATGATGATGATGCCGGTCATCGCCGCAATGGCGACAACGCTCGCCGCGTTTTTTCCGATCGCGCTCATCACCGGCACCATCGGCCAGATCATGGGCGTTCTGCCGGTTGTCGTCGTCGCGGTCTTGATCGGCTCGCTGATTGAATGCCTGTTCATTCTGCCGTCGCATCTGGCGCATGCGCTCGAAGGCGGGCCGAAAGCGCCGCGCTGGTCGCATTGGCGGGTGTTTGCGATCGCCGCCGTGCTCTGCGTCTCGATTTTGCTTGTGGTGCGCTTTGCAGCCGGCGGCTTCGAGTTGCTGAACACGCTGCAAGACATGGCGCTGCCGTTCCGCGCCGTGCTGATTGCGGCTGCGGCCCTGGCGCTGGCTGCGCTGGTCGAACTTGTCCTGCTTGCGTTCGCCAGGCGCGCGGCAGCCAGACGCCTGCGCCGCGGCGGCGCGCCCGGCGGCTTCCGTGTTGGCTTCGATCGCGCATTCAACACCTTCCGCGACGGACCGATATCCCGCATGGCCGCACTTGCCTATGATTGGCGTTATGTGACGACCGCGCTGATGATCGCGCTGTTTCTCGCCATCGGCGTCGGCCTTGTGCGCGGCGAGCGCGTGCGCTTTGCCTTCTTCCCGTCACCTGAGGCCGAACGCGTGTTCGGCCGGCTGACACTTCTGCCGGGGACGCCGGAAGCTGAAGTGCGCGCCGCGCTTGCGGCGGTGGACAAGTCACTGCGAGAGACGGAGACGGAATTGGGCAACGGCGCCCCGCTCATTTCCGCGACCTTCGCGCGGCTGGGTGCGGCGGGGCGGGACCGCGGCGAGAACTTCGCCGAGATCATCGTGCAGCTCGTGCCAAGCGAACGGCGCGACGTGCGCACGCCTGATTTCACCCGCGCCTGGCGCACCGCCGTGCCGAAACTGCCTGCCATCCAGCGTTTCGCCATCACCGAGGCGCGCGGCGGCCCGCCGGGCCGTGACATCGACATCCAATTGACCGGCCCTTCAACGGAAGTCCTGAAGCGCGCCGGTGCAGACCTCATCACGCGTTTGGGCGAGATCTCCGGCGTCAGCGGCGTGGTCGACAACCTGCCTTATGGCAAGCCGGAACTCATCCTCGAACTGACCCCGCGCGGCGCCGCTTTTGGCTTCACCATTGAAGAGGTTGGCCGTCAGATGCGCGACAGCCTTGATGGCGTTGTTGCGCGCCGCTTTGCCGAGGGCGACGAGGAGGTGGCTCTGCGGGTCTTGCGTGCCAGTGAGAGCGATGGGCTGGCCGCCTTGCGCGCGGTTGAGCTGCGCGCGCCATCGGGCGCCTTCATCCCGCTTGATGAGATCGTCACCATCACCGAACAGCAGGGCTTCGCCAAGATCGAGCGTGAGGACGGCAAGGCGCGCGTCGGCATCACGGGCGATATCGACCTTGCCGCCAACACCACCGACGGCGTCATCGCCGAGTTGCGCGATTCTGGCTTCATGGACAGCCTTTCGGCCCGTTACGGCATCGAATATGGCTTCGGCGGCCGCGCCGAGGAACAGCGCGCCGCGTTCCGCGATGTCGGCATCGGCTCGCTGATCGCGCTGGCGACCATTTACATCATCCTTGCATGGGTGTTCGGTTCCTATTCACGCCCTGCCGTCGTGATGCTGATCATCCCATTCGGATATCTTGGGGCTGTCATCGGCCATTGGGCGATGGGCTTCGACCTGACCATTCTTTCGCTGATCGGCCTGCTTGGCCTTGCGGGCATTTTGGTCAATGATTCCATCGTGCTTGTCGCCCGTTTTGATGAACGCTTGGCCAATGGCGATGACTGGCGCGAAGCCGCCATCGGTGCCAGCCGAGACAGGCTGCGCGCCGTGCTGCTGACATCACTGACAACCATTGGCGGCCTTGGGCCATTGCTGTTCGAGACGTCATTCCAGGCGCAATTCCTGCTGCCGATGGCGATCACCATGGTGTTTGGCCTGGCCGTCGCGACATTGCTCGTCCTGTTCCTCATCCCGGCCTTGCTTGGCATCGGGGCGGATATCAATGCCTTCTTCCGCGGGCTTTATGGCCGGCGGGGCGTTGTGCGCCCAATGCCAGCCGAATGAACGGACGTCAGTTGAGCGTGCGGACCTGCTCGGGCCGGTCGAGCGAAAACGCCGGGATATCGATGCGTGACAAGGTCCCGTCGGCGTGGCGCATCATGTAGTGGCCGGACATGATGCCATGCGGCGTCGGCAGCGGACAGCCGGACGTGTATTCATAGGCGCGCCCCGGCCGGATCAGCGGCTGCTCCCCGACAACGCCTTCCCCATGCACTTCCTCCACCCGGCCATGACCATCGATGATGCGCCAGTAGCGCGTCAGCAGCTTGACGGCCTCAGGCGAGTGATTGGCGATATGGACGCGGTAGGCCCAGAAATAGTGACCTTCATCGGGCCGCGATTCGTCCGGCAGGTAAATCGGCGTCACACGCACCTCGATATCGTGAGTGGTCTTTGAATAGCTCATTGCGATAGCGTCCGCCCGGTCAGGGCCATGAGTCTAGCGCAGCCGTCGCCGCTGGCAACTGAAAGGACCACGCGCAATGTTTGACGGATCGCTGCGCCGCATCGTGGACCCGTTTTTGCTGGCGGTGGCGCGGCCGCTGGCGCAGGCCGGGGCAACGCCGGATGGCGTGACACTTTTTGGCTTCGCGCTGGCGTTGGCGGCCGCCGCCGCCATCATGGCGGGATGGCTGATGACGGGCTTTGCCCTGATGGTCGCGAGCCGCCTCTGCGACGGGCTGGACGGCACGATCGCCAAGCTCACCAAACCGTCCGATTTCGGCGGTTACCTCGACATCGTGCTCGATTTTGCCTTTTACGGCCTCATCCCGCTGTCGTTTGCCGTGTTCGATCCGCAGGCCAACGCGCTGCCCGCCGCAGTGTTGCTGTTGTCATTCTATGTGAACGGCGCGAGCTTCCTTGCACTTTCGGCCATCGCCGCCAAACGGGGAATGACGACCGAGGCGCGCGGAAGAAAGAGCTTCTACTTCCCGACCGGCTTGGCGGAGGCGGGTGAAACCTTCGCGGTGTTCGCCGCCTTCTGCCTGTTTCCGGCGTGGTTCGGCATGATCGCCTATGGCTTTGCCGCGCTGTGCTTTCTCACCGCGGCAGCGCGCATCCTCGAAGCGCGGGCGTTGCTTCGTGCCTGATCCTTGGCAAAGTCGACAGTCGGCTCATCGGTCGCGACCACGCTTGAACGCAGATTCCCCTTCATGCTGAGGTGCTTTTCGCCTTGTGGTTCGAGGCTCCCCTCGGATCAAGTCCGAGGGTCGCACCTCACCATGAAGGCGAAAAGCCTCGAAGCGCGAAGGGAAACCGCGATCACCAATGGACCGCGTTTGCCGATGATGCGCATCTCGGATCGGCATCACGCCCGCAGCGCCGCAGCCATCGCCTGCTCGATGTCGGAAACCAGATCGTCGCCATCCTCCAGCCCGGCGGACAGCCGCAGCATCCCGTCGGTAATGCCAAGCTCGGCCCGCGCTCCGGCGGCAAGGTTCTTGTGCGTCGTCGTCGCCGGATGGGTGATCAGGCTTTTCGCGTCTCCGAGATTGTTGGAAATGCGGATGATGTTGAGTGCGTTTTCAAACGCGAAAGCCGCCTTTCGCCCGCCTTCCAGCTCAAAGGCAACCAATGTCGAGCCGCCGCTCATCTGCTTCGCCGCGATGTCGGCCTGCGGATGGTCCGCCCGGCCGGGATAGAGAACGCGCGAGACACCCTTCATATCCGCCAGCGCATCGGCGATCCGCGCGGCGTTCGCCGTCTGCGCGGCCACGCGGACGGGCAGTGTTTCCAGCCCTTTCAGCAACACCCAGGCGTTGAACGGCGAAAGCCCCGGCCCGGTATGGCGGAAATAGTCGTGCAGATGTTCGGCGATCCAATCCTTTGTGCCCAGCACCACGCCGCCAAGGCAGCGCCCTTGCCCGTCAATGTGCTTGGTCGCCGAATAGATCACGACATCGGCGCACAGCTGCAGCGGCTTTTGCTGCATGGGCGTGGCAAACACATTGTCGATGACAACCTTGGCGCCATGGGCGTGCGCGATTTCGGCGACGGCCGCGATGTCCACCAATTCCAGCGTCGGGTTGGTTGGCGTCTCGAAGAACACCGCCTTGGTGTTCGGCCGCATGGCGGCCTCCCACGCCTTCAGGTCGCGCCCGTCGATCAACGTCGATTCGATGCCGTATTTTGGCAGCAGCGTTTCCACCACCCAGCGGCAAGAGCCGAACAGGGCGCGCGCCGCCACCACATGGTCGCCCGCGCGCAGGAAACACAGAAGCGCCGACGACACCGCCGCCATGCCGGAAGCCGTCGCGCGCGCATCCTCCGCGCCCTCCAGCAGGCACATGCGCTTTTCAAACATGTCGTTGGTGGGGTTGGCGTAGCGCGAATAGATGAAGCCTTCATCCTCGCCCTTGAAGCGCGCTTCGGCGGCCTCCGCTGTCGGATAGACGAACCCTTGCGTCAAGAACAGCGCTTCTGATGTCTCGCCGAACTGCGAGCGCAGCGTTCCACCATGCACCAGCGCTGTCGCCGGTTTCCAACCCTTGTGTGCCATGCCACCCTCGCGCCCCGGCAAACCTTTCTGAACACGGCTTGCCACCTTGCGGCAGCCGCCACAATGCGCAAAAGGACCCTGTGCGGGGGCAGCGGTCCTTTAGCGAGTTGTTTTACGTGGCTGCAAGCCGACCGGCCAAATCACCACGGACGATGACCGCGCTACAGTGACCGCGACGGGCCGTCAATGCGCGCTCCGGGGCAGCTTTGTCCCGGAAGCAAAATTGGGAGTCGGATCGGGCATGGGCCAAGACATCTTGGGTGACGCCATCGTCGGCAACGGCATCCTGAGCGACCGGCAGATCGCCGGCCTAGTTGATGGCGCCGCCGTGGTCATTGGCGCGCCGCTGGCGCCAGCCCAAGTCCAGCCCGCCTCGCTTGATCTTCGCCTCGGCACAAAGGCGCATCGTGTCCGCGCCAGCTTCATGCCGGGGCGCGGCGTGCCGGTCGCCGACAAGCTCGCCCGGCTGACCTTGCACGAGATCGACCTCAGCGCCGGAGCCGTGCTCGAAACCGGCTGCGTCTATATTGTCCCGCTGATGGAACGCCTCGCGCTGCCCCGGGGCATCAGCGCCGCCGCCAATCCGAAAAGCTCCACCGGCCGGCTCGACATCTTCACCCGTCTGATGACGGATGGCGGCGTGGAGTTCGACAAGATCCCGGAGGGCTACACCGGCCCGCTCTATCTCGAAGTGTCGCCGCGCACCTTTCCGGTGGTGGCGCGCGCCGGGTCGCGGCTGACTCAGGTGCGGTTCCGGTCGGGCAGGGCAAGCCCCTTGACGGAAGGGGCGCTTTCCGCGCTCCATGCGCGTGAAGTGCTTGTCGCGACGGCCAACCCGGATTTTTCAGGCGGCGGCGTGGCCCTTTCCATCGATCTGAAGGGCAATGCGGCTGGCCTTGTCGGCTATCGCGGCAAGCGCCATGCGCCGGTTGTGGATGTCGACCGCGTCGGCGCTTACGAGCTTGCCGATTTCTGGGAGCCGCTGCCCGCACGCGGCGATGGCGAACTGATCCTTGATCCGGACGAGTTCTACATTCTCGTCTCGAACGAGGCCGTCCATGTGCCGCCGGACGTCGCGGCCGAGATGACACCGTTTGATCCGCTCGTCGGTGAGTTTCGCGTCCATTATGCCGGATTCTTTGATCCGGGTTTCGGCCATGGCGCGGCGGGCGGCACCGGCGCGCGCGCCGTGCTGGAGGTGCGCAGCCACGAAGTGCCTTTCATCCTCGAACATGGCCAGACGATCGGGCGGCTTGTCTATGAGCCGATGGCGGAACGCCCGCAGGCCTTGTACGGCGCTGACCTCAAGTCCAACTATCAGGCGCAGGGCCTGAAACTGTCGAAGCATTTCAGGGCCTGACTTGCACTGATCCGGAGCCGCCAATGTCCGCATTCGCCCGTATGCTCGGAGACAGCCCGCTTCGCGTCGCGGTCAAGCTGTTGATCGCGTCCTTGCTGGTCGGCATCGTGCTGGCCGCGCTCGATTGGACGCCGCGCGATGTCTATGCGAGGGTGATCGACCTGTTCGTCTCGCTCTGGGAAGCGGGCTTCGAGGCGCTCGGCCGTTTCGGCGAATATGTGCTGCTGGGCGCCGCGATTGTCATCCCGGTCTTCATCGTCGTCCGGCTTCTGTCCGTCCGGCGCAACTGAGATCACGCAAGGCCCAGCGCCGCCCTGAACAGCAGCGCGTGGCGGGCGGCCAGCGCATCGATGTCGCGCGAATAGCCACCGCCAATCACGCCGCACAGCGGAACGCCCATGCGCACAAAGCGCGAAAGCACATGAGTGTCACGCGCGGCGATCCCGTCATCGCTCAAGGCCAGCCGGCCAAGCCTGTCATCGGCGTGAACATCCACACCGGCATTATAGAACACGAAATCCGGCCGGAAGCGTTGCAAAGCCGCGTCAAGTGCGGCTTCAAGAGCGGCCAGATACGTAGCGTCGTCGGCGCCGTCCGGCAGCGCCACGTCAAGCGATGAGCGCTCTTTGACCGGCGGGTAATTGCCTGCCCCATGCAACGACAGCGTGAACACCGCCTCAAGATCGCCCAGCATCTCAGCCGTGCCGTCGCCCTGGTGCACATCGCAATCGACGATCAGCACCGATGAGGCGCGGCCGGTTGCAATCAGGTGCCGCGCGGCAATCGCCACATCGTTCAGCGTGCAAAAGCCCGCGCCATGCGCCCGGCGCGCATGGTGGCTGCCGCCCGCCGTGTTGAGCGCCAGGCCATGGGTGAGTGCGGCTTCGGCGGCCATCACGGTTCCAGACGTCGCAAGCAGCGCGCGGTCGGCGACGGCGCGCGTCACCGGAAAGCCGATCATTTTCTCGATCGCCGGATCAATCGCGGCGGCAAACACTTGTGCCACATAGGCCGTGTCATGCGCTGCCGAAAGCACATCGGCGTCAGGCATGGACGGCGTGATCAGCCGCGCTCTTTCGAGCACGCCGTCCCGTGCCAGCACGTCCATCAGCGCGGAATATTTCCGCATTGGAAAGCGATGGTCTGGCGGAAAGCCCGCATCATAGGCCGGGTGATGCGCGATGGTGAGCACGGTTCAACCACCACCGGTGATGACGGCCGGCTGCGCCGCCCAATGCGCAGTCCTCCTGCCGCGCATGGAGGCCAGCGGCGTTGTCCGCACCGCCCGCGCCATCGCCGCGTTGATGCGGGCGGGCAGTCCGAAGCCATGATAGGCAAGCGCCGAATAGAGCTGCACGGCGTCCGCGCCGGCGGCAATCTTCTCCAGCGCCGCTTCACCTGAATCGACGCCGCCTGCCGCAATCAGCGGGAAGGCATCGCCCGCGATCTGCCGTGTGCGCGCCAGCATGCGCGTCGACAGATGGAACAACGGCCGCCCCGAGAGGCCGCCGGTCTCGCTCCTGTTTGCGGCATCATCCGCGAGCGGTCGGGTGATCGTGGTGTTCGATATGATCATGCCATGCGCGCCGCTTTCGAGGATCACCCGGGTCAGCTTCTCATGCGCCTCGTCATCCATGTCGGGCGCGATCTTGACGAAGACCGGCGGCGCATGACGCCCGGCCAGAGCGGCATGTTTCTCCATCACGCGCGACAGGAGCGCCTGCATTGCGGAAGCTTCCTGCAAATCCCGCAGGCCCGGCGTGTTGGGCGACGACACATTGACGGTGAAATAGTCGGCGACATCGAACAACGTCGCGATGCCCGCAACATAGTCGGCGATGCGGTCTTCGGCGTCCTTGTTCGCCCCGACATTGACGCCGATCACGCCATTGCGGCGCAC
>JALOTE010000138.1 GCA_025458045.1 Rhizobiaceae bacterium
GCCGGCCAGCCGACCGTCTGTTCGGAAACCTGCGTCGGGCGCATCCGCTATCTCGGCGTCGTGCTTTATGACGCCGACAAGATCGAGGAAGCGGCCTCCGTTCCCGACGAGAAAGATCTCTACGAGCAGCAGTTGAAGCTGTTCCTTGATCCGAACGATCCGACGATCGCCGAACTCGCCCGAGCCGACGGCGTTCCCGACGCATGGATCGAGGCGGCCAAGCGCTCGCCGATCTGGAAGATGGCGATGGAGTGGAAGATCGCCTTCCCGCTCCACCCCGAGTACCGGACCTTGCCGATGGTCTGGTACGTCCCGCCGCTCTCGCCGATCACGGCAGCGGCAGAGGCCGGCAAGATGGGCATGGATGGCGAAATGCCTGACATCCGTTCGCTGCGCATCCCCGTCCGCTATCTCGCCAACCTGCTGACGGCGGGTGACGAGGAACAGGTGATCGGCGGCCTGCAAAAAATGCTCGCCATGCGCCAGTTCATGCGTGCCAAGACCGTCGACGGCGTCATCGACGAGGCGGTCGCGGCCAAGGTCGGCCTCACCCCGCTGCAAATCGAAGAGATGTACCAGTTGATGGCCATCGCTAACTACGAAGACCGCTTCGTCATCCCGACATCGCACCGCGAGGTCACGCAGGACGCCTATGAACTGCGCGGCGAATGCGGCTTTTCCTTCGGCGATGGCTGCCTGCCGTCCGATCCGCAGACCAATCTGTTCGGCGGCATCAAGGTGAAAAACGACAAACCGAAAATGGGGTCTTACTGATGCGCACGCTCAAAGTCATTTCAGCGCTGCTGAGCTACCCAACGCCCGATTTGCAGGCGGCGGCGGACGAGATGCGCACCGTGCTCGACGCCGACAACGTCGTGCCGGCGGCCGCGCGGGCGCGGCTGTACGCCCTCATCGCCGACATTGAGGGACGCGACATCTATGACGCGCAGGAGCGCTACATCCTGCTGTTTGACCGGATGCGCTCCCTCTCCCTGCATCTGTTCGAGCATGTCCACGGCGAGAGCCGTGACCGCGGACAGGCGATGGTCGATCTGATCCAGGTCTATGAGGCGGGCGGTTTTTCGCCGACCGCCTCCGAATTGCCCGACTATCTGCCGCTGTTCCTCGAATACGCCTCAACGCGCCCTGCGCGCGAGGCGCTCGAACTCATCGGCCAGCCCGGCCATGTGATCGCGGCCTTGCAGGAACGGTTGGAGAAGCGCTCCTCGCCCTATGCCGCAGCCTTCGCCGCGCTCGTGGCGATGGCGGGCGCGCGGCTTGACCCGAAAGTGCTCGACGCGCTGCGCGCCGAGCCTGACTTCGAACCGGACGACCTTGAGGCGCTCGACGCGGCATGGGAGGAAGAAGAGGTCATTTTCGGCCCCGGAGCGGCCGCCGATGACTGTGGCCGCGACGCCCTCTCGGCAAGGCTGCGGGCGGCCCGGCGCCCTGCGCCTGACATGCCGCCGCCTGCGCCCGCCCCCAAACCCATCATCTCCACCCCATTGACGCGGCAGAACGCCGCCGGCCAAGCCTGAGGAGCAGTGCGAGGAGCAGTGCTATGCGCGACGCCATTTTTCACATCCTGTTCGTCTGGTACCCGTATGTGTGCCTGTCGGCTTTCATCTTCGGCTCCATCATCCGCTTTGACCGCGAGCAATACACCTGGAAGGCCGCATCGAGCCAATTGCTGCGCAAGAAGCAGTTGTTCTGGGGCTCGAACCTGTTCCATTTCGGCATTCTGTTCCTGCTGATGGGGCATACGGTCGGCCTGCTGACGCCCACCTCGGTCTACACGCTGCTGATTACGCCCGAGACCAAGCAGTCCATCGCGGTCGCGGCGGGCGGCATCGCAGGCGTCGTCTGTTTCATCGGTCTCAGCCTGCTTCTGCACCGCCGCCTGTTTGATGCGCGCATCCGCCAGACGTCCACCTACATGGATCTGTCGATCCTGATCATCCTTTGGGTGCAGCTCGTCCTCGGCCTCATCACGCTGCCCTATTCGATCAGCCATTCGGACGCCGAAGTGATGCTGACACTGTCGCATTGGGCGCAGGGCGTGATGACCGTGCAGCCGGTGGACGCCAGCACGCTGCAAGGCCTCGACTGGCCCTACCTCGTGCATCTCGTGCTCGGCATGACAATCTTCCTGTTGTTCCCGTTCTCGCGGCTGGTCCACATCTGGTCGGCCCCGGTCTGGTATCTCGGTCGCAAGGGCTATCAGGTGGTCCGCACACGCCGTCCGCTCGGCGCCAAGGCCGCCCGTGAAGCCGCCTACCGTCCCGACACCACACCGGCGGAGTGAAGCTGATGAGCGATACGACCATGACACACACTGTGGAGACGTCCGCCCAAGGCGGCTGCTCCATCAAGCCGGTGCTGCCGGGCAAGCCACGCAAGGTCTCGGTCAACGGGATCGAGATCGAACGCGCGCGCATCGCCGTCGAGACGCAGAACCACAAAGCCGAAAAGCCGCATCTCGCCATTGAGGCGGCGGCCCGCGCCTTGGTGATCCGCGAATTGCTGTTGCAGCGCGCCCGCGAGCTTGGCCTTGCCGCCGCGCCTCAATCAGACGGCGAAGGCCGCCGTGAAACCGACGACGAGGCGCTTGTGCGCCAAGTCGTCGAGACCGAAGTCCGGACGCCGACCGCATCAGCGGCCGAGTGCCGCCGCTTCTATGACGGAAATGCCGCGCGGTTCAAAAGCCCGTCGCTGCATCACGTCTCCCACATCCTGCTTGCCGCATCGGCCCTTGATGCGGAAGGCAGGGCCGCGGCGATCCGCACCGCCGCGGCACTCATCGCCGAACTGCAAACCGACCCGTCGCGCTTCGCGGCCTTGGCCGCCGCCCATTCGGATTGCCCGTCGGGCAAGCAGGGCGGCAATCTCGGACAGATCGGGCCGGGCCAGACGGTGCCGGAGTTCGAAGCCGCCCTGGCGCATGCACCCCTTGGCACGGTTGCGCCCCGCGCCGTGGAGTCGCGCTACGGACTGCACATCGTTCTGGTCGAACGCCGTATCGATGGGCGGCAACTGCCCTTCGAAATGGTCGCGGCACGCATTGCCGACTGGCTGGAAGAAAAAGTGCGCCGCACCGCCATCCGGCAATACATCGCCATGCTGGCCGGGCGCGCGACAATTGAAGGCGTGACACTCGACGCAGCGTCTTCGCCGCTTGTCCAATAGGGAGGACCGGCCATGGTTTTGGGGGAATACATCCGCCAGCTTGAGAGCGATGGCGCCGCCGCCGAGGCCCTTGTCGCCCTGGGTGATTTGGTGCTGCTGGCATCGGTGATGGACGCCGGTGCGATCCATGACGAAACGCCCGGCGAATATGTCGCCAATGGCGTGAAGCGCTTCTCGACACAGGCTTCAGCCGAAGACTGGATGCGCGTCATGCGGGCGCTCGAACGCGGCGACGGTGACAGGGGCCGCGAGGAAGCGCTCTCCATCATGGTGCGTTGGGCGGTGGAAAGGGACAGCGCCGACGCCAACCCGCAAGCGCAACCCGCCCATGCCGGCTGCACCTGCGGTGGCGGCGGTGGCGGCTGCGGCGACCACGGGCATTGAGCAGAACCGCCGCCATGCCTGACCGCGCACATACATCCGACGCAGTTCTGCCCGCGCGTGTCGCGCTCGACGGCTATTTGAGCCCCGTCGACGCGATCCGCGATGAGCATCTGCTGCAGCGCGCCTGCTATGTGGCGTTGGAAAAGCTTGCTGCGATGGATGTCCCGCAACCGGCGGTTGCCGATGCCATACACGCCACATTGCAAAGCGACACGCCCATTCACATTGCTGACGAGGAATTGAGCTTGTTTCCGCGCTTGCGGGCGCGCGCCGAAGCCGACGACGACATGGAGACGCTGCTCGCCACGCTGTCCGCCGAACATTCCTCCACCCGCGCAGACATGCAGGCGCTGATAGCGCTGCTGTCCAACCTTGCTCTTGGCGGCATGCCCGATGCGCGCGGCCGTCAATTGATGATCCAGGTTGCGGCGCTCGAAAAGAAGCACCTCGTGCTTGAAAACGCCGTGCTCCTGCCGCTTGCCGCCGCGCGGCTGACGAAGGCCGACAAGGACGCCATCCTTGCCGAAATGCGGGCGCGCCGCGCTGAAGCGGCGCAGGCCAGAAGCTGCCCATGAGCACGTCACTCAGCCATCTGTTCGACGCCAATGTGGCCTGGGTCGACCGGAAGACGCGCAAAGACCCCGGCTTTTTCCAGCGCATGGCCGAGCAGCAATCACCCCGCTATGTCTGGATCGGTTGTTCCGACAGCCGCGTGACGGCCAATGACGTGCTGGGCCTCGATCCGGGTGAGATATTCGTTCACCGCAACATCGCCAACATCGTCCATACCAGCGATCTCAACATCCTGTCTGTGCTCGAATATGCGGTGGATCATTTGCAGGTCGAACACATCATCGTCTGCGGGCATTATGGCTGCGGCGGCGTGGCCCGCGCGCTGTCCGGCGAGCGCGGCGCGATGCTCGATCACTGGCTGCAGCCGCTGACCATGCTCTACCACAAGCACCGTGCCACCTTTGATGCGTTCAGCGATCTGCGCGTGCGCATCAACCGCATGTGCGAGGTCAACATCGAGATGCAGGTGCGCCGCATCGCCGCCATGCCGATCATCGAAAAGGCGTGGGCGCGCGGCCAGTCGCTCAACCTGCATGGCTGGATCTATGCGATTGATGACGGCCTGCTGCGCGATCTCGGCCCGCATCTCTCTTCGATCGAACAGCGTGACGCCCTGCCGACGATCGACAACTGTGTCATCACGCCCGCCGATCCTGTGAGCGCGGTGCGCCGTCAGGCCATCGCTGCCTTCTCACAACTCGACCTTGGCGACGCCTGTTGCGGTGGCGACGGCGATGGCCTTCGCTGCGTGGCGGAATAAGCTCTCAGCGATTGGCTGCGTCAGGTTTGCGCCCGGCAAGCATAGGGCCATAGAGCGCGGCAAACAGGGCGAAGGCCGCAACCCATGCAACGCCCGCAACCGACAAGGCGGTGACAGACACATCCGGGTGCAACGCCGCCAGCAGGCGCGCCGACGCCGCAATCAGGATCAGGGCATAGATCGCGACGGTGGACGCGGGCGCGGTGAGCGGCCGCCCGGTATGGCCGCGCGTCGCCCGCGTCATCACGGCCAGCGTCATCAGGCCGACAGCGCCGATCGTCCAGGCATGCGTCGCGCCGGTGGCGGCCCCATGGTCGCCCTGCCAGAGGCCAAAGGCGGCGAGCGCAAAGCCAAGCGGCACGAAGAGATAGGCTGCATGCAGAACCGTCACCAGCGGTTCGGCAAAGGTCCGCCACGGCACCCAGCGGATCAACCGCGCCAGATGCGCGATACCAGCGGCCAGCAACAGCAGCGCCAGAACCGGCGCGATGGAGGCGGGCGCAATGGGTGCCAGCACCCAGCCTGCAAGCGCGACGATGCCAAGGCCCATCGCCGCCTTGTCGAAGGTGTTGAACGGCACGGGCAAGCGCCCCGGCCCGCGCGGGCGCAACCAATTGGTGGTGAAACTCGGCACGATACGCCCGCCGATCAGCGTGATGAGGGCCAGCGTCACGGCGAGCGCCATATGGTCGGCATAGAGCGCGTCTCCCGTCATCGCCACCTCAATGTGGAACAACGCCTGCGCCAAGGTGAGAAGGCCGACGCCCGCCAGCACGACATAGTTGCGCTTGTTGCCCGCCGCCACGATTTCACGACCCATCGCGACCAACAGCGCAACCGGAAAGGCCAGCGCCCCCACGGCGACAACCAAAGGCGGCAGGCCTGCGGACGAAGCGATCAACACGCGCGCGGCAAGCCACAATGCAAAGAGCGCGATCAGCGGCTTTCCGACGACTGGCAGACGGCCAGTCCAGTTGGGCACGGCAGTGAGCAGAAAACCGGCAACAATTGCCGGAACATAGCCGAACAGCAATTCATGCGCGTGCCAGACAACCGGCTCGAAGGCACTGGGCAAGCTGATGACGCCCAAATGCCATGGCACCCACAACGCCACCATCAACCCGGCATGCAGCGAACCAAACAGGAAAAACGGCCGGAACCCAAAGGAAAACAAAGTCATGCCTTGCCAGGCGCGCTGTTGGCTCATCGTGGACATGGTTGTTCTCCTGTGTTCAGGACAGACCTATACGAATTAACATGATTGCACGAGTCCACTTATGTCGCATGACGACTTCAAGAAGTTGGAATGTGTGAATTCCAGGACGGCTCGGTCGGCACTCAAGGTGCTGTTCTCGAAGCCCCGATCAGCCACGTGCCGTCAGGATGAAAAGCATGGAAGGCAAAGGCTAACGGCATGTCGTGGACGACATCCTTGCCGCGTGCATCGACCACCCGCACGGTACCCACCTCGCGGCCCTTGGCGATCTCGGCTGAATCAAGCGCGGAGGCCTGCCCCTCGTTCCATGTCTGCGTGAGGCCCGCTTCGCTGATATGCTTTTCAACGCTGAGCCGCGTCAATGGCCAGGCCCTGTCGCCGACACGCACAACGCGCTCGACCGGGTTGATGCCATGAGGCGGGTTCTCGCCGGTATAGAGGAATGGCCGGCTGCTGTCGTAACTCTGATAGGGGTTTGCGCCATATGCGCGGCGCATCGTCGGCTCGTCCATCACCAGCCCTTGCGGATGTTCCGCAGCAAACTCGGCCCAGCTGACGAGCCGTGATGGACGCTGTGTCAGTTTCGCGCCAATGGCGTTGCCGACAATCGCTTCGCCCGTCGCCTGCTGCCACCAGCTTTCGCTTTGGTGGTCATACATGATCATGTCGGAAAAGCGCAGCATGCCCGACACGCCGAAGGTCAGCGCCCTGCCGTCCACACGCGCATCAAACACCATGGCCGTGTTGCACAAGGGGCAGAAGGTGACGGCGACGGGTATGGCGTCCACCACATCATTCACGATCTCGTGCCACATCAGATAGCGGATCGGATAGGCGCGCGCCGCGCCGGACGGCCCGGCAAAGGACAGGACCGGCTCACGGGCGCCGAGACGCTTCTCGTCAGTGACCGGAATGAACTCCGGCGCCATGATGGCCGGAATGCCATCCTTCGGCGGCCCGCCTGACATGATTTCGGCAAAATCAACGGCGCTGTGGGCGAAGTCTGTCTTCGGTCATTGGGCCTGCCATTCATCCGGGTCGGCAAGAGCCGTCGGGACAGTAAGGCCGATGGCCAAGACCGCAAGCAGGACCCGGATAAACTGCATGGCCTCACCCTTGCCGATTCCGATGTTTGAAAAGCCTGCCATCGCCCTCGCGCACGTTCCACGCACATTTTCGTCAGCGTGCAATGAGCTTCTTCCAGCGTGATCGCCGGATGCGAGCCAGTTCACACCCTGCGGGCGGCATATGGGGCCATTCAATCAACCCGATGGCCGCTTTCAGGACGCTCAAACTTGATCGCTAATGACCGAGATCCGACAGGAGACCGGCAGGTTTTAGCTGGGCAGCAAGACCCGTCAGACATATCGAAACAAACTGGCCCCATTGGCTGCCATGATGATAGAACACATAGTGTGATCGGGCGCTAAGCAGGAAGTCGGGAGTCTGGGGCACATTCGAACGCCGCCCGGTATCATTTCACTTCATGCCAAGGTGCCCGGCCAGGAACTCGGCCAATTTGCTTTGCAGGACGGCGGCATCAAAGGCCGAACCGCCATGGCCCGCGCCCGGCAAGATCGCAAAGTCGAGCGGGGTCGCAGTATCGACACGGGTCCACGCTTCTTTCAACCGCTCGGCTTGACGATGTGAGATCAGCGGATCTGCGTCCCCATGGCGGATCATCA
>JALOTE010000040.1 GCA_025458045.1 Rhizobiaceae bacterium
TCCGCCGCCTCTTTTGCAGCCGACGGCGCATCGGCCGCCGTCACGCCGGCCATCAGCAGGCCGATTTCGCCTTCGCCCGCATCGGGCGCGACCTCGCCGACGATGCGGCCTGCAAACATCACGAGGATCCGGTCGGCGAGCGAGCGGATTTCATCGAGTTCAACCGAGACAAGCAGGATCGCCTTGCCTTCGTCGCGCAGCGCGATCAACTGTTTGTGGATGAACTCGATGGCCCCGATGTCGACCCCGCGCGTTGGCTGGCCGACAAGCAGCACTTTCGGGTCGCGCTCCATCTCGCGCGCCAGCACGATCTTCTGCTGGTTGCCGCCGGAGAAATTGGCGGTCTTGAGCCGGCAATTGTCCGGCCGGATGTCGAATTTCCTGATCTTCTCGGCGGCGTCCGCGCGGATCGCGTCGAGGTCATGCATCGGGCCCGCGCCATATTGCGACAGGCGGTGATAGCCGAGAATGGAATTCTCGTTTTGCTCGAAGGCGAGCACCAGGCCCATGTGGTGGCGGTCTTCCGGCACATGGGCAAGGCCGCGTTCACGCATGGCGGCCGGGTCGCCCTCATGCACCGGGTCCAGCACTTCGCCCATCAAAACGATGCGGCCCGATGTGGCGCGCTCCAGCCCGGCGAGACATTCCAGCAGTTCCGACTGCCCGTTGCCGGACACCCCGGCGATGCCGACGATTTCTCCCGCCCGCACCGAAAACGATACATTGTCGACGCGGGCGACCCCCCATTTGTCCTTGACGGTGAGGTTCTCCACGCGCAGGCGTTCCTCGCCCGGATGCGCGTCGCCCTTGTCCACCTGCAGCAGGACACGGCGGCCGACCATCAGTTCGGCTAGTTGTTCGGGGCTCGTTTCGGCCGTCTTGACGGTTGCCACCATTTCGCCGCGCCGCATGACGGAGACGGCATCGGTGACGGCCATGATCTCGCGCAGCTTGTGGGTGATCAGGATGACGGTCTTGCCCTGCGCTTTCAGCGTGCCGAGGATGCGAAACAGATGATCCGCTTCGGCTGGCGTCAGCACGCCGGTCGGCTCGTCAAGGATCAGTGTTTCGGCCCCGCGATAGAGCGCCTTCAGGATTTCGACGCGCTGTTGCAGGCCGACCGGCAGATCCTCGATCACCATGTCGGGGTCAACATCGAGTTCGTAGTCCTGCTCCAGCCGCTTCAGCGCGGCGCGCGCCTTGGCTTCGCCGCCGGCCAGCAGGCCGCCGCCTTCGACGCCGAGAATGATGTTTTCAAGCACCGTGAAATTTTCAACCAGCATGAAGTGCTGGTGCACCATGCCGATGCCGACCGAAATCGCATCCTGGCTGGTCTTGATGCTGACGGGACGGCCGTCAACGCGGATTTCGCCCGAGTCAGCCGAATAAAACCCGTAGAGGATCGACATCAGCGTCGATTTGCCGGCCCCGTTCTCGCCGATGATGCCGTGGATCGTGCCCTTGTTCACAACAAGGTTGATGTCCTTGTTGGCATGGACCGCGCCAAACCTTTTGTCGATGCCAATGAGTTCAATCGCTGCTGGCTGCACGCGCACCCCCTGCACTGGAACATGGCCTCGCGCGTTCACCAGAGCGGCATGGCCGCACGTCCCAGCGCAAGCTTCCCTTCATCCTGAGGTGCTTGTTCCTTCGTGCTTCGAGGCTCGCAAATGCTCGCACCAGCTCGCACCTCGGCATGAAGGGAAACGCCTCGAAAGGCGAAGGGAATGTCGTTTCTCGCCAACTCCAAAAACGGACTCGGGGCGCGGTTTCCCGCGCCCCGCTCAATCGCCTCAATAGGGGCAGTTGTTGTCCGACATGTAGTCATGCACGGTCAGCGTGCCGGCAATGATGTCGGCTTTCGCCTTGTCGACGGCCGCCTGCATTTCCGGCGTGATCAACGCTCTGTTGTTGTCGTCCAGCGCCCAGTCGATGCCGCCCTCGGCAACGCCGAGATTGACGATGCCCGGGGTGAACTTGCCGGCCTGCGCGTCGGTGAAGGCGTTGTAGACGGCGACGTCCACGCGCTTCAGCATCGAAGTCAGGACCGAGCCCGGGTGCAGGAAGTTCTGGTTGGAATCAACGCCGATCGAGAATTTTCCGGCGTCTTTTGCCGCCTGCAGCACGCCGAGGCCCGTCTGGCCGGCCGCCGCATAGATGACGTCCGCGCCGCGGTCGATCTGCGATTTGGCAAGCTCGCCGCCCTTGGTCGGGTCGTTCCACGCGGCAGGCGTGTCGCCCGTCATGTTCTGGAACACTTCGCCATCGGCCTTCACGCTCTTGAAGCCGCCGACATAGCCGCAGGCAAAGCGGCGGATGAGCGGAATGTCCATGCCGCCGACAAAACCGGCTTTGCCGGTCTGAGAGGCCATGGCGGCGAGAACGCCGACGAGGAACGAGCCTTCCTGCTCGCGGAACACGACCGAGCGGACATTCGGCTTGTCGACAACCATGTCGACGATGACGAAGTTCTTGTCGGGGAATTCATCGGCCAGTTTGGCTATGGCGTCGGCATTGCCGAAGCCCACGGCGACGATCGGGTTGGCGCCGGCTTCAGCAAAATTGCGCAGCGCCTGTTCGCGCTGGTCGGCGTTCTGGAGTTCAAACTCCATATAGGTGCCGCCCGACTCGGCCTTCCACTTTTCCGCGCCGTTGAAGGCGGCTTCATTGAAGGATTTGTCGAATTTGCCGCCGAGGTCGATCAGCAGCGCGGGTTCGCCTTCGGCGGAAGCGGCAAACGAACCGAACGCGAGCGCCGAAGCGGTCATGAGACCGAGTACGAGTTTCTTCATGGGGTCACCTTGTCTATCATCCCTGTCATCGCGCGGACCCGCACCCCTTCAACCGAGGTTGCGCGCCGCGCTTGAAACGAGTTTGTTGCACGGAACATCGCGCGGGCAAAGCGGGATTTTTGCAGTCCGGGTGTTTGCCCATGCCTCGACGGGGCAAAACGGTGGCCAGGGTGAGGAGTGTCGCATGAAGATCATGGTTGCCGATGATGTCGAGGCTGTCCGCGTTTCGCTGCAAGCCGCGCTCGAAGCCGCCGGCCACGACGTCACCGCCGCCAGCAACGGACGCTCGGCGCTTGATCATCTGCGGAAGCGCCATTTTGATGCCGCCATTCTCGACATATGGATGCCGGATGGAGACGGGCTGGACGCGCTGAGGCGCGTGCGCGCCGAGCAGCCGGGTCTTCGCGTCTTTGTCATCACGGGCGGCGGCCCGCATCTGACGATCGAGGCGGCGGCCTTGATATCGGAAGCGTGGGGGGCGGAGCGCGTGTTCGTCAAGCCGTTTGACGAAGCGGACCTCGTCGATGAGCTTCTCCGTCCGGCCAAGCCCGGATGAGGTGCATCCGCGAGGGGCGAAACGGGGGGGTGGTTTTCATGCCGAATGAGCTTGAACCAGGCGCACAGGACGACGGCGCGGCATTGCTGCCGCTGACCCGCCTGTTCGAGCTTTCGGCGCGGTCGCTGCATTCGGCCGGCCATTCGCATGGCCTTTATCCGGCGCAGTGGTCGGCGCTGCGCTATCTGGCGTCGGCCGACCCCGGCGCCTGCACGTCCAGCGCCCTGGCGCGGTTCCAGCAATTGGCCGTCGGTCCAGTTACCCGCACAGTGCGCACGCTGATCGAGAAGGGTCTGGTGCGCAAGGCCGGGATGGGCCTCCATCACCGGTCCGACCGCTTGGAACTGACGGAGCAGGGCGTGAGCCTCTTGGAGCAGGACCCGCTGCGTGCGATCGATGCGGTGCTGCGCGGACTGGGCGACGAGGACGCGAAGCTGCTTGCGGGCGCTTTGGGCCGGATCATGCTTGCCATGCAGTTGGTTCCGCCGCTGGACACGGATGGCGCGGTCGATTTCGATGCCACGTTCTCAATCGTTCCGGACAGCGACGGCGGGCCAGCCTCGTGAGACCGTCGTCACACCGGTGCCGCAGACATCGCGTCGGCGAGCGGGCGCTGCGGGCGCGGAACATCGATGCGCACGGTCGTGCCGGTTCCCGGCGTTGAATCGATGTCGATCGTGCCCTGCCATCCGGCGACGATTCGGTGGACGATAGACAGGCCCAGCCCGATGCCGCCCGGCGACGCCGTGACAAAGGCATCAAGGGCCTTCAGCCGGATCTCGTCCGGCATGCCATGGCCCGTGTCGGTAACGGTGATGCGCGCCGCATCGGGATCATGGGTCAGGCGCAATGACAGTCGACCATTGCCGCGCATGGCGCGCACCGCATTGGTGGTGAGATTGGACAAGACCTGAATGAGTTCGCCGCCATTGAGCGTCAGGCCGGGAACAGGTTCGATCAGTGTTTCAAGTTGCACGCCCTGAGGGAGCGTGGCGCGGATCGTCTCCACCGCATCGGCAAACGCCGCATCGGCCGGTTTCATGCCGCCGGCCATCCGGTCCGGCGCGTAGGCTTTCAACACCTGCCGCACGATTTCACCGGCGCGTTCGCCGGAGGTCACGACCAGATCGAGCAGCCGCCGCCCGTCGGGGTCATGGCCGAGCCGGCCGGAAACGCGACGCGACAGGTTGATCATCGGGTGCAGCAGATTGTTGACTTCATGCGCGATGCCGCCCGCCAGTTGGCCAAGCGCGGCCAGCGTGTTGCGTCGTGCCTCGGTGTCGCGCTCCGCCACCTTCTCGCTGATATCGGCCAGCACCGCGCGGAACCCGTCTGCCGCGCCCGCCTCGTCGCGGACCGGGACGGCGGATATGGACAGCCACAGCGGTTTTTGGTCCGTGGTTCCAAGATTGTGCTCCAGCGCGCGGATCGGCTCATTGTGCAACTGCGTGACCAGCGAAGCGGGCAGGCTTGGCACGGTATCCGCCAATGCGCGCCCGGCGGCCAATCCCAGTGTGCGGGTGAGCGGGCCTGCCGAAGCGCGGATCACGCCATCGGGGCCGACCTCGATCATCGCGTCAGACCCGATTTCGGCAAAGTCGCGGGTGCGCTGAGCGTTACGGTTTGCAACCTGTGTCAACCGCCGCTCGCGCTCCTGCAAATCGATGGTGAGCACGACAGCGAGCGCGACGAGCGACACGGCCAGATCCGGCCCTTGGCGCGCGAAAATGCCGAGATCAGGCGTCCAGCTCGTCACCAGATAGGACGTCATGCGCAAGGCGAGCCCGGTGCCGATGGGAATCCAGCACAGCAGGAACCAGATCGCCCGGCGTGAGCCCGCGGCGACTTGCCAGAACAGCAGACCGAAACCGAACGCCATGGCAAGGAATGTCGGAAACGCGGCGCTGGTGTTGAACGGCATCGACGGGATGAAACCGCCGCGCAGCACGATCAATATGCCCTGGATCGGGATGAGGATGGCGACAATCGTCACCAGCGCGTGCAGGCGCGGCGCCTTGGCCTTGATGTCGAGGAAGGACAGCGTGAACAGCAGCCAGAACGACATGGCGACAGGCTGCATGCCGTAGAGCATCACATCGGCGAGGATCGGATTCTGCGGCAGGAACACGGCGTGGTGCGCACCCGTCTCGCCAAAATTGCGGATCATCAGGAAAAACGCCATGCCCGCCGCATAAAGGAAGGAGCGCGCGCCCAGCCGCAACCCGATCGCGCCGAGATAAATCGCTATCGCCGCCACCGCGCCATTGACGAAGGACAACAGGATGAAGCGCCGCTCAAACAACGTCTCGAACGCGGGGCGCGGCGCAATGAGCAGATCGCCTTTCAGCCCGCCATAGGACGAAAGCGCGAAATAGAGCGTACGGTTCTCAATGTCGGCGCGCTGCAGATGGAACACCGGGTGCGTCTTGCGGGCGAGGCCTGAATTGGCCGGGTCGCCGTAGCGCCAGTCGATCTCCCGGACGACCCGGGTTCCTTCAACCACGACAAGCCGCGCCGCACGGCTGAACCGGTCCTCGATCCAGATCGACCAATCGCTCTCGCCGACGGGAAGGGCGCCGATCGCGGCGGACACCCAAAGGTAGCCGTCCTCGAAGACCAGAAGACCGGCATTCGGCCGCACGCCTGTCGACGGCTCGAACGGCCGCTCCGCCAGGCTGCGCACCAGCGCTTCACCGTCGAGAAACGCGCCATGGTCGATGCGATGCGAGACAACCGGGCCGAGCTTGATCAAATCGGGCCTTGCGGACGCGTCCTTGAATGCCGCATCGCGCCCGAGCGCCACGACGATGAAAGCGGCCAGCGCAAGCACATAGAAGCCAAGCATCAGCAACGCGAAGTGCCGGATGCTCCGGTTGCCGCCCGACGTCCAAGCGCCGCGTCTCACACGATGCCGCCGCCGCTGCCGGTCAAAGCCGGACGCTCTGTCGCCACTTTGGCGCGATAGCCCGACATGCGATAGGCAGCCACCGGATCGATGGCGCAGCCCTTGTCCAGCCGCGCCATGGCAAGGATGGGCTCCACATCGGTGCGGAACGCGTCTTTCAGCGTGGCCGAGGCCATCAGCGCGTCATTGGCCTGCTGGAAACCGTCCAGCGCCTTGCGGTCGACGAGAAGCGCCTGCGCATGCGCGCGCTGCACTTCCATCGCCGAGACCATCAGGCTTTCAATCGGGTCAGTGACATTGTGGCTCTGGTCGAGCATGTGGGCTGGTTTGAAGCCTTTGACCTTACGAGCCTCGGCGTCCACCAGCTCGTTGAAGACGAGGAACAGGCGGTAGGGGTCGATGGAACCGGTGTCGAGGTCGTCATCGCCATATTTCGAGTCGTTGAAGTGGAAGCCGCCAAGCTTGCCCGCGCTGATGAGGCGCGAGACGATCATCTCGATGTTCACGTTCGGCGCGTGGTGGCCGAGATCGACGAGGCAAAAGGCTTGCGGCCCCAGTTCCTGCGCGATCATCAGATTGGTGCCCCAATCCTGCACGACGGTGGAATAGAAGGCCGGCTCGAACATCTTGTGTTCGGTGAAGATGCGCCAGTCCTTCGGCAGCGCCGCCGTGATGTCCTTCAGCGAGGCGAGGTAGCGGTCGAAGGCGCGCGCGAAATGGCTTTGGCCGGGAAAATTCGAGCCGTCACCGATCCAGACGGTCAGCGCTTTGGAACCCAGCGCACGGCCGATCTCGATGCATTCGACATTGTGCTCCACGGCCTGTCTTCGCGTCGCTCTGTCAGTGTGGGACAGCGAGCCGAATTTGTAGGAGTGCTTCTGGCCCGGCTGGTCCTGGAAGGTGTTGGAGTTCATCGCATCAAAGCCGAGGCCGTGTTCGGTGGCCTTGGCTTTCAGCGCCTTCGGGTCGGCCTTGTCCCACGGGATGTGAAGCGACACGGTGGGCGTCGCGCCGGTGAGGCGGTGGATCACGCCGCAATCATCGAGCTTGTCGAAGATGTCGCGCGGTTCGCCGCGCCCCGGAAAGCGGGCGAAACGGGTGCCGCCCGTGCCGACGCCCCAGGATGGCACGGCAACGCCGAAGGTGCCGGCCTTGGCCTTGATGGCATCGATGGACATGCCGCGGCGATCCAGACGTTCGCCAAGGCTGTCATAGTCGCGCCGGAGGGCCGTGACGCGGGCGTCATTGTCGGCGGCGATCACATCGGGATGGATCATGGCGGCGGCTTTCAGCGGGTGAAGGACTGGGCGTTGCCCGCGTCCACATTGAGAAAATTGCCTGTCGACTTGCCCGACAGCGTTTCATTGGCGAAGAACTGGACGGCTTCAGCGATATCCTCCGGAAACACGCTGCGCTTCAAGAGCGAGCGGTTGCGGTAAAACTCTTCCAGGTCATCCTCGGCGATCTTGTTGTTGGCGGCGCGCTGCTGGCGCCATTCGCCCTGCCAGATCTTCGAGCCGCGAAGCACCGCATCCGGGTTGACGACATTGACGCGTATGCCGTGCGCCGCGCCCTCCAAAGCCATGCAGCGCGCCAGGTGGATTTCCGCCGCCTTGGCCGTGCAATAGGCCGATGCCCCGGCCGACGCGGCAACGCCGTTCTTCGAGCCGATGAAGATGAGCGAACCGCCGAAACCTTGCCGCTTCATCAACCGGTAGCCTTCGCGCGCGACGAGGAAATAGCCTGTCGCGAGGATCGACATGTTGTGGTTCCAAAGGTCCAGCGTGGTGTCTTCCACCGCCGCCGCCGACGAAATTCCGGCATTGTTGACGACGATGTCGACGCCGCCGTGAAGGCGTGCGGTCTCGGCGAATGTGCGGATGACGTCCTCCTCGCGCGTCACATCCATGGTGATGGCGTGGGCGGCATCCTTGCCCCATTTCTTGCGGAAGCCCGACGCGACATCCTCGGCCGCCGCTCCGTCACGGTCGGCGATCATCACGACTGCGCCCTCAGCCATCAACCGATCTGCAATCGCCGCACCGATGCCACCCGCCCCGCCGGTGACGACGGCAACCTTGCCAGTGAGCGCCTTCGGCTTCGGCATGCGTTGAAGCTTGGCTTCCTCAAGCAACCAATACTCGATGTCGAAGGCTTCCTGCTCGGGCAGCGCCACATAGGCATCGACGCCGGTCGCGCCGCGCATCACATTGATAGCGTTGACATAAAATTCAGCCGCCTGCCGCGCGGTCGTCTTGTCCTTGGCAAAGCTGATCAGGCCCACGCCCGGCACCAGATGAATGACGGCGTTGGGGTCGCGCATGGCGGGCGAATCCGCCCGTTTGCAGCGTTCGTAGTAAGCGGCGTAACCGGCGGCATAGTCCGCCACCAGCCCATCCAGCGCGGCGATGCTTGCACCAACGCCCGCTGATGCATCAAACGGAATGACCAGCGGCGCGATCTTCGTGCGCAGGAAATGGTCCGGGCAGGATGTGCCCATGGGGGCAAGACGGTCGAACTCAACCGAGCCAACAAACTCCAGCACGGCGTCACTGTCATCGAAATGGCCGATCTTCGGCGATTCCTTGGAGATGCGCGCGCGGATTTCCGGCATGAGCGCGGCGGCAACCGCTTCACGCTCCGCCTTCGGAAGGGATTGAACCTTGGCGCCGCCGAATGCCGGCTTGCGGGCGTTGGCATCCAGCCAGTCCTGCGCCTGCTGGATGATCTCCAGCGTCAGCGCGTAGCAAGCCTTGGCGTCATCCGCCCATGTGAACACGCCGTGCCCGCCAAGCACCACGCCCACGTAGCCCGGGTGAGCCCTCGCCATCTCACCCAGCTTCAAGCCAAGATCGAACCCCGGCCGCTGCCAAGGCAGGAACCCCATGCGCCCGCCATAGACCTGTTTCGTGATCGCTTCGGCGTTCTGCGAGGCGGCAATCGCGATCACGGCATCCGGGTGCACATGGTCGACATGCCTGAACGGCACGAAAGCGTGCAGCGGCGTGTCGATGGAGGCGGCGCGCGGGTTGAGCGCGAATGTGCAATGCGGCAGATAGCCGACCATCTCATCCTCATGCGCAAGCCCGCGGTAGAGCGATCTGAGATGTTCGAGCTTGGTCATGTACAGCGTCGAGAATCCGTCGCGCTTCATCGAGCCGATGTCGCCGCCAGAGCCCTTGACCCACAGCACCTCGACGTCCTCGCCGGTCAGCGGATCCTTGTGCACCACCTTGGCCGACGTGTTGCCGCCGCCGAAATTGGTGATCCTGAGATCGGAACCGAGCAGGTTGGAGCGGTAAAGCAGGAGCCCCGGCTCATCGAGCGTAGCCGCATGGGCGTCATCCCACAGGTTTGCGAGCCGGCCCGCCGATATGTCCGCCATGTTTGTCCTCCCCACAGGCTTTGCTTTCGAAGAGTGCCCCAGTTTGAAATCCACCCTTCCCCGGATCACGTCCGGGGCAGGCCCAAGCTTTTTCCCTTCATGCTGAGGTGCCCGCTTTGGCGGGCCTCGAAGCACGAAGGAAAAAGCACCCGAGGAACACGGGGATTTCAAACCTGAACACGACTTTCACTCAAGATCTCTCACGCAAGCGCGAGCAGGCTGCGCATTCCAAGGTCGATTGTCAATCAGTTTCGATCATATTCTATCATTGTGCGCTGCAATATGAAAATTCTTGATCGAAACTGATTGACACTGATCGCTTTCAGTGAAAGCTTCACCATCGGGAGGATGCGATGCACGAAAGCGAACGCCACAGGATCATTCTGTCCGCCATCCAGGAAAAGCCGGTCGTCACCGTGCAGGAACTGGTTGAGATGACGGATTCCTCCGAGGCGACGATCCGGCGCGACATCGGCACGTTGCACCTGCAAAAGAAATTGCGGCGCGTGCGGGGCGGTGCTGAATCCATCACGCCGCCGCAGTTCGTCGGCCTTGCGGGGCGGCCGTTCTCCGTCAACGAGACGATGCAGATCCGCGAGAAGCGGGCCATCGCCAGGGCGGCCGTCGAACTTTGCGCCGATGGCGAACCGGTCATCATCAATGGCGGCACGACAACGTTCCAGATGGTGCATCCGCTGGCCTCGCGGCGGCTTCAAGTGTTCACCAATTCATTCCCGATCGCGGAACATTTGCTGAAGCATTCCAAGAACACGATCCTGCTTTCGGGCGGCACGATTTACCGCGAGCAGAACATCATCCTGTCTCCGTTCGACAATGATGTGACGCGCAATTTCTATGCGCGCCGCATGTTCATGGGCGCGCACGCCATCGGTCCGCTGGGAATCATGGAGGCCGATCCGCTGCTGATCCAGGCCGAACAGAAGCTGATCCATCAGGCTGACGAACTTGTGGTGCTCGTCGATTCCACCAAGTTCCGCAAACGCTCCAGCCTGATCCTGCGCCCGCTCGATGCCATCGCCACGCTGATCACCGATGATGGCATCGATGACCGTTCGGCTGCGATGGTCGAGAGCGCTGGCGTGCGGCTGATCGTGGCGGCGGTCTCCGCCGCGGCGGAGGAGAGATTGACGTCCGGCGCGTGAAGCCGGGCGGCAGGACGGCGCATTGTTGAAACCGAACGCTCAAACCCAATGGGAGGAAAACATGGGTCTGATGAAAAAACTGATGCTCGGCGCAGCCGCGGTGTCGCTGATGATGACGGGTGCGGCGCAAGCTGAAAACAAGCGCATCGCGTTGGTGGTGAAGGCGCTCGGCATCGGCTTCTTTGAAGCCGCCGCCAAGGGCGCGGAGGAGGCCGCCAAGGAGCTCGGCGACGTCGAGATCATCTACACCGGACCGACCGACACGACGGCGGAAGGCCAGATCGAGGTCATCAATGCGCTGATCGCGCAGAATGTCGATGCGATCGCCGTTTCTGCCAATGACCGCGACGCGCTGGTTCCGGCGCTCAAAAAGGCCATGGAGCGCGGCATCACCGTCATCTCCTGGGATTCCGGCGTCGCCCCGGAGGGCCGCATGATGCACCTCAATCCGTCGTCCAACCCGCTGATCGGCAACATGATCATCAAGCTTGCCGCCGACAACATGCCCGAGGGCGGCGAAGTCGCCGTTCTGTCGGCATCGGCCACCGCGACCAACCAGAACACCTGGATCGAGGAGATGAACAAGGTGCTGCCGAACTACAAGGGCATCACCGTCGTTTCCACCGTCTATGGCGACGACAAGGCCGACAAGAGCTACACCGAAGCGCAAGGCCTGATGAAGGCGCATCCGAACCTGAAGGCCATCATCGCGCCGACGTCGGTCGGCATAGTCGCCGCCGCGCAGGCCGTGACGGATGCCGGCATGGTGGGCAAGATCAATGTGACCGGCCTCGGCCTGCCATCGGAGATGGCCGGGCACATCAAGTCGGGTGCATCGAAATCCTTCGCCATCTGGAACCCGATCGACCTTGGCTATGCCGCCACCATGATCGCCTACAACCTTGAGACCGGCAAGGCCGAAGCCAAGCCGGACGCCGAGATCGGCATGGGCCGCATGGGCAATGTGAAGCTTGACGCCAACAATGAAGGCGCGATGGCCGACCCGTTTGTCTATGACGCGTCCAACATCGACGCCTTCAAGGACATCTTCTGATCTCCTCCCTGCTGGCGGTGCCGCTTGAACGCGGCACCGCTTTTTTTCTTCAC
This sequence comes from Rhizobiaceae bacterium, assembly GCA_025458045.1. Taxonomy (GTDB): domain Bacteria; phylum Pseudomonadota; class Alphaproteobacteria; order Rhizobiales; family Rhizobiaceae; genus JALOTE01. Next base: position 11,909 of record JALOTE010000040.1, read on the forward strand.
CTTCCACCATCCGAAGATGAACCGGCGCCCTCGCCGGGCGGAGCGCGCGTGAGCCAACCAGTCCTCAGCCTTTCCGGGGTGTCCAAGGCCTTTCCGGGCGTGCGCGCTCTGTCGAAGGTGAGCCTTGACTTGTTTCCCGGCGAGGTGACAGCGCTGATCGGCGAGAACGGCGCCGGCAAATCGACCGTCGTCAAGATCCTGACCGGGATCCACATGCCTGATGAAGGCGAGATCCGCATCAACGGCAAGCCTGTCCTCTTTGCCACGCCACATGACGCCGCCAATGCAGGCGTGACCGCGATCCATCAGGAAACAGTGCTGTTCGACGAATTGAGCGTCGCCGAAAACATCTACCTCGGCCATGCGCCGCGCACGCGCTTCGGCCTGGTCGACTGGACGGCCATGAACCGCGATGCGGCGGCGCTGCTCTTATCCATCGGCGCTTCGCTCGACCCGCAAGCGCGGCTGCGCGATCTCGGCATTGCCAGCAAGCACCTCGTCGCCATCGCGCGCGCCATGTCGATCGACGCGCGGGTTGTCATCATGGACGAACCCACCGCGGCGCTCAGCGCCAAGGAAATCGGCGAGCTTTATGCGCTGATTGAAACACTCAAGGCGCGCGGCAAGGCGATCCTGTTCATCTCGCACAAGTTCGACGAAATCTTCCGGATCGCCGACCGCTACACCGTGTTCCGCGACGGCGAGCATGTCGCCTCCGGACTGATCGACGAGGTCACGCCGGGGCGGCTTGTCCAGTTGATGGTCGGCCGGTCGGTGGACCAGCTTTTCCCCAAGCGCGTCCGCAATCCCGGTGACGCCGTGCTGACGGTTGCGGGCTACAGCCATCCGACCGAATTTGAAGACATCAATTTCAGCCTGCGGCGCGGCGAAATCCTCGGCTTCTACGGCCTTGTCGGGGCAGGGCGTTCGGAGGTGATGCAGGCGCTCTTCGGCCTCACGCAACCCTCGCGCGGCGCGGTCAATCTGGCGGGCCGGGTCGCGGCCATCCGCTCGCCGGCTGACGCCATCGATCTCGGCATCGTCTACGTGCCGGAGGACAGGGGAAAGCAGGGGGTCATCCTCGGCCTGCCGATCGTGCACAATGTGTCGCTGCCGTCGTTGAATGTCACCTCGCGCGCGGGCTTCCTGCGCATGGCGGAGGAATTCAAGCTGGCGCGCGCCTACACCGCGCGGCTCGATCTGCGTGCCGCCGCGCTCGATCAGGATGTCGGCACTCTGTCGGGCGGCAACCAGCAAAAGGTCGTCATCGCGAAATGGCTGGCGACCAAGCCCAAGGTCATCATCCTCGACGAGCCGACGAAAGGCATCGACATCGGCTCCAAAGCTGCGGTGCATGAATTCATGGCGGAACTCGCGTCAGAGGGTTTGGCCGTGCTCATGGTGTCGTCGGAAATTCCCGAGATCATCGGCATGAGCGACCGCGTCATCGTGATGCGCGATGGGCGCATCGCGACGGAGTTTGCCAATGACGGGTTGACGCCGGAAATGCTGGTCAGCGCGGCGGCCGGCATCGGCGTGGACAAGGCGGCGGCATGACGATGCGGCGCCTGCTCCAATCCCGTGAGGCGATCCTGCTGGCTGTCCTTGTCGCGATGGTTTTGGCGATTGCGGCGCGCTTTCCGCAGTTTGCGGCTCCCGCCAGCCTCGCCAACGTCTTCAACGACACGGCGATCCTGATCATCCTCGCGCTGGGCCAGATGGTGGTGATCCTGACACGCTGCATCGACCTGTCGGTTGCCGCAAACCTCGCTTTGACCGGCATGATCGTGGCGCTGGCGAGCCTTGCCGCGCCAGCCATCCCCGTGCCGCTGCTGATCCTGATGGCGCTCGCCATTGGCGGGGCGCTGGGCGCGGTCAACGGGATTCTCGTCTGGAAGGCGCACATCCCGCCCATCGTCGTCACGCTCGGCACACTGACCATCTATCGCGGCGTGATCTTTCTCATTTCCGGCGGCGAATGGATCAATGCCCATGAGATGAGCGACGCGTTCAAGGCGTTTCCGCGAACGGTGATCCTCGGCCTGCCGGTGCTGTCATGGATCGCGATTGCAACGGTCGCGCTGTTTGCCGTGCTGGTGACGCGCATGCCGCTTGGCCGCGCGTTCTATGCCGTCGGGGGCAACCCGCACGCAGCCGTTTACACCGGCATCGACGTTGGCCGCACCCGCTTTGCCGCCTTTGTCATTTCGGGCGCGCTGGCGGGACTTTGCGGCTATTTGTGGGTGGCGCGCTACGCTGTCGCCTATGTCGACATCGCGGCGGGGTTTGAACTGGACGTGATCGCCGCCTGCGTCATCGGCGGCATTTCGATTGCGGGCGGCATTGGCTCGGCCGGCGGCGCGGTGCTGGGCGCTCTCTTCATCGGTGTCATCAAGAACGCGCTTCCCGTCATCAATGTCTCGCCGTTCTGGCAGTTGGCCATCTCCGGCCTCGCCATTATCCTTGCTGTCGCGTTCAATGCCCGCGCCGAGCGCCGCAAGGGCCGCGTCATTCTCAAACGGGCGGAGCAAGCCGCATGAGCGACGCATCCTCCACCCCGCAGCCGCGCCACATCCCCGACACTCTCGGCACGCGCTGGGGCCGCAGGCTGCGCAGTTGGGAAACGCTGCTGATCGCAGTGCTCATTGCCGTCTTCACCATCAATGCGCTTTCCTCGCCCTATTTCCTCAATGCGTGGAACCTGTCCGACGCGACATTCAATTTCACCGAAAAGGCAATGATCGCATTCGCGATGGCCATGCTGGTGATCGCAGGCGAGATCGACCTGTCGGTGGCCGCCATCATCGCGCTCGCATCCACCGCGATGGGCCATGCCGCGACGCTCGGCTTCGGCACGCCCGCCCTGGTGGCTGTGGGCTTGTTGACAGGCTTGGCCTGCGGGGCGTTCAACGGGCTTCTCGTCGCCCGCTTCAACCTGCCATCCATCGTCGCGACAATCGGCACGATGAGCCTGTTTCGCGGCATCTCCTTCATCGTGCTCGGAGACAAGGCCTACACCGAATACCCCGACAGCTTCGCGTTTTTCGGCCAGGGCTATGTCTGGTGGGTGATTTCCTTTGAACTCGTGCTGTTTGCAGTGCTGGCGCTTCTTTTCTGGGTGCTGCTGCACCGGACGAGTTTCGGCCGCGCCGTCTATGCCGTCGGCAACAACCCGACCGCGGCGCTGTTTTCCGGCATCCGCGTGGCGCGGGTGAAATTCATGCTTTTCCTGCTCACCGGCCTCACAAGCGGCATTGCCGCCGTCTGCCTCACCGCGCGCCTCGGCTCAACGCGGCCTTCCATCGCGTTCGGGTGGGAACTGGAAATCGTCACCATGGTGGTGCTTGGCGGCGTCAACATTCTCGGCGGCTCCGGTTCCATCGGCGGCGTGGTGCTGGCTGCCATCATCATGGGTCTGGTGACATTTGGCTTCGGCCTGATGAACGTGCCTGGCATCGTCATGTCGATCTTCATCGGGCTGCTGCTGATCGCGGTCATCGGCATTCCGCGTCTTGTTTCGCCACAATCGCGCAGGGTGGAATGATGGAAAAATTCGCGTTCAAGATGCGCCTCAACCCCGGCATGGAAGACGAATACCGTAAGCGCCACGATGCGATCTGGCCGGAACTCGTGGACCTCCTGAAGCGCGCCGGCATTTCGGACTATTCCATCCATCTCGACCGCGAAACGCTGATACTCTTTGGCGTGCTGTGGCGCCGCACCGATCACACGATGGATGCGCTTCCGCTCGACCCTGTGATGCAGCGCTGGTGGGCGCACATGGCCGACATCATGGCGGTCAACGCGAAGGACGAGCCCATCGCCACCCCGCTTGAAACCGTGTTCCACATGGAGTGAGCGGTGGAGACCGTCGCCGTCATCGACATCGGCAAGACCAATGCCAAGGTTGCGCTTGTGGATCTTGCGGCCTTGACGGAGGTTGCGGTGCTGACGACGCCCAACGCGGTTGCGAAGGATGGGCCTTGGCCACATTTCGACACGGCGCGGCTGGAGACTTTCATCCTGCACGCCATGAAAGACCTGAACGCCACCCGCCGCATCGACGCCATCTCCATCACCACCCATGGGGCCTGCGCCGCGCTGATCGACGCCAATGGAGACCTTGCCGCTCCGGTGCTTGATTATGAACACACCGGCCCCGACACGCTCGCCGCCGGTTATGATGCGCTGCGGCCGCCCTTCGCGGAAACCGGTTCAGCGCGCCTGCCCATGGGGCTCAATCTCGGGGCGCAACTGCATTGGCAATTCGCCACAATGCCCGGCCTGCGCCACCGCACCCATGCCGTGCTGCCCTGGCCGCAATATTGGGGTTACCGCCTGACAGGCGAGATGGCCGCAGACGTGACATCGCTCGGCTGCCACACGGACCTTTGGAACCCCGCTGCAAAGGCACCGTCCAGCCTGTGGGACATGGCGGGCTGGCGCGGCCTCCTGCCGCGTGTCGCTTCCCCGTTCGAGACACTGGGCGGGCTGCGCGCCGCGGTTGCGACCGAAACAGGCCTGCGCGCCGGTCTTCCGGTGAAGGTCGGCATCCATGATTCCAACGCATCCCTCCTGCCGCATCTCATCGCATTCAAGGCGGCAGACGAAGCGGCGTTCTCCGTCACGTCCACCGGCACCTGGGTGGTGAACATGGCGGTGGGCGGGCGCGACGTGCCGCTCGATCCGGCGCGTGACGTGCTGGTCAATGTCAACGCTTTTGGCGATCCGGTGCCGTCGGCGCGCTTCATGGGCGGACGCGAGTTCGACCGGCTGCGCGCCGGGTGCGACACCGTGCCGACGGCTGCCGACATGCGCCGCGTGGCCGCCTCCGGCATCATGCTCTTGCCATCCGTCGAGCAACGCTCCGGCCCTTTCCCGCACCGCAAGGCCGCGTGGTCGCACGATCCCGCAGCCCTGTCGCCGGGTGAGCGCATGGCGGCCGTCGCCTTCTATCTGGCCATGATGACGGACACCTGCCTTGCCATGACCGGCGCGCGGGGACCGTTGGTCGTCGAAGGTCCGTTTGCGGCCAATGCCGCCTATCTCGCCATGCTGGCATCCGCGAGCGGCAGGCCGGTGACCGCCGCACGCAGCTCGACGACCGGAACCGCGCTCGGCGCGGCGCTCCTTTGCGACGGCAGGTCCGTCCCGATGCCGGCAGCACATCGGCCTCTCATCAATCCGGAACTCGACCTCCATGCGGCGCGCTGGCGCGCGCGGCTCTCCGACGGTTGAATGAAACCCGATCGGTTGCCGTTCAGGCGCCGCCCGCCACGCACGCCACACCCGTGCCCCTCAGCCCGCAATATCCGCCGGGATTCTTGGCCAGATATTGCTGGTGATATTCCTCGGCGAAATAATAGGTCTTCCAACCATCGATCTCGGTGGTGATGCGCGCGCCGTGCCCGGCCGCGTCGAGGGCGGCCTGATAGGCGTCACGGCTGGCGCGGGCGGTGGCAAGTTGGTCAGGCGTTGAGCAATAGATCACCGAGCGGTATGTGGTGCCGACATCATTGCCCTGACGCATGCCCTGCGTCGGGTCATGCTCTTCCCAGAACAGTTTGAGCAGCGCCTCGAAGCGCACGGCGCTTGGGTCGAAGACCACCTGCACGGTTTCGGCGTGGCCTGTCAGCCCGGTGCAGGTTTCCTGATAGGTCGGGTTGGGTGTGCCGCCGCCCGCATAGCCGACGCTCGTGACCCAGACGCCGGGTGTCTTCCAGAACAGGCGCTCCGCACCCCAGAAGCAACCCATGCCGAACTGCACTGTCTCCATCCCGTCGGGATGCGGGCCGTTGAGCGCGCGTTTGGAAACAAAATGCCGGCCCGGCACCATGATGGGCGCGTCACGCCCGGGCAGCGTTTCAGCGGCCGACGGCATGTGGATCTTCTTGTTGAACATGTTGGCAAGGAAAAACATGGACGAATCCCTTCATGAACGGCAGCACTGCTGCCCAAGGACAGGACCCTGGGTCCTGACCCTAGAAATGGCGCGGCGTTCGCCGTCGCGCGGTCCAGCCATAGATGGCGACGAACAGAACGGCTGCCAACGGCGCGAGAGGCGTCTGTGCAAGGGATTGCGCCGCGCCTTGCGCCGGAGGGGCGAAACCCGCCGCCCGCAGCGCATCGGCAAGCTGTGTCATCATCAGCACGCCAGCCGAAACCGACCGCGTCGCGTCGGTGACGGCCAGCACCACCCCTGTTGCCAAGAGCAGATAGGCCATAAAGCGTAAGACTGCCATCACGGGTGCGACCTCTGTTCCCGTGATGGCTCTAGCGCGTCGCATGGCGGCCGATCAATGGGTTGGCGCCGTTTCAAGGCCACATGACGCGGATGTGAAACAGAGCTTGGCAAAGCCCGTCCGGGCGTTTATGGCGCGCTCTCTGGCCGCTGTTAGACATCCAAGCGCGGTTGGATCGCCACACGGCAAAAACCACCGTGTGGAGAAAAGTTGGCAAGGCGAGGCGCGCCGAGTGGTTTAAGGCGCACGGCTTGGCAAAGCCAAGCCATGGGTTTATCTCGCGTGCGCCTTAACCACACGGCAAAAACCACCGTGTGGAGAAAAGTTGGCAAGGACAGGTGGCCGAGTGGTTTAAGGCGCACGCCTGGAACGCGTGTGTACGTGAAAGCGTACCGAGGGTTCGAATCCCTCCCTGTCCGCCATCTCCCTTCTGTAAAGCGCTGAAAAACAACGATAATTTTTCACATCTGCGCTTTTGAGTCCACTTTCATGTCCACTTTGTGCAAAGCCCCATTTTCAGTTTGATACCAACGCTGGCCAAGGGCCTGTGACATTTCAGCGGTAGCAGGCGCGCAGCCACACCCCGCCAGGCATTCAGTGCGTCAAGGGAGTTAAGGCCAAAGGCGGTTTTGTTAGCGCCATCGATCGCCATTGCCGGATCTGATTTCTGTTCCCGAACGAACACGGGAACGGCCAATGAAACTCCTTTTCACAATTCAAGAGACCAGCAAGGCACTCGGCATCAGCAGGGCACGGCTCTACGAGTTGCTGGCCTCGGGTGAGGTCAAAGCCTGCAAGCTCGGCCATCGCACGATGATCCGGGCTGAAGAGCTCAAGCGATTTTCCGATTCGCTGCCCGACCTTGGCGATGCGGGGAAGCCGGTCGATGCGGGACGCTGAGCCGCCCGCAATGCACCCGGTCCTAAGTGCCGTCGCAGCCGTTTATCCGGCCGAAACAGAGAGCCTCCGCGCGAGTTCAGTCAGCTTGCTCGGCATCCGTGCGACCCTCCAGCATGTTGTCGATCAAAACCTCGCATTTCTTGTGCGGTTGCGAATAGACGGTCTCCAACTTGCCGAGATCGCGTTACTGTTGGGCGCACTTGGTGTCTGCTCGGCAGGTTCATCGATCAGTGTGAAGTCGCTCCAGTCGGCGATGTCGCGCGCCAACATGCGCTCAAACCAGAGTGCCTCGCTGCGAGCGAAGCCTGACCGAAATCATCACAGCGGCAGCACAAACGCCAAACGGTTGTTCACCGATGCAGCCGACCGAAGCGCGCTGCAGCCCCCTGCAGCAGGCGGCGTCGCGCTGCAGGGGGCTTCATCCAACAGCGGTTTGCTGCAGCAGGCGGCGGCCAACCGCAGCGCGCTGAGGCCCATTGCAGCGATCTGCACTGAGCCGCAGTCGATCGCGGGCCTTGGAGAACAAGTGCGCAAAGCCGGTTCCCGACCCGAAAACGCAAACAAAGTCAGTCCGCTGACTGACCTTGATCCACGAGTCCAAAAAGCAGCCGAGCTGCTGAGCCGACTTGGAGAGTCCAATGAATAGTGTCCCGAATATACGCCTATTGGTCGAAGTCACTGGCCAACACTCTGCGATTGGCAAGTCCCTATTTGCCGACTGCGTCTACGTCGCATGTCGGAATTCTGGAGCGCCCACGGAAATGATCCGTGTCGAAGCAAGGCGCGAACAACGTATTCGGTGGGCGGAAGAGACAACGATCTACTCGGAGAGTTTCCAGCTGACATCGGAAACGGCGGCCGGGACCGTTGGTGTGATGGGGGCGTTTTTTGATGCGGCGCTCCGCCTTTGCTCGACAAACGGCGCACTGATTTTGGACTGGGGCGCTGGTCATTTGGACCATCGGTTCAGCGCATTTGCGTCGAGCTCACTCAATGACATCATGACAGTGACCGGAACGCAGATAGTCACATTTGTCCTGACGACACGTGAGCCCGACCACATGCGGGAAGCTGCAAGCATCGTCAGGTCGACTTGCGCCGTGTTGCCGAACAGCGTCGTCATTGTCGTGCTTAACGAATCGCGAGGTCGCTTTGAGTTTGCGTCTGGCTCAGAATCCGCTCAACTGTTCGAGGACCTGAAGAAAAGCGCTTGGCCGGAAGACCTTTTGCGCATGTCCCGGATCAAGGGAGAGGCGATCGCCACGCTGGCCCCCCTAGGCCTGCCTCTCATTGACCTCGTGAAGCTCCCCTACACGGAAGTTGCAAGTCGCCTGCGCATCTCTGAGTTCGTGGCGCTTGCTTGCCAAGCCAATCTGGCCGCTTTCCTGCGTGAAATGGACCAAAAGATCACTCACCGCTTGTGTTTTCGCTCAGCGCGCAACGCGGCTTCGTAGGCTGCTTCTCAAGTTTGCGGCCGAACGAGT
>JALOTE010000041.1 GCA_025458045.1 Rhizobiaceae bacterium
ACCACGTGTGTGCGGTCGTGGCGGAATTGGTAGACGCGCAGCGTTGAGGTCGCTGTGGGGCAACCCGTGGAAGTTCGAGTCTTCTCGACCGCACCATTTCTCCCGCCTTGTTTCCGGCGGTCAAGCGCGGAACTTCGATCCGCCGAGCCGGATGGGCCTGAATGAGCCGCCCGACCTCCCTGAACATAGCGCCGCCTTCATTGCTTCCGATTGATGGAAGCAAGGTCGAATGGCGCGTTCTCGACGGGCTTTCGCCCTATGAGGCGACGCTGGCGGCCATGGAAGCACGCGTTGAGGCGATTGCGGCAGGCGAAGCGCCGGAGGCCGTATGGCTGCTGGAGCATCCGGCGCTTTACACGGCGGGGACAAGCGCCAATCCGGCAGACCTTCTCGCACCGGACAGGTTTCCGGTGTTTTCAACCGGCCGCGGCGGCGAATACACCTATCATGGCCCCGGCCAGCGCGTTGCCTATGTCATGCTGGACCTGAAGCGCAGGCGGCCGGATGTGCGGCTGTTCGTGATGGCGCTCGAACGCTGGATCATCGACACGCTGGCCGCGTTCAATGTGACGGGCGAACGCCGCGCGGACCGTGTTGGCGTGTGGGTGGCAAGGCCAAAGAAGCCGCCGCTGGCAGATGGCACGATGGCGGAGGACAAGATCGCCGCCATCGGGATCCGGCTGCGCAAATGGGTGTCTTTCCACGGCATCGCGCTGAATGTTGAGCCGGACCTGTCCCACTATTCAGGCATCGTGCCCTGCGGCATCGCCGGGCACGGCGTCACCAGCCTTGTGGACCTTGGCCTGCCCGTCACGATGAGTGACGCCGACATCGCGCTGAAAAAAGCATTCGGGCCGGTTTTCGGGGCAATTCAGTAAGCTCAGGCAAATTCGAGGATGACGGCATCCACCGGCAGGGAATCGCCCTGCTTGGCGTTCACCTTGGCGATCACGCCGTCCTTCTCGGCACGCAGCGTGTTCTCCATTTTCATCGCCTCGATCACCGCCAGTGTGTCACCGGCCTTGACTTCCTGCCCCTGCGCCACGTGCAGCGCGACAACAAGGCCTGGCATCGGGCACAGCAAAAACCTGGACATGTCCGGGGCGGCGCGCTCCGGCATCAAATCATCGAGCGCGGCGACATGCGGCAGCATCACGCGGGCGGCGACGCTGACGCTTCCGGCCGTCAGCCGAACGCCATTGGCGATGGCAGCCGTCTTCACGGTGACCGGCGCACCTCCAACCTCGCCCCGCCACAGCGGCTCATGCGGCAGGCCGTGGCTGACGACCCGGTGCGCTTCGCCCGCCCTCTGCCCCTCTTCGTCATCGAGCATGACGCGCGCCACGAAATCGGTGCCGTCGGACGCATTGACCTGAACCACGTGGAGAGCAACGGCGTCGCGGCCGAATTTCACAACCCAATCAGTCTGAACAGAGCCCGCATGGGGGCGCAACCGCCCCGTCATTGCGTCAAGGCGGATTCGGCGGCGCAATTCAATAGCCAGCGCCACCAGCGCAAGCCGTTCGGTTTCGGCTGGGTTGGGCGAACGTCCGGAGAACCCATCCGGATAGTGTTTGGCGATAAATCCGGTTGTCAGGTCGCCGGACAGCCAGTCGGGCTGGCGCATCAGATCGGCGAGGAACGGCACGTTGTGCGCGATGCCATCCACAACGAAGGCGTCGAGCGCGGTCGCCATCGTGGCGATCGCGGTCGCCCTGTCCGGCGCCCATGTGCACAGCTTGGCGATCATCGGATCATAGAACATCGAGATGTCAGCACCCTCGAACACGCCGGTGTCGTTGCGCACGAGGCCCTTGCCCATCGGTCCCTCGGCGGGCGGTTGATAGCGCGTCAGCCGGCCGGTCGATGGTAGGAACCCGCGATACGGGTCTTCGGCGTAAACCCGGCTCTCGACCGCCCAGCCGTTCAATTTCACGTCCGCCTGCGCGATGGACAGCCGCTCCCCCGCCGCCACGCGGATCATCTGCTCGACAAGGTCGATGCCGGTGATCAGTTCCGTGACCGGGTGCTCGACTTGCAGCCGGGTGTTCATTTCGAGGAAATAGAAATCGCGGTTGCGGTCGACGATGAATTCAACCGTTCCGGCGCTCGCATAGCCGACAGCCTTGGCCAGCGCGACGGACTGAGCGCCCATCGCCGCGCGGGTTTTCTCGTCAAGAAACGGCGAAGGCGCTTCCTCGATCACTTTCTGGTTGCGCCGCTGGATCGAGCATTCGCGCTCGCCGAGATAGATCGCGTTGCCATGGCCGTCGGCCAGCACCTGGATTTCGATATGGCGCGGATCAACGATGAATTTCTCGATGAAGACGCGGTCATCGCCGAAGGAGGATTTCGCTTCCGAACGCGCCCGGTCGAACCCGTCGCGCACGTCACTGCGCGAATGCGCGATCCGCATGCCCTTGCCGCCGCCGCCCGCCGACGCCTTGATCATCACCGGATAGCCGATCTCATCGGCGATGCGTTCGGCATCCTCGGCCGTTTCGATGATGCCGTCGAAACCCGGCACGGTGGACACGCCCGCCGCCTTGGCGAAGCGCTTGGATTCGATCTTGTCGCCCATGGCGATGATGGCGGCGGGCGGCGGGCCGATGAACACGACGCCCGCTTTTGCCAGCGCTTCGGGGAAGGCGGCCCGCTCCGACAGGAATCCGTAACCCGGATGCACGGCCTGCGCGCCGGTCTGGCGGCATGCCTCCACAATCCGGTCGATCAGCAGATAGCTCTGCGCGGCCGGGGCCGCACCGATGTGCACAGCCTCGTCGGCCATCGCGACATGCAGCGCGTTGCGGTCGGCGTCCGAAAACACGGCGACCGTCTCGATGCCCATCCGCCGCGCCGTCTTGATGACCCGGCAGGCGATTTCGCCACGGTTGGCGATCAGGATTTTCTTGAACATGCGCGCTCTCCCCGCATGGTCATAGAAAGCAAACGCCTTGCCTTCAAGGCGATGCCGCCAAAGGTCGAAGCCAAAAGAAAGGCCGGCAACAGCCGGCCCAGAGCAGGAGGGTCAAACCGGCGTGCGGTCAGGCGACAAGTTTCAGCAGCGGTTCCAGATCGGGGTGCATGCGCGGTGATTCCTCCTTCAGGAAGGAAATCAGCGCCTTCTCGTTGGCTCTGATGTAGCCGTCCTGCTGCATGCGCTGCACCAGCCAGCGGGCCTCACCCTCATCGACAGCTTCGGCAGCCTCGCGCGCCAAATCATGCGCATCGTTCTTCGCCTTGTAGGCTTGCTCGATGTCCGACTGGTCGAGATAGGCTTTCAGCACGCCCTTCAGGCCGTCAGCCAGCATGCGGTTGAAGAAGGAGCGCGATTCCGTGGGAGAAGACACCCAAGCGTCTTGCCGTAGTGCTTCTTCGCGTGAAGGCACGGCATAGCGCGAAACGCTCATCACATAATTGGCGATCGCCTTGACAAAGAGATCGCTCCACGCCGGATCGTTCTCCGCCTCGATGGAATGGTCATTCAGTCGGAACAGCACCTCGGCTTCAGCTTTGGAAATGCCGACCGACTGGTCCCCGCCGAACGCATAGAGAATGCGCCGGATCATCCGAACATCCGCCGCGCAGATGACCCGGTCACGGCGATGGTTGCCCGATAGCGGCCCGCGATGGTCGATGACGGCATCGGCGATCTGCGTGAGCGCGAAGGCCGACAGGCGCTCCGGCGAGCGCTTGGCCTTTTCCAGAACGGTGATGAGCAGTTCAAGTTCTGTCTTCGAAGCGACGGAACCGTTGCGCGCAATCGCCGAAACAAGCCAATTGGCCTGTTTATCGTTGACATAGCCCACCGGCTCGACATGCTCGACAAGGAAGTCGCTCAGCGCCTCCACAAAGAACTCATCCCATTCGGCGCATTTTTGGGCGCAATTCGTGTGGACGGCAAACAACCCCACCGCTTCATCGCGGCAGACGACGCCGTCGGCGAAGGTCGATTGGCGCATGGCCATCACATCGGCGCGCTCCACGCGGCCACGTTCAATCAATGCAGAAAACTGCGACGACATGATCAACTCGCTCACTGATACGCCCCATGTGCTTTCACCGCGGCCCTTCGCGGCGTTCACCTGCACCATATTGGGACTGCCTTGAATTTGACTGAAGCGACGTGGTTCAAGGCCATGAAATTCGATTCCGAAACCTTGGTTCAAGCTGGAATGTCCGCCGCAATGTCCGCTTAACCACGGCACTCTCGCAACCAGGGGTGCGCCGTGGCAATGTCGCGCCATGATTCGCAAAACCATGAACATGAGCGTCTGATGGCCGATACGAACGATCTGTTCGCGGAGCCCGGACCCAATCCTGCCGGGCCCAAGCGTGCTGAACCGATACAGCCTGCCCGCGACGCTGCAGCCCCGCTGGCGGCAAGGCCAGCCCCTGCCCCGCTGGCCAAGACCGCGCCGAAATCAGCTGAAAAGCCAGGAGACAACGATTATTCCGCCGCCTCCATCGAGGTGCTGGAAGGGCTGGAGCCGGTGCGCAGACGCCCCGGCATGTACATCGGCGGGACGGACGAAAAGGCGCTGCACCACCTTTTTGCCGAGGTGATCGACAATTCGATGGATGAGGCGGTCGCAGGCCACGCGACCTTCATCGACGTTGAACTGAGTGCTGACGGCTTTCTCACCGTCACGGACAATGGCCGCGGCATTCCGGTCGATCCGCATCCAAAATTCAAGGACAAGTCGGCGCTCGAGGTGATCATGACGACGCTGCACGCCGGCGGCAAATTCGACAGCAAGGCCTATGAAACCTCCGGCGGCCTCCACGGCGTCGGCGTTTCGGTTGTCAACGCGCTGTCCGAAACGCTGGAGGTGGAGGTGGCGCGCAACCGCCGTCTCTATCGCCAGACCTTTTCGCGCGGCCACCCGGTGACCGGGCTGATCGATGCTGGCGAAATCCAAAACCGGCGCGGCACTCGGGTTCGCTTCCGGCCCGACCCACAGATTTTCACGCAAGGCGCGGTGTTCGACCCGGAGCGCATCGCGAGGATGGCGCGCTCGAAAGCCTATCTGTTTGGCGGCGTCGAAATCCGCTGGTCTTGCGATCCGGCATTGTTGAAGGTCGGCAATTCCATTGGCCCCAAGGCGGTGTTCCATTTCCCCGGCGGGCTGAAGGATTTTCTTGCGGCCACGATCGAAGGCGAAACGCTGGTCTCGGGCGAGATCTTCTCCGGCAAGACCGACAAGCAGGGCCATGGTTCGGTGGAATGGGCGGTGGCATGGTTCGCCGGCGATGGTTTCGTCAATTCCTATTGCAACACGATCCCGACGCCTGAAGGCGGCACGCATGAACAGGGCCTGCGCTCCATTCTCACGCGCGGGCTGAAAAACTACGCCGAACTGACCAACAACAAGCGCGCCGCGATCATCACCAACGAAGACGTGATGGTGTCGGCCGCGGCCATGCTCTCGGTGTTCATCCGCGAGCCGGAATTTGTCGGCCAGACCAAGGACAGGCTGGCGACGGGCGAGGCGCAGCGCATTGTCGAAAACGCCGTGCGCGACAGCTTCGACCATTGGCTGACGGCGCAGCCGCAATCAGCCTCCCGGCTGCTCGATTGGGTGGTTGACCGGGCGGATGAACGCCTGCGCCGCCGCGCCGAAAAGGAAGTCAGCCGCAAGACGGCGACCCGCAAATTGCGGCTGCCGGGCAAGCTTGCGGATTGTTCGCAGAACGGTGCGGAAGGCGCGGAACTCTTCATCGTCGAAGGGGATTCGGCTGGCGGCTCCGCCAAGCAGGCGCGCAACCGCGCCAATCAGGCCATCCTGCCGTTGCGCGGCAAGATCCTCAATGTTGCGAATGCGGGTCGCGACAAGCTTGCGGCGAACCAGCAGATCTCCGACCTGATCCAGGCGCTCGGCTGCGGCACGCGGGCAAAGTATCGCGACGAAGATCTGCGCTACGAAAAAGTGGTGATCCTCACGGATGCCGATGTGGACGGCGCGCATATCGCGTCATTGCTGCTGACCTTTTTTCATCAGGAAATGCCGGGCCTGATCAAGGGCGGGCATTTGTATCTTGGCGTCCCGCCGCTCTATCGGCTCACCCAAGGCGGCAAGACCGTGTATGCGCGTGACGAGGCTCACCGTCAGGAACTGATGCAGACTGTGTTCGCCAATGCGCGCGGGAAAGTGGAGATCGGCCGCTTCAAGGGGCTTGGCGAAATGCTGCCCGCGCAATTGAAAGAAACCACGATGGACCCGGCGAAGCGCACCCTGCTGCGCGTCGAGATCGTGCCGGATGCCGAACGCGCGACGGAGGCGGCGGTGAATGATTTGATGGGGACCAAGCCCGAAAGCCGTTTCCGCTTCATTGCGGAGCGCGCCGAATTCGTCGATCCGGAACTTCTCTAGACCCGCTCTCAGGCCGCGCGGCGTTCGTCCCGCATGATTGCGTCGAGCGACGCGATGAACGTGTCGTCGTCCATTTCGGCCACCGGCGCCGGCCCGCGCCCGGAACCGGGATGTGCCGGTTCAACCGGCTCGACATGCGGCAGAGCTTCCAGTTCGATGTCGAAATCGAACATGTCGTCGGAAAGGCCGTTTTCGTCATCCAAGGTGGCATCCGCCAGCCCAAGGATGGCGGCCCCCGCCTCCGATTCTGGCTCGATGACAAACAATTCGGCGAATTCTTCCTCAAGGGCCAGCGCCACGAATTCTTGCGCCGCAGCTTCCTGCCTTGCGTCTTCGAGCACGCTGCGCGCATGCGCCTGTGCATTGGCGCGCGCCACATCGAGGTAAATGCGTCGCAGCAGCGCGATGAGATCATCATTTTCAGCCCGGCCGGCCTGCCGTTCCGCCTCGGCGCGGGTCATCAGGCGCCACGCGATTTCCTGCCGCCCGATGTCGATGCGGCCGCCTGCAACATCACGCCACAATTTCAGCGCTTCGAGTGCCACGCCCATCATGCCGCTCTTGAAGCCGACATCGCGCAGAAGCGCGCCCACCGCGCCCTCTCCGCCCTTGACCAGAATGTCACGCACCTGGTCAATGCGGCGGGCTGAGAGTTCGCATAGGCAGGACGCGACGAAATCGATCCGGCCGTGCACGAGTGCCTTCATCAGCAGATTGGCGGTCAGACGGCCGGCGTCGCGCAAGGATCGCACATAAGGCGGCAGCGCCGCGGGCTCAGCATCCGCAACCAAAAGCAAGGGCGTTTCGGCAACGGCCTCGCGCTGCAGCGCATCCGCGCGCGACTGGCCGATCACGCGCGCGACAAACGGCGACGCCCCAAGGGCGCGCCCCGCAGCCAATACAAGGCGCTGGCGTTGCGCCAGCGTCAAACGCGCATCCGTGATCAGGGCACCACGCAAGTCGGCGGATGTGTCCGCGTGGCGCTCGATCATCATGTCGAGCACGTCTGCGCCGCAGTCTGCCTGCGGATTGGTCAAAAGCGCAAGACAGGCCCGCACATCGCATGTCCGGGCGATTTCCATCGCAACGCGCGCCGCCACCTCGGCCCGGTCGGCGATGAGCACGCATCCGTCCGGATGCCCGTTGGCGAGCGCCGCGAGCAGGGTTTCCTCGCCCAGCTTGGACCGCGCCAGAACGGGGGCGGCGACATCGAACTGGTCGCGCGCCAGCGCATCCAGCATGGCGGCCGATGCATGCGGATGTAGCGACAGAATGTCGGCGACCGCCCGGCGCACCTTGGACGACGGGTCTTCGAGAAGGAGCGCCAGTGCGGCTTCCGCGACACAGCGTTCCTCAAGCTCCAGCGAGCGGTCCAGCGCCGCCCGCGCGATGGACTGGGCAGCCTCGCAACGCTCGCCAACCTTGGAATGCTGAAGCCAGATCAGGAACCCACCAACATCCATCACGCAACACACCCCCTGCACCATTCGTCCAACGTAACGCCGATTGGTTTACGAACGGTTCACCATGATTGTTTGCAACTTTGAAAGCAGATGGGACACGGCAAGCCATGCGCGGAACTATTGTCCAATTGGCCGGACACGGGCCTGGCCGTACGCTGCGACGATACCAAAACGTGCGGGGAGGCCGTTTTGCGGGAGGCTGTCCGTCATGTCGCCAAGGTCGAGGATGCGCTGGCGCGCAACGAGCACGCCCGTTGCAGTCTTGCGGCCTCATGGATGCGCTCGGCCAAGCTGCACGGGCTGGATGCTGCACGCGATGATGCGCCGCGCCGCGTGACCGCCGCGGAAATGGCGCGCTTGCGTGACGAACACGCGATTCTCATCCGCGCGGCTTTGCCAAGCCTTGAAAGGCTGTCGTCGACGCTGAGCGCATTCGGAACGTCGGTGCTGCTGGCCAACCGCGACGGCATCGCGCTGGAGCGGCGCGGTCAGCCGGGAGACGCGGCATGGTTCGAGGCGGCCGGCCTGTGCCCCGGCGCGATCTGGTCCGAGGCGGAACAAGGCACCAACGGGATCGGCACCGCGATCATCGAGCAAAGACCGGTCACCATCCATCGCGACCAGCATTTCCAGGCACGCAACATCGGGCTTTCCTGCATGGGCGCGCCCATTTTCGATGCCGACGGTAAGCTGGCAGGCGTGCTCGATGTCTCGGCCGCCAAGGATGAAATCGCACCGGCCATCGTCGAACTCATCGGCTTCACCGTCGCTGAATCGGCCCGCCGCATCGAGGCCGACGTATTCCGCCTGACATTCCCCAAGGCACGCATCATCATGGTTCCAGCGACCGACCGCGCGCAAAACGCGCTGATCGCCGTTGACAATGACGACCTGCTGATTGGCGCAACCAAAGCCGCGCGCAAGCTCCTCAGCATCGACGGCGCGCTGGATCGCCGCCGCTTCGTGGCTGGAGACCTGCTGGCCGAAGATCCGGCGCAAAGCCTCGCCTGCGGCGAGCGTTCCGTTCTCGTTCAGGCGCTGGCGCGTGCCGACGGCAATGTTTCGGCCGCTGCGCGCGCGCTGTCGATTTCGCGGGCGACCATGCATCGCAAGCTGGCGGAACTGCGCGTCGCCATGCCGGAGGCCACGCCAGATGATGCGTTCTCGGAGCTTGCGCCCGACCTGTCTCAAAACTGATACAGTGTGCACCGCACACATCGGCGCGGCGAATTTCACTTCCCTTGCGTCGCCTTCAAGACAACCGCCGACCGCAGTGTAAAGCGCGGCGTCCTTTGGAGGAGGATCCCCCCATGAACAAGATGGAATTTTTCCGTCAGGCAAAACCCGTGTTTGCCACCCGCTACGACAACTTCATCGGCGGCAAGATGGTTCCGCCATCGTCGGGCCAGTATTTCAAGAACACCTCGCCTGTGACCGGACAGGTGATCTGCGAGATCGCGCGCGGCAATGCCGCCGACATTGAACTGGCGCTGGATGCCGCGCACGCCGCCAAGGGTGCCTGGGGACGCACCTCGCAGGCAGAACGCTCGCTGATCCTGAACCGCATCGCTGACCGGATGGAACAAAATCTCGGCCTGCTCGCCACCGCCGAAACCTGGGACAATGGCAAGCCCATCCGCGAAACGACGCACGCCGACCTGCCGTTGGCGATCGACCATTTCCGTTACTTCGCCGGCGTCATCCGCGCGCAGGAAGGCGGCATTTCCGAGATCGACCACGACACGGTCGCCTATCATTTCCACGAGCCGCTCGGCGTTGTCGGCCAGATCATCCCGTGGAATTTCCCGCTGCTGATGGCTGTCTGGAAGCTCGCGCCCGCGCTCGCCGCAGGCAATTGCGTCGTCCTGAAACCGGCCGAGCAGACACCCGCCTCGATCATGGTCCTCGTCGAGTTGATCGCCGACCTGCTGCCCGCCGGCGTCCTGAACGTCGTCAACGGCTTCGGCCTCGAAGCGGGCAAGCCGCTCGCCACCTCCAAGCGGATCGCCAAGATCGCCTTCACCGGCGAAACGACTACCGGCCGCCTCATCATGCAATACGCGTCGGAAAACCTCATTCCGGTGACGCTGGAACTGGGCGGCAAATCGCCGAACATCTTCTTCAAGGACGTTGTCGCCGAGGATGATGATTTCTTTGACAAGGCGATCGAAGGCTTCGTCATGTTCGCGCTCAACCAGGGAGAGGTCTGCACCTGCCCGTCGCGCGCACTCATCCATGAATCGATCTATGACCGCTTCATGGAACGGGCGCTTGCCCGCGTGGAAGCCATCGTTCAGGGTGATCCGCTCGATCCGGCGACCATGATCGGCGCGCAGGCCTCGTCGGAGCAGCTTGAGAAGATCCTGTCCTACATCGACATTGGCCGCGCGGAAGGCGCGGAAGTGCTGACGGGCGGCGCGCGCAACACGCTCGCCGGTGATCTGGCCGGCGGCTATTACGTGAAGCCGACGGTCCTCAAGGGCCACAACAAGATGCGCGTCTTCCAGGAGGAAATCTTCGGGCCGGTCGTGTCGGTCACCACCTTCAAGGACGACGCCGAAGCGCTCGCCATCGCCAATGACACGCTCTATGGCCTCGGCGCCGGCGTGTGGAGCCGCGATGCGAACACGTGCTACCGTTTCGGCCGCGCCATCGAGGCCGGCCGTGTCTGGACCAACTGCTATCACGCCTACCCGGCCCATGCGGCTTTCGGTGGCTACAAGCAGTCGGGCATCGGGCGTGAGAATCACCTGAAGATGCTGGAGCACTACCAGCAGACCAAGAACATGCTGGTGAGCTACAGCCCGAAGAAACTCGGCTTCTTCTGAGACCTCCTCAGCTAGAAGTAAACTTGGGCGCGGTTTTTCCCCGACCGCGCCCTTTTTCTTTTGGGGAATGCAAGCGGTTGTAAGGGGAGGTTTGACTTTGGGAGACGTTCATAACGGCGCGCCTGAGCCGTGCACGCTCGACAAGGTCCGTGCCACGGATGCGGCGCTGGCGCTTCTGGCCGAAATCATCGCCGATCATGGCCCGGTGCTGTTCCATCAATCGGGCGGCTGCTGCGATGGTTCCTCGCCCATGTGCTACGCGCAAGGCGATTTCCGGATCGGCGAACATGATGTGAAAATGGGCGAGATCGGCGGCATGCCGTTCTATATTTCCGGCAGCCAGTTTGAGGTCTGGAGACACACGGACCTGATCATCGACGTGGTGGTCGGCCGCGGCGGGATGTTCAGCCTCGACAATGGCCGCGAGCGCCGCTTCCTGACGCGCTCGGAAGTCTGTTTGGCTGGTTAAGAACGCGAACTGATCTTGCCAAGCAATTGATTGGTAACGAAAAAAGCGCGCCACATGGGCGCGCTTTCCGCTTTTGTTGGTCTTATGGCCAGACTTCTGACCCGATCAGTTCGCCTGTGCCAGTTCTTTCGGCAAGCGGAACGTCCAGACCGTGCCACCCTGGTTCAGATAGTTGACCTTCTTGGCCACTTCGCCGCCCCAGAGCGGAACCGCGCCGCCCCAGCCGGACACGATGGATACGAACTGCTCGCCATCCTGTTCCCACGTGACGGGCTGGCCGACAATGCCGGAGCCGGTCTGGAAGGACCAGAGCGTTTCGCCCGTCTCGTCGTCAAGCGCCTTGAACTCGCCTTCCGGCGTGCCGAAGAACACAAGGCCACCGGCCGTGGTCATCACGCCGCCCCACAGCGGGGCATTGTTCTTGTACTCCCACTTGATCTCGCCTGAATCCGGGTCGATCGCCTTGAGCGAGCCGATATGGTCTTCAAACAGCGGCTTGATGGTGAAGCCGGAGCCGAGATAGGCCGCACCCTTCTTGTAGGTGATCGGCTCGTTCCAGATGTCCATGCCCCACTCGTTGGACGGGACATAGAAATTGCCGGTCTTCTGGCTGAAGGCCATCGGCATCCAGTTCTTGCCGCCAAGGAACGACGGAACCGAGAACACGGTTTCGCCTTTCGCACCGTCAGCGGCAGCCGACGGATCGCCAGGACGGTTTTCCTCGATATAGATCGGACGGCCGTTTTCATCGATGCCGCTAGCCCACGAGATGTTCTTCACGAACGGCGATGCGGACACGAATTTGCCGTCCTCGCGGTTCAGGACATAGAAGAAGCCGTTGCGGTCGGCGGTCGCGAAGCGCTTGTTGCCGGCGCGGTCGGTGTAGGCGACAACTTCGTTGACGCCGTCAAAGTCCCAGCCTTCGCGCGGCGTGGTCTGGAAGTGCCACTTGATCTCGCCGTTCTCAGGGTTGATGCCGAGGCGCGAGGCGGCATAGAGGTTGTCACCGGCATTGCCGTCAACCGGTTTGCCGGCATTGCGCAGATGCGAGTTCCAGGGCGCCGGGTTGCCGGTGCCGAAAACCAGCGTATCTGTGTCGGCATCATAGGAGCCGCCAAGCCAGGTCGCGCCGCCGCCGGTTTTCCAAAGATCGCCCGGCCATGTGGCGTTCAGCGTGCCGGTCATCGTCGAGGGCTGGCCCTTGAAGGTGCCGACATGACCTTCGATGACGGGACGTTCCCACACCAGTTCGCCGGTTTCGGCGTCACGCGCCTGGACGGCACCGACAATGCCGAACTCACCGCCGGAATTGCCGGTGATGACCAGGCCCTTCACGATCAGCGGAGCGGCCGTATAGGAATAGCCTTCCTTGTAGTCAGCGATCTTCTTGTTCCAGACGACATCGCCCGTCTTGGCATTCAAGGCGACGATACGGGCATCAAGCGTGCCGAAATAGATCTTGTCCCCGTAAAGCGCGGCACCGCGGTTGATCACATCGCAGCACGGCAGGATGCCTTCCGGCAGACGGGCATCATACTGCCAGAGTTCCGCACCGGTCTTCACATCGATGGCATAGAGGCGCGAATAGGAGCCGGTGATGTACATGACGCCGTCATGCACCAGCGGCTGCGTCTCCTGACCACGCTGCTTTTCGCCGCCAAGCGAAAACGCCCAAGCCGGAACGAGGTTCTTCACATTGGCTTTGGTCAGCGTCGCAAGCGGGCTGTAGCGTTGCAGGTTGCGGCCCATGCCGTTGGTGACAACGTCGCCAACAGTGGTCGCGTCATTCAGCAAATCCTCTTCGGTGACATCGGCGAAAGCGGGTGCGATGAAGCACGCGCCTGCCAGAAGGCCGGCGATCAAACGTTTCATTGGGGTATCCTCCCGGGGTTCCTCGTCCGAATCCCGCAAGGCCGTTTTTCCCCGAACGGCGCCTGCGTATCCAAGCGCCATCATCCAATGTCATGTTTTTGACGGGTATTGGCTTATGGTCTTAGAGTTTGTCGGGAAAAAACATGCGTTGCGGGTCTGCTTTTGCGGCGCACAACGGCTCGACGCATTGATTTGCAATCGGGAACCGGAGTCTATCTCCCAGTCCTTCTGCTGCACCTGCTCACATGCAAAGGCCGACCCCTGCAGGCCGGCCCTTCCCGATGCGATTCTTGCCGGTGCACCGGAAATGCCCGGCAGGACCGGCCTTCAGCCCGACACTGATTTCAGATAGGCCAAAATGAATTCCTGCACGGTTTTGTCCTCTATGCCGACATGGCGCATCTTGGTTCCCGGCATGAACCCGTCATTGTCTTCCATCCATGCGCGCAGTGCGGCTTCCGTCCAGACAATGCCTGACCCCGCCATCGCCTTTGAGTAAGGATAGCCCTCGAATGTCCCCGCCTTGCGGCCAACGACGCCTTCGAGCAGCGGCCCATAGGACTGGCGGTCCTCGGCGTCGACAGCATGGCAGCGGCGGCATGAGGCCTCGAACAGTTTCTGCCCGGCCTCGACCTTGATCTGCTGCCAGACCACCGGGTCGTCGGCCAGCGCTGGCTGCGCCGCCAGACCGGCCAGAATGCCAACTGCACCAATCACACGTTTCAACATCGCTTCGTCCTCCGGATACCCCTGTTGGATGTGTCAGGAATGGGCCTGCCAGGCGGCGTCTGGATTGATTGAGGTCAAGCGATTTGCCGTTTCTCGCCCGGTTGGAACAAATGGCTGAGACTTGATGCGTGGTTGCATCATCCGATTGTCGCATTTTGCGGAACGCTGCCAGTGATAGCGTGGCGTCATCCGGAGGAGGATCCACTCATGACGATGATGCGCCACATTCTGGCGGGTGCCGCCGCGCTTGCGCTCACCACTGCCGCCACGCTTTCGGCCTTTGCCGAAGACGCGGTTCTCAAACTCGCCACCCAGTTGTCGGGAACGGTGAACTGGGAAATCGACACGATCAAGCATCACGGCTTTGACACAGCCAACGGCGTGAGGCTCGAAGTCGTGGACGTGGCCGCCGGGCCAGCCGCGCAGGTTGCGTTCCAGGGTGGCGAGGTCCATGCCATCGTGTCGGACTGGCTTTGGGTGGCGATGCAACGCGCCGCCGGCCAGGATTTCGTGTTCATCCCCTACTCCAAGGCCGTCGGCGCGCTGATGGTGCCGGGGGACAGCAGCGCCGCCTCCATCGCCGACCTGAAAGGCGGCAAGATCGGCATCGCCGGCGGACCGGTGGACAAGAGCTGGTTGATATTGAGAGCCTTCACCAAGCAGGAGCATGGCTTCGACATCGCCGCCGAAAGCGAACAAGTGTTCGGCGCGCCACCGCTGATCTTCAAGGCGGCGCTGGATGGCGAAGTGGATGGCGCAGTGAACTTCTGGCATTTCGGAGCGAAAATGCAGGCGGCAGGAATGAAGCCGCTGATCACGGTGGCCGACGCCGCTGCCAAGCTCGGGCTTGATCCGGAAACGCCTTTGCTTGGCTATGTGGTGCGCGGCGAAATGGTGCGCGACAACCCTGAAATCGTTGACGGACTGATGAAGGCCAGCCGCGCCGCCAAGGATTTGCTCGCCTCCGACGATGCAGCCTGGGAACGGCTCAAGCCGCTCATGAAGGCGGACAATGACGCTCAGTTCGACGCGCTGAAGGCGGGCTTTCGTGCGGGCATTCCGGCCGACGCCCCCGTCAGCAGGCAAGCCGCGGAAAAAATGTTCGCACTGATGGCAGAGTTGGGCGGCGCCGAATTGTTGGGGGATGTGAAAGCATTGCCTGACGGCGTTTTCGTGCAACCGGGAAGCTGACACCGAAAGCGGGCTCTAGGAACGTATATAGATGCTTCAGCCGGCCGTCCAACTGGCCCTTCGGTCGATGGATTATGGTGAAGGGCCCGTTTTGGGCCCTTTGTCGTTGAATGTTGCCGCCGACGAGACGCTGGCCGTGCTTGGTCCGTCCGGCGTCGGCAAGACGACGCTGATGCGCATCATCGCCGGTCTGGAGACGCGGTTCAGCGGCGCGCGCACCGTCAATGGGCGGCTGGCCATGGTGTTCCAGGAGCCGACATTGCTGCCATGGCGGACCGCGGCAGACAATTTGGCCATCACCACCGGTGCTTCGCCTGAAGCCATCCGCGCCGCCCTGAATGAAGTCGATCTCGATGGACTGGCGGGCCGTTTCCCGTCACAATTGTCCGTCGGCCAGCAGCGGCGGCTAGCGCTCGCCCGCGCCTTTGCCGCAAGACCGGACATTCTGCTGATGGATGAGCCCTTCGTCTCTCTGGACGAAGCTCTGGCAGATGAAATGCTGGCCCTGTTCGAGCGTCTGCGTGCCGCTCGCAAGCTGGCAACGGTGCTGATCACCCACTCTTCCGCCGAAGCGCGGCGTCTCGCCACCCGTATCGTCCGGCTCGAAGGACGCCCGGCAACGCTGCACGGCCTGTGACCGAAAGGGTTCACGCTTCCACCGTGACAGCACGCGGCCGCTCGGCCATAGGACAACACGCGCAGCATCCTCAATCCGGCGGCTGGCACCGGAGACATCACGTGCCCCTGCCCCACATTGCGCTCGCCACGCTGGTGGCCTTCATCTACGGCGTCTCATTTGTTGCCATCCGGGCCGCCGTGGATGACTGGCCGCCTTTGATGGTCACCGGCTGGCGGTTCCTGCTGGCTGCCGTGCCGCTTGTCCTGTTCATCCGTCCGCCGCGCGTGCATTGGGGCTGGGTCGTCACTTATGGCTTTGTCCAGGGCGTTGTCATGTTCGGCACGGCGATCACCGCAATCGCATGGGGCATGCCCGGCGGGCTCGCATCTCTTGTGGCGCAGGCGCAGGTGTTTTTCACCATCGGCCTTGCTGCCGCATTCTTTGGCGAACGGCCGCAGACGCACCACTATGCGGGAGCTGTCATCGCGCTGGCTGGAATGGTGCTGACCGGTTGGGGTAAGCTTCAGGACGCCGCGCCTTTCCTGCCCTTCCTGATGATGCTTGCCGCCGCCGCAAGCTGGGGCATCGCCAACATCATCTCCAAGGCCGCCCGCCCGCCGGACATGCCGTCCTTCGTCATCTGGTCCTGCCTTGCGGCGCCCGTGCCCCTGTTCCTGCTGTCGATGGCGGTGGAAGGAACATCCTTCGGCTGGCCCGGACACTGGCCGACATGGAAGGGCATGGCCGCGATCCTGTTCATGGCGTGGGGCGCAACGGCCTTCGCCTTCTCGGCCTGGACGTGGCTGCTGCGCGCCCACCCCGCCGCGGTGGTGACCCCCTTTGCCCTGCTCATCCCCGTCTTCGGCTTTGCATCGATGGCGGTTGTGTATGGCGAGCGGCTTTCGGCGATGACAGCCTTTGGCGCTGCCCTGGTGTTTGCCGGGCTAGCGGTGAATGTGTTCGGGGGACGGTTGGGCGGGCAATTCCAGAAACCCTCCTGACATCCCCCTGTCAGCATCCCCCCTTTCCGCGCCTGCCGACTCCGCCCATATTCGCGCAATGGCCAAGCATCCGGCGAACACCACCAGATCCACAGCATCGTTCGATGACGAATCGTTCGAGGAGGCCCCGCAGGCACCGCTCACCGGCGCGCCGCTGAAGGGCGGTGTGGCGGATTGGGCGGCCGAGATCGAGCGTGCGGCGCTCGAAGACATGCGCCGCGCCCGCAAGGAGGAGACGCGCGCCATCCGGTCGGCCGCAGGAACGCATCGCGTGACAGCTGAGAAGGCAACGCATCGCGTGACAGCTGAGAAGGCAACGCATCGCGTGACGGCGGAGAAGGCAACGCATCGCGTGACGGCGGAGAAGGCAACGCATCGCGTGACGGCCGAGAATGCCGCGAAGGCGAAGCCGTCGCCCAAAGGGGCGAAAGCCGGAGCGATCAATCCCAAGCCGGACAAGACCTATGATGTCGGCTCCAAGCGCACCGGCGGCGGCACGGTTATCGGCGGCACCAATGATCCGCGCGAGCGCGCGGCGGCGGGCCTCAATCCGGTCGCGGGGCTGGATGTCAGCCTTGAGGAGGCCGAGACGCTCGCCTCCACCTCCGGTGTCACCGCCACGGTGGAAGCGCTGAAGGCGTTGATCGAGAGCGGCAACCCGTTGCACAAGAACGGCGAATTGTGGGTCCCGCACCGGCCGTTGCGCCCGGCGAAATCGGAAGGCGGCATCCGCTTCCGCATGGCGTCGGAGTTCAAGCCGGCGGGAGACCAGCCGCAGGCGATCCGCGATCTGGTGGAAGGGCTTGGAGGCACCCCTTCCGTGGCAGGGCAAGCGAGAACGGCGAGCGCCAGCCTGGGTACGGACGGCAGGCCGGATGGCCTGGCGGAAAAGCAATCCGGCGAACGCACTCAGGTCCTGCTTGGCGTCACCGGTTCCGGCAAGACCTTCACCATGGCCAAGGTTATAGAGGAAACGCAGCGCCCGGCCGTCATCCTTGCGCCGAACAAGACGCTGGCCGCGCAGCTTTACGCCGAGTTCAAGGGCTTCTTTCCCGACAATGCGGTGGAGTATTTCGTTTCCTACTATGACTACTACCAGCCGGAAGCCTACGTCCCGCGCACAGACACCTATATCGAGAAGGAATCCTCGATCAACGAGCAGATCGACCGCATGCGCCACTCGGCCACGCGCTCGCTCTTGGAGCGCGATGACGCGATCATTGTGGCCTCCGTCTCCTGCATTTACGGCATCGGCTCGGTTGAAACCTACACCGCGATGACGTTCCAGATTTCGGTCGGAGACCGCATCGACCAGCGCGCGCTGCTCGCCGACCTTGTCGCGCAGCAATACAAGCGGCGCGAGATGGATTTCCAGCGCGGCAGTTTCAGGGTCCGCGGCGACACGATCGAACTGTTCCCAGCCCACCTTGAGGACAGCGCGTGGCGCTTCACCTTGTTTGGCGATGAGGTGGAAGCGATCACCGAATTCGACCCGCTGACGGGAGCGAAAACCGGCGAAATGAAGTCGGTGAAAATCTATGCCAACTCCCACTATGTGACGCCGCGGCCGACGCTCAATCAAGCCGTGAAATCGATCAAGGAGGAGTTGCAGCACCGGCTGGCCGAACTGGAGCGCGCGGGCCGCCTGCTGGAAGCGCAGCGTCTCGCCCAGCGCACGCAGTATGACTTAGAGATGCTGGAGGCGACGGGGTCCTGCCAGGGCATCGAAAACTATTCGCGCTATCTCACGGGCCGCCGCCCCGGCGATCCGCCGCCGACCCTGTTTGAATACATCCCCGACAATGCCATCGTCTTCATCGACGAAAGCCATGTCACCATCCCGCAAATCGGCGGCATGTATCGCGGTGACTTCCGCCGCAAGGCGACGCTCGCCGAATATGGTTTCCGCCTGCCCTCATGCATGGACAACCGGCCGCTGCGCTTCGAGGAATGGGATGCGATGCGGCCGCAGACCATCGCCGTCTCGGCCACGCCCGCCAATTGGGAAATGGAGCAGGCGGGCGGCGTCTTCGCCGAACAGGTGATCCGCCCCACCGGCCTGATCGACCCGCTGGTGGAAGTGCGCCCGGCGAAAAGCCAGGTCGATGACGTGCTGGGCGAAATCCGCGCCACGACAGACGCCGGTTACCGCACGCTTGTCACCGTGCTTACCAAGCGCATGGCCGAGGACCTCACCGAGTATCTGCACGAACAGGGCGTGCGCGTGCGCTACATGCACTCCGACATCGACACGCTGGAACGCATCGAGATCCTGCGCGATTTGCGGCTTGGCGCGTTTGACGTGCTGGTCGGCATCAACCTGCTGCGCGAGGGCCTCGACATTCCGGAATGCGGCTTTGTCGCCATTCTCGACGCCGACAAGGAAGGCTTCCTGCGGTCGGAAACCTCGCTGGTGCAGACCATCGGCCGCGCCGCGCGCAACGTCGATGGCCGCGTCATCCTCTATGCCGACCAGATCACCGGCTCGATGCAGCGCGCCATGGACGAGACGAGCCGCCGCCGCGCCAAGCAAGCGGCATGGAACGAAGCCAACGGCATCACGCCGCAATCGGTGAAGGCCAATATCTCCGACATTCTCGACAGCCCCTATGAGCGCGATCATGTCCGCGTGGACATCAAGGGCAAGGGTGCGGCGAGCGAAGGCGCGCTCGTCGGCAACAATTTCAAGACGCATCTCGCCGCGTTGGAAAAGCAGATGCGCGACGCCGCCGCCGACCTCGATTTCGAGAAGGCCGCCCGCCTGCGCGACGAGATCAAGCGGCTGAAGGCGCTGGAACTGGAAATGGCGGACGACCCGCTGGCGCGCGACACCGGCGTGGAAAACACGCAGGACGCGCGGCGCGACAAGGCGCGCGGCAAACGCGTGCAGGATGCCGCAGGCGAAGTGAAGGCGATGGCGAAAGGCGGCCGCCTGCCGGATGAAGCGGGCGGACGCCTACGGCATGAAGCGCCCACCTCCCTCCTTGAGGGGGAGGATGTCGCGCAGCGACAGGAGGGGGGTGCCTCGGCACGCGCAAAGAGCCCCTCTCTGTCGCCGCAAGCGGCGACATCTCTCCCCCAAGGGGAGAGATCAACCACCTATTTCCGCCGCAACACGCTGGATGAAATGACCGTCGGCCGCACCGAGGAGCCGCGCGCGCCGCAGGGCTTCAAGGCAACGGGTAAACCGATTTTCGGGTCGGATGATCCGTCAAAACCATTGCTGCGCGCCAAGCCCGGCGCAGGCAGCTACGAAGACGCAAGCGACGAGGCGAAGCGCAAGCGCCGGCCGGGGAAAACGGGACGACCGGGGCGGTAGCCATGGTCTTTTGTTTGACCATCCTTCGCCCTTCGAGGCTCGCTGCGCTCGCACCTCAGGGTGAAGGGCGCCTCACCTCGGAGTAACGGGCGCCAATTCTTTGCGACCCCGGAAATCACATGGGATCGCTGCCAGATCCTCACCCTTTGGATGCCACATCTTCACCCTGAGGTGCGAGCGCAGCGAGACTCGAAGGGTGAGGAAGGAACGGGGCAGCCCCTCAACACTCCCCGCGCCTGATCACGTTCCAGCCCACGGCTTCCGCCGAGCATTGGTTGCCGAAGGTGCGCGTCGCGCCGCCCTTGGTGGCGCAGACGGGCGCATATTCGCGCGTGCAGGCCTTGGTCGGCGTGCCCAGATCGGGTCCGCCGGGCTGGGCTGGCTCGGTGTCGCCGGGGCCGAAATCGACGCCATTGGTGCCGCCATCATCGGTGTCCCCGCCCGGCCCGCCCGGATCGGGCCGGCCCGCATTGTTGCCGCCGCATTCGCCCTGGGCGACAACGCGCCAGCCTTGCGCATTGGCCTCGCAGCCATTGCCGAAAGTGCGCTGGCGGTCGCCGCGCACGGCGCAGACCGGCTGATAGATCGCC